>CALIEI010000171.1 GCA_938022165.1 uncultured Saprospiraceae bacterium | reverse complement strand
GCTATGATGATTTTTTCTTTGTTTATAAGCTCTGGAACGTCAGCCAATAACTCCACTTCTGTGGTGTATGCACTGCCAAGAATAATTGCTTTCTCACCAGCTAAGAATTTCTCCACTAAAGGTAAAGGTTTGATTCCCTCTGCTCGATCTATTACACTATCTACTCTGGTGTCTCCTATGATGGAAGTTTGAGTGATGCCTATATCCCTTAACAAATCTGAACTTGCAAAGTCTTGCAAATAAATGTGCTCAAACATATTCAACATTCTTCGATGTAGCTTTCCCGAAATTGCTCGGAAGTAGATTTGATTATTTTGATAAATAGCAGAGATTAAATAGCTTGGGATAGCCTTGTTTTTAAGGCCTTGGAGATAAAAGTACCAGAGATCGTACTTTACAAAAATGGCCACCTTGGGATTCGTGTGTTGGATAAAAGATTCAGCATTTTTTTTAGTATCAAAAGGGAGATAAAATACCCAATCCGCTTTTTTATAATCCTTTCTATGTTGATATCCAGAAGGAGAAAAAAAGGTAAGAAGAATCTTCTCTCCAGCATCGTATAAGCCATCTATTAACTGCCGTGCCTGTTCAAATTCACCTAAGCTAGAACAGTGAAACCAAATGGGATTTTCCGCTTTGATATTTTCCTTTTCTATATTGTGGATTAGGTTTTTTTGTCCATCTACAAACTGCTTTGCCTTGCTATCAAAAAACGACATGCAGTACGCAGCAATACGATAAAATAAAAGAGCAAATCTATAAATGAATATCATCTAGTAATAGATCTCTTCTGGATTTTCTGTAATGTTAAATTTAACCATAAAACCAAATTTGAGACCAAGTAAGATGTCTAATCTTGCGAGATCATCTCGGCGCATAAGCGTGTTGTCAAAACTTCTTCTACTCATGGTGAAACCTTCATAGGCTTCTATTCCGCCAAATACATTAAAGAGTCCACTCTTGCCAAAATGTTGGTATCCCAAAAACTGGTGAAAAGATAAGCCATTGGTAAGTCTGTCAAACCCTTTCACATTGTCACCCTTCAAAATGTTGACAGTGTTTAAGTCATCTTGTATTCTAATTTTATGTTGCAATAGACCAGCTCCAACCGTAAATCGGATTCCTGATAAAGTTTTTTTGCTTATTTGAAATAGCTTTCCAACATGCCCGCCTATGTAAAGACCTCTTTGTTTTAGACCAACAATGCCTACTTGTTGGTTGGTACCTATAACGTTGCCATCTTCATTGGTGATGATATCAAGGACATTGTCATTGACATTATTTCCAAAGAGTAAGTTGCCAGCCAAGCCGAAAATATATCTTTTTTTATGTGTGATAAAATCAGAACCTAATCCTATTTCGAGGCTAGGACCAAAACGCACAGCCAAATCTGCCTGTGGTACATGAAAAGAGTAGGTGAAATTTCCACTTATGACGTTATTATTGATTTTTTTATTCTTTTGCTGAGCCTGCAATACCGACAGCAATAGGCAAAAGCTACAAATAAAAATTATTCTTAATGTGTTCATTCAGTAAATTTTCTACACTATAAAAGTAAATATCTTCTCTTACAATTGGCTCTCTTAGCCCATAAATATAACGCATAATGTCAGGTTTCTGAGTTGGGAGTGCCCCCAGATGCTTCCATTATCACTCCAAAAGTCGTGAATATGGCTTCATCTGCGGTCGTGCTATCCAGGACTATCGGCCCTGCGGGCATCCAGACTTCCTCTATCGATCCAGTCTGGATTCCTTACTATCACTCACTCAAAAAAGGGAAATAACCAAAACTGAGTCCACTCCGGAAAGTAGCGGATTGCAAAAAATAGGCTATTTTGGATGAGATTTTTTATTCTCGAAATTCAGTGATGCCTGAGCATCAGTGGATTGAGAAAATGAAAAATATCGCCAAAAGAGTCATTTTGTGCTTTCGTGACTTTTCGGAGTGGACTCAAAACTTAGATTAAATTTTTGGACTAGTGCTGTGCAGTAGGGACTGCTTTTTTGCAGTCAGCCTCTCCTGTTACTCGACTACTTTTTTTAGTCGAGTAACAGGAGAGGCCGAATCCCAATGAGCTACGGAACATAACGACCCCTGCAGCCTAGCTGGCTGTGAAGGCAGAAGGGGTAGGCCCATATAAAGCATTATAAATAGATATAAAGTAAACAATATCAATAATTTATGCCAGGGTCAATTAAAAATAATTAGTATTAACTTTTTTTAGCAAGTATAATATTGTTAGATACATAGTAAGCTGTACCTTTGAGCTCCAATCTACGTATGAATTTAGGTAAAAGAAAGCACTAAACTAATGGCTTTCAAGTGTATAAAAATCTAAATCAATAATAGCAGCATGAGTAAAAGAGTATTAATAACAGGCGCAGCTGGGTTTTTGGGATCACACCTGTGCGACAGATTTATAGCAGAAGGCTATGATGTAGTCGGAATGGATAATCTTCTAACTGGAGATATCAAAAATATCGAACACCTATTTCCTTTAAAGGAATTTAGCTTCTATAATCACGACGTTTCTAAGTTCGTGCATGTACCAGGTAAATTAGATTATATTTTACATTTTGCTTCTCCTGCTTCTCCGATTGATTACTTGCAGATGCCAATCCAAACTTTAAAAGTAGGATCACTTGGTACTCATAATCTATTGGGTTTGGCAAAAAATAAAAAAGCGAGAGTATTGATAGCGTCTACTTCTGAAGTGTACGGTGATCCATTGATCCACCCACAAACAGAAGACTATTGGGGTAATGTAAATCCTATAGGACCTCGTGGAGTTTATGATGAGGCAAAGCGTTTTCAAGAAGCGATTACTATGGCTTATCATACCTATCACGGGTTGGAGACTAGAATGGTAAGAATTTTTAACACCTATGGTCCGAGAATGCGTGTAAATGATGGTAGAGTATTGCCGGCTTTTTTCTCACAAGCTATTAGAGGTGAAGGAATTACTGTATTTGGAGACGGTTCTCAAACGAGATCATTCTGCTATGTAGATGATCTAGTAGAAGGGATTTATAGATTGCTCTTGAGTGACTACGCTCAACCAGTAAACATTGGTAACCCAGATGAAATTACTATTGGTGATTTTGCACAGGAAGTCATTGAAATGGTAGGGAATCCAGCGGCGAAAGTAGTTTATAAGCCACTTCCAAAGGATGATCCTAAAGTTCGTCAGCCAAATATTGAGCTAGCGAAGAAAATTTTGAACTGGGAGCCTAAGATCGATAGAGCAGAAGGAATGAGACGCACATATGAGTACTTTAAAACTGTAGTACCTGTAGAGGCAGTTTAATTATTCGATTAAAAAAGATATAAGACTAATAATACAATGAGCAAAAAGATTTTGATAACTGGCGGTGCTGGATTTATCGGTTCACATCTTGTGAAATTGATGGTCAATAAGTATGCTGACTATACTATATATAACCTTGATGCGCTTACTTATGCAGGTAATCTTGAGAATTTGACTTCTATAGAAGATAAACCTAATTACAAATTCATCAAAGGAGATATAAACGATGCGGAATTTTTAGATGAATTATTCAAAACGTATGATTTTGATGGGGTCATTCATCTAGCAGCAGAGTCTCATGTAGATAGATCTATCAAAGACCCACTTAGTTTTATCAAGACCAATATAGTAGGAACACTTAATTTGCTCCATGCGGCAAAAACAAATTGGAGTAGTTTTGAAGGTAAGCGATTTTACCACGTGAGTACAGATGAAGTGTACGGGACTTTAGGTGAAACTGGATTGTTTACGGAAGAAACGTCTTATGATCCAAGATCTCCTTACTCAGCTTCAAAAGCAAGTTCTGATCATTTGGTGAGAGCCTACTATCATACCTTTGATTTTCCAATAGTTATTTCCAATTGCTCTAATAATTATGGACCTTTTCAGTTTCCAGAAAAGTTACTACCCTTATTTATAAATAATATCAAGCAAAATAAGGAGCTACCTGTTTACGGAGATGGTAAATATACAAGGGATTGGCTTTGGGTGGAAGACCATGCTAGAGCTATCGACGTGATTTATCATGATGGTAAGAATGGAGAAACTTATAATATCGGTGGGCATAATGAATGGAAGAATATTGACATTATCAATCTGCTTATTAAGACAATGGATGAATTGTTAGGCAGGCCAGAGGGTACATCAAAATCACTGATCAAGTATGTTACTGATCGACCAGGACATGACCGTAGATATGCCATTGATGCTACAAAACTCAAAGATGAATTGGGTTGGGTACCTTCGCTACAAATGGAAGAGGGTCTGAGACTTACAGCGGAATGGTATTTGGCAAATTCTGAATGGTTAGAAAATGTCACTTCCGGTGCTTACCAAAAATACTACGATAATCAGTATGCAAGTCGATAATATCGAAATTTAGGTGTATTTTTATCGCTATTAGATGATTACACTTGATAAAAAATTACGTTTTATGAGGAAATGTTTTCTTTTCCTATGTTGTTTTTTTGCTTTGACTGTCCATAGTCAAGCACAAATCCTATCAGAGGGAGAAGCAAGGAGAGAACTGCAGAATCGTGGTATCGATGAGACGGAATTTAGAGAAAGAATGGCAAAAAGAGGCTTCGATCTAGACAATTTTGATCCAAACCAACTCCCTGAAATTCAGCGTGCTACAGAAGAAGTGATCAGAGAGATGGAGTCAAAGCAAGAACAAGAGTATAAAATTGCGCTAGATTCAATCCCTGCTGATAGTGCTGCATTAGATGAATTGGTAGAAGAAGCTATAGATCAAGAAATAGAAGAAGCTTCTGATCAAACTGCCGAAAAAATTAGAAGAGCTATAGAGAGCGGAGTGCCAATTGAAGAGGCAATAGCTAACGAACTTTCCGAAAAACAAAATGAAGAACTGCCTGAAGCCAAAATCTATGGACAGCAGGTTTTTAGGAATAAAAGTATAGCTCTATATACTCCCTCAGAAGACATAAGACCACCGGAGACCTACGTCTTAGGTCCTGGAGATGAAATCAGTATTTTGATTTGGGGTAAAAGTCAAGAAAGTGCCTCATTCACGATCAATAAAGAAGGTTTTATACAACCGGATCGTATGCCGAGAATCCCACTCAAAGGCATTACCTATGCTAAAGCAAGATCATTATTGCTCAGTCGATACAGCGAATACTTCAATTTTAGAAAAGAAGACTTCGAAGTTACCATTGATTATTCAAGAACTATTTCGGTCAATATAGTAGGAGAAGCGATCGAAAGTGGTACATACAATGTACCTGCTACTAATACTGCTTTTAATGCATTAGTTGCATCGGGCGGACCTTCTGACATAGGGAGTGTGCGTAACATAAAATTGATGCATCCTGATGGAACTTCAAAAAACTTAGATGTCTATGAATTTCTTTTGAATCCGGGTATCGTAAAGGATTATTTCCTTCAAAATAATGATTATCTTTTTATACCGATTGCTGACTTTCAAGTGACAGTCGAAGGTGCAATTAGACGTCCGTTTACCTATGAAATGCTTCCGGGAGAAGGACTAAAGAAGCTAATTTTATATGCTGGTGGAGTTACAGATAATGCATATCTAAAGAATATACAGATCACTCGATATGAAAATGATGAAGAAGTCATAATTGATGTAGACTATCGATCGATTCAAAATGGTGCTTCAGATTTTAAGCTGCAAAAAGGAGATCGAATTTTAATAAAGAATATCGAGAATACTTACGAAAATTTTGTGGAGGTGGTAGGCGCAGTTGAGTTCCCAGGCCGATTCGAATTGGATAGAAGCATGCGAGTTTCACAAGCATTAAACAAAGCAAAAATTTTGAAAACAGCTAGAAAGGATCTTGCATTTTTGCTTAGAAAGAACCTAGATGGGAGTACAAAATGGATCAAGTTAGATATTGATAATTTGAATGGATCACAAGATTTAGAATTAAATATTGAAGATCGCATTATTGTTTATGACCAAGCTAGGTTTAAAGATGTAGAGGAGTTTGTGGTATCGGGAGCTGTTCGTCAGCCAGGGCGTCAACCGATAGATACTGAAAGTTCTTTAAGTATTTTAGATGCGGTAGAAATGGCAGGAGGTACTTTGCCAGAGGCTACCGATTATGCTTATGTTTTTAGAAAAAATCCTCAAAACCAAAATGATCAAGAATATATCAGGATCGATTTTGACAATTCTATTCAAGCCCAACAAAATGTACAGCCCTACGATAGTATAGTCGTTTTTAATCGCAAAGAATTTCTTCAAGAAACTACTGTAAGGGTTGAAGGAGCCATAAAGAAGCCATTGACAATTTCATATGACCCAACCTTAACGGTTAGGGATGCGATCACCTTGGCCGGCGGCTTGAGGTTGGAAGCAGCTAAATCACGTGTAGATGTTTCCCGAGTTATCATAGGGGAGGATAATGATAGTAGAACAGTAGTAGAAACGATCAGCCTTGATGAAAATTTTCAAGTAAATGGACAAGATTATAATTTAAAGCCTTATGATTTGATAGAGGTAAGAACTGCTCCATCTTTTGAGTTGCAAAGGAATATATTTTTAAAAGGAGAAATAGTGTATCCGGGAAAGTATTCTCTAGAGTTGGATAACGAAAAGATATCAGACGTTTTAAAAAAGGCTGGTGGTTTGACAAAAGAGGCATTCCCTGAAGGAGCAACACTATATAGAGTTAATGAAGGTATTGGGTATGTTGTTTTAGAATTGGATGATGTAATAAGAGACAAAAAATCTAAACATAACTTTATACTAAAGGATGGTGACATCCTTGAAATACCAAAGCAAAAAGATTTTGTTGCTATAAGAGGATTAACAAAGGCCAAAGATATTTACCCAGATAAAATCTTAAAGACCGGACAAATAAATGTGCCCTTCTACAAGAGCAAAAACGCAAAGTGGTACGTAGACGAGTTTGCTGCGGGAGTCGGTGAAGAGGGTAGACGAAGATTAATTACTGTAGAACATCCAAACGGTAGAATCGAGAAAACAGAAGATTACCTTTTATTTAAAAAATATCCTAGCGTTGAAAAAGGATCAGTTATTACAGTTGGAAGAGTTGAAGAAAAGAAAGAACAAGAAAAGAAAGAACGCGCTGATATAGATTGGGGTAAGGTGTTTGCAGACGCTGTAGCACAAGCAACTGCAATTGTAACATTGATCTTTATTATTGAAAATTCTAATTAATTAGAAAAGCACTTCAACATTCTCAGGTGGTCTTCCTATTACCGCTTTTTTACCTTTGACTACAATTGGTCTTTCTATTAGCTTAGGGTACTTGATCATTGCCTCTATCCACTTAGCTTCTGTAAGGTCCTTACCTTTATAGTTTTCCTTATAGATCGCTTCTGTTTTTCTTACTAGATCGAATGCACTGATCCCTAGTTTGCTAAGAATTTCTTTTAATTCCCTTTTGCTAGGAGGCGTTTCTAGATAAAGGACAACCTCAGGCTCTATACCCTTGTTAGTGAGAATGTCCAAAGTTTCTCTACTTTTGCGACAACGAGGATTGTGATAAATTTTCATAAAAAGATTTAAATATGATTTGGAAAATAAAGCCAAGTTTAGAAATTCTTAATGAGACTTCCAAGAACACATTGGTTGAACACTTAGATATTAAATTTACAAATATAGGGAATGATTTTTTAGAGGCGACGATGCCGGTGTCTCATAAAACGGTACAACCTTTTCGTATTCTACATGGAGGGGCATCTGTGGCTTTGGCAGAGACACTTGGAAGTGTAGCATCGAATATAATCGTATCGCCAGATAATCTAAAAATTGTCGGGTTGACTATCAATGCAAACCATATAAAATCAGCAAAAGAAGGGCAGATAGTTACTGGAAAGGTATTTCCGATCAGAATTGGTCGTAAAATTCATGTCTGGCAAATTGAAATTCGGGATCAAGAGACCCATTTGGTCTGTACGAGTCGATTAACAGTGGCTGTTTTAACTTAATTTTGCTTTAATTTCTGTACTTTCGTCCCCTGTTTTACAATGCGAACAAGGCATTACCGGTATCACTCGCATCCAATAAATTTTAATCTTAAATTTGCCAAAATCATTTAAATAAAATCATATGCACAAGTTTTTTACAAGTATCGTAGTTGTTCTTTTGAGTTTAAATATTCAAGCTCAAAACTCTCTAAATATGGAGTTGCTTTCCAATTTGCAATACAATCAAGCCCTTAGCGATATTTGGGGTTATGCAGCGCCTGATGGTCGAGAATATGCAATAGTAGGTACTCGAAACACAACATCGATAGTAGATTTGTTAGATCCTAGAAATCCTGTTGAGGTAGCTTCCATTACAGGAGCACCTTCTACTTGGAGAGATATGAAAGCCTTCGGTGAATTTGTTTATGTCATTGCGGATGAGGGAGAAGATGGCTTGTTGATAATAGATATGAGTGAGGCACCTAATAATATAACATGGGAGTTTTGGAAGCCGCAGCTTGAAATGGGTAATGTTTCAGGTGTACTACGTAGATGTCACAATATCTTCATTGATGAAGATGGGTACGGTTACCTTGCTGGATGTAGATTGAATTCGGGAGGACCGATTATTCTTGATCTATTTTCAAATCCAGGCACACCTGAGTTAATAGGAGCTTCAGATCCTCGTTATGCTCACGATGTAATGACTCGCGGTGATTTGATGTTTGCATCAGATCTTGGTAGAGGATTTTCAGTTATTGATATTTCTGACAGATCTGATCCAGTTACACTTGCATCGCAAAGTACCACAATGAACTTTACACATAATGCTTGGTCATCTGATGACAACAACTATATTTTCACAACCGATGAACGAGCTAATTCATATGTTGACTCTTATGACATTTCTGATTTGAATGATATAAGAAGATTAGATTCGTTTCGTCCAGGTACATCTATAGGATCTGGTTCTATTCCACATAATACGCATTATCATAATGGTTATTTGGTGACCAGCTGGTACACAGACGGAGTCCGTATTATAGATGGAAATAAACCAGATAATTTAGTTGAAGTTGCTTATTTCGATACTTTTCTTCAAAACGGTGGTGGATTTAGCGGCGCATGGGGAGCTACTCCATATTTGCCATCTGGATTAGTCTTAGTTTCTGATATTGGAACTGGACTTTATGTTTTTGATACAGAATATGTACGAGCAGCTTACCTAGAAGGAAATGTAACTGATCAAGCCACAGGCTTACCTTTAGGTGATGTCGCTGTAACTATTGAAAGTACTCAAGTAAATAATAAGGAAACTAATAGTTTGGGAGATTATAAGACTGGTATTGCAGCAGGAGGAGAGGTTACAGTTACATTTAATAGGCTAGGTTACGAACCTGCTATTGAAACTGTAACTATAACAAATGGAGAAGTTACTATTCTAGATGTAGAGTTGATTCCTTTAGCGTCTTACTCTGTAACGGGTACAGTTAGATCTGCTGTAGATAATGCTCCTATTGCAAATGCAGGAGTGCTGTTTCAGGGACCTAATGGAGAAGAAGAAGTAGCTACAGATGCCAACGGTGAGTTTATTATCAATTCTATCTTGGAGGGAGAATATCAGATCTTTGCTGGTGCATGGGGATATGAGAATATACTTTTTAACCCATCTGCGACTTTAGCTCAGGATGAAAGTTTTGATATTCTTTTAAATACGGCGCTCATGGATGACTTTATTGTAGATATGGGATGGACAACTGAATCTCAAGCAGAAACAGGCGATTGGGTAAGAGTAGTGCCGATAGGTACTTTCGCTGATGAAGGTGCTTCAAATCCATCTGCTGATACAGAAGGTGATATAGGAAACAAAGCCTATGTAACGGGTAACTCAGATGGCGGTGTAGGAGATACGGATATCGATGGCGGTACTGTGATTTTGCGTTCCCCAATGATGGATCTTACACAATTTGTAAATCCAAGATTGTCCTATGATCTTTGGTTCTTCAATGGCGGAGGAGGTAGTGCACCTAATGACAACGCGATAGTACGCATATCTAATGGGGTAACAGATGTGGATATTGAAGTATTGGATTCTGGACAATCAAATGGAGCTTGGAGAGAAACGTTCTCATTTGATGTAGCTGAGGTATTAGAATTAACAACTACTATGCAGTTTTCAGTATTAGCATCTGATGATGATCCGGGCCACTTATCAGAAGCAGGATTAGATAGATTTTTGGTGGAAGAGGCTCCACTTTCGGCGAATGACTTAGTGGAAAATGATATTATTGAAATCGCTCCTAATCCATTTAGTGAAGTAGCCATATTGAACTTTGATAGCGACGTATCAGGTCTACTTACAGTGACAAATGTAATTGGACAAGTAATAGAAACTATAGAGTTAGATAACGCTACACAAATCTCAATTGGTTCCCAATATAATGCAGGCACCTATTTTATTACTTTAGAGACAAGAGATGATAAGTATGAAGCATTACGAATCATCAAGCAATAACAATTTCGTTTATTAGAAATAGTTTGTTGAAAAAAGGCCAGAAGGAGAAAATCCTTCTGGCCTTTTATATATTTGTGCTGTATCTTTTTAGCAGAACCACACAACACTAAGAAATATGAGCTCGCCAAGTTTTAAGAAAACGATATTAGAACAAAATGGCCACAATATACTAAGCTATCAAAGCGATGATGGTACTATAGGTCTTGATATAATCGAAGAGTCTGCACTAATAGCTGATTTAAAACTGAGAGGGCGTTCTATTCTCATTGGACCAAAATCAGATGAAGATCTTGACTCTAATCCTTCTTATAAAAGTTCTTACTTACTTCCATTTCCAAATAGATTGAAAGAAGGAAAATACTCTTTTGAGGAAAAAGAATATCAGTTTCCAATAAATGATTCTGTAGGTAATAATGCTTTACACGGTTTCAAAATAAAAGCTCCATTTAAGTTGGTTGAAGAAACTGCGAATGGGGGATTGAGATTATCATTTGAGCAAGCATATGATGGTGCAGAAGACTATTTCCCATTCCCATTTAAATTTTCATTAGTGATAAATATTGATAGACTCAAATGTGAAATTAATATGCAAGTACAAAATATGGGTACTGGCAATATGCCGATTGGTTTGGGTTGGCATCCATACTTTACTTTGAAACAATCTATTGAAGATTGCCAATTGTGTATTCCGAAGTGCAAGAAAGTTGCACTTGACGATAAGTTGTTACCAACTGGTAAAAAAACCTTATACAATGATTTTGCAAAGCCCAAAAAAATTGGGAAAGAGAAATTTAATAATGCGTTTTTGTTTGAAAAGGATGCCGATTTCACCTCTGTAACTTTGGAGAATGAAGATCTTAAATTGAGATATTACCAAGAGACTCGGGATTCAAAATTCAACTATCTGCAAGTTTATACGCCGGATGATAGAACTTCTATCGCATTTGAACCTATGAGCTGCAATATTGATGCTTTCAATAATAAGGAGGGCTTACGTGTCCTTGCACCAGGTAAGCGGTTTAAAGCAAGGTGTGGTGTTGCTTTAACAAAAAAATAATTTACCTCACTCTCACAAAACGATTTTGCGAAATAGAGTTTAAAAAATGTTTGGTTTCGATACAGTGAAATAGAAGCTTACTATCCAATTCGCCAAACAAGGGCACACCTCCGCCTAATAATACAGGAATCGTAGTTATGATCATTTCATCTATCAGGTCCATTCTCAAAAAGTCTTGAATAACCCTGCCACCGTCGATGTATAAATTATGATGCCCATTATGGTGTATGCGTTTAAGAACTTCTGTGGGCTTTCCGCTTAGATACGTTACATGCTCGTCAAACTTGAGCTCGCCTGATTTTAATTTAGAGCTCAGTACGTAGGCTGGTTTTGTATATGGCCAATCTATGTCAAATCCACAAACGGTTTCATAGGTGCCTCTTCCAAATAAAAAGGCATCGATGCGCTCTACAAAAGCATTATATCCAGTATCAATTGTGTTGATCTCAGGTATGGTGTCTAGCCAGTCAATCTTATTATCTCTATCTGCTATATAGCCATCCATACTAGTAGCAATAAAAACTCTATTTGAAGTACTTGTCATAATAAGCGAATTTTGAGTGAGGGATCGAAAGCACGATGAGCTCGCTCATCGGTCCCGATTTTTTCATCGGGACGGAAGTGAACACGGACTGCGATAGAGCCCGACCCCGATTGCGAGGCAGCCGGGGTCGAGCAGGGGGCACTCCCAAAATATTATAACCTACAATTGCATTGAGGCCGCATAAAACTACTGGTCCTTTGATAGAAAGGATACGCATTACCTGATCCTTCCAATTCCCAATAAAATTCAGTTCTAGGCTTGTCTTCATTGCCGATTTCATTCATCGTATCGGCGTCATAAAGCCTACCATTGATCATAGTGTACTGTACAAATTCTGAATTTTGAATATTCTCAAGTGGATTCTTTTCTAAGACAATTAGATCCGCCAATTTTCCAACTTCTAGCGAGCCAATTTCATCTCCCATCCCGATATAGTTTGCACCTTGTATAGTAGCTGCTTTCAAAGCTTGATGGTTGCTCATACCGCCTTGTTGTAGCATCCACAGTTCCCAATGTGCTCCTAGGCCTTGTAGCTGACCATGCGAGCCAAGATGCATATTGACACCAGCATTTTGTAGTTTGGTACATGACTTAGAAGTGAGGATGTGGCCATTTTCGTATTCTTCATCAGGTATCATCGTGCGATGTCTAGACCGAGAATCTACGATGGGGCGAGGTGTAAATTTAAGTAAACGTTCCTTTGCCCAGACGTCAGTATTTTGGTACCAATAATATTCTCCGTTGACTCCACCATAGTTTACTATTAGGGTAGGCGTGTTACCCGTATTGGTGTTGGACCAAAATTCGACAACATCTTTGTAGACAGGGGCAACAGGGATATTATGCTCCACACTTGTATGTCCATCTGCGACCATCGTCATGTTATGAAAAAAGTGAGAGCCTCCCTCCGGATAAACATTTATTCCTAATTCCTTCGCCGCTTTGATGACTTGCTGTCTTTGATTTCGACGAGGTTGATTGTAGCTTTTTACACTAAATGCGCCGTAAGCTTTAGTTCGTCGTAGCGCCGAGCGAGCATCTTCAAGACTATTAATGACCGCTTTGAAATCACCATCTGCACCATACAGAATAGTACCTGTAGAGTAGATTCGCGGACCAACCATATGTCCTGCTTTGACCATTTCAGATTGAGAAAAAGTCATCTCACTATTGGATGATGGATCATGAGTGGTCGTAACGCCATAGGCGAGATTGGCAAAATACTGCCAATGTTTTTGCGGACTTAGGCCAAATCGAAAAGCACCTAAATGTGCATGGACATCAATCAACCCTGGCATGATAGTTTTACCTGCACAGTCTATACTTGTTGCTTTGCCGGGTATGTCGATTTCGCTTGTTTTACCAATCGACTTAATTTTATTTTCTTCAATAAGGATAACGCCATCTTCAATCACTTCATCGCCATTCATCGTAATAATAGTGGCATTGGTGAGCGCAATCAAACCTTGAGGTACATCTGTCTCCAACTTTAATCCAATCGATACACCTACGGTATCTATTGGTGGTATACTATCTGGACTATTCGGTAAAAATGTAAAGCGATCAGCAATCTCATTGGTGAAATAGGATTCGCCAATCGTCCAATGTATTTTTTTGCCGTCAGCCGACCAATGTAAGTTGGTACCAGCATCTCTAGCAATCTGAGAAACAGGGACCGCTTTGGTATCAGCAGCCAATCCAAATGGTTTTCCGGTTTGCGGCATAGGAGCGATATACGCTTTGAATAATTCTGTAAATGCAATCCACTTATTATCTGGACTTGGAACAAACTGGTTGGCATATTTAGTATTAAACACTACTAATTCGTCTTCTCCATTGAGATCTACACTTAGGTAAGATTTTTTGAGTGAACCGAAAAGGTAACCTCCTTTTTGGAAAAAGATACGATCACCTGTAGCATTGAACCTTGCATCCGATCCCAGTTTCGTGATGAATTTTGGTTTGCCGCCATTTTTGCTTGTAGTATATATTCCTGGTTTTACCGCATTGGTAAATCCTTGATGACCATTACCAGCCTCCTTGACGTAGACAAGCATATTGCCATCGGGAGAAAAACGAGGCGTACGGTATATTCCTTTTCCTTCGCTTATTTTAGTAGAGCCACCACCTCCTAATGACATCTTTTGTATAGTTCCAGAGGATACATCATTCCATGTGACATAAACAATTTCTTTTCCATTAGGAGAAAACGAAGGTTCGAATTCTAAACTCTCTGTTTGCTTGGTAAGCCTAACCGGCTTTCCATTTGGCAATTTCTTTTTCCAAAGATATCCGACCGCATTAAAGACTAAGGTAGATCCATCTGGAGAAGTAACGGCATGTCTAACTGCCTTCACATCAAATTCTTTTTCATGAACTTTCTGCTTAAATAAAACAGTCTCCGCTAACTTATGCTCAGCGTTTAAAGAAAAAGGAATTTCCGTTTTTGAGCCATCGGTACTATTGACTTTCCAGATTTTGCCTTGTGCCCAAACAACAATATGTCTATCGTCTGGCATCCAATCAAAACCAGTATAAGTGCCGAAAATGGCCCAAGCTTCTTGCTGATCTTTTGATAAGCCATCCCAAATTGGAAAGTCTTCTCCAGTTTCTAGATTGTGTACAAAGAGTACGCTTTTTGTTCTTACTCTTCTTACGTAGGCAATCTTATCTGACTTATTGGAAATTTGAGGGCGACATGCGCCACCAGGGCCACCAATCACCACTTCATTTGTTCCCTTTGTACGGTCAAATTTTTTGATAACATAGATTTGATCATTAGGGTCTTTATTGTATTGAAAATATCCACCAGGATACACGTCTTCGGAGTAGTAAACATCATTTCCATCCGCAGATACAACTGGTTCATTGACGTCTTGTTGATCATTTTTTCTTTCAGTAAGTTGAATACCGTCCCCGCCTGAAATATGATACATCCATATTTCTCCAGCGCCTGCTGATCGGGTAGAAGTGAAGTGTTTTCTAGCTACTATGTATTGACCATCAGGCATCCAACAAGCATTATTGAGCAAGCGAAATTTTTCTTTCGTTATTTGTTTAGCGTTTTGACCATCTGTATCCATAGTCCAAATATTGTCACCACCCCCTGCATCAGAAGTAAATAGAATTTTTTTACCATCTGGTGAAAACCTCGGTTGCACCTCAAAAGCGAGACCTTGGCGCAATACCTTAGCCTGACCACCACTAATAGGCATGGAGTAAATATCCCCCAATAAATCAAAAACAATGGTCTTGCCATCAGGACTTACATCAAGGTTCATCCAAGTCCCTTCATCGGTCGTAAAACTTACAGTTTTGTGATCATATGGTGGATTGGTAACATCCCATTTGTCTTTATCCTTTTTTTGAGCAAAAATTATTAGTGAAATAAATAGTAAAGCGAGCGTAAAGAGCGTTTTATTTAGCATTCAATTGGATTTTCGTTATTTTTTATTAAAAACCCCTAAAACTAGCAAAGTGATCCGATATTTTAAAGACTTTTAAAATACTTGTGGAGACATATTGAATAGCGTATATTTGATCAGAATAACGAAAACTGTTTTATGAAACAATTTAGTCTACTTTTCTTATTGCATTTTACGCTTTACTTTTTCACTTTTGGCCAAAAAGGAGTCATTGCGGATGGTTATATTATCAAAAACAATGGCGATAGGGTAGAAGGATATATCCAAGTACTAGGTGAAGTAGAGCGTATGGTAAAGGTGAGATTTAGCGAAACTAAAAAGGCTAAAAAATTTCCCCTTTACAAAACTAAAGATTTATTGGCCTACGGATTTTCTGAGGCTAGAAAGACCAATTTGAATGAAGAATATATTCATGTGAGACATTTCATGAAGTATGAATTGGATCGCCCGGCGAGAATACTAGCTTCTAATTTCTCTTTTATTGAACAATTAAATGAAGGCCATTTTGTTGCCTACACTTTCCTCTATGAAACGGGGAGTGATGTGAAAAATCCAATCAAGACAAGGTACATTGTCATGCAGGATGAAAAAGAGGTCTGTCAAATAGAGGAGGAAGGCTTCAAGGAGTCAGCAAAGCAGCTTTTTGAAGGCTATGATGCACTTGTTAATTCTTTAGGCAAACTACAGTTCAGATTTGAAAATTTTCCAAGACTGATAGATGATCATAATTATTGGTTAGAAAATAAACATGATCCCAGTCAGTATAAAATGAATCCTAAAATATTCGATCAATAAACTTACGTTCAAACACTATGGATTCTTCACTTAAACCCACATTTGACCGTCTTCAGCATACTATGATTGATCTGCTAGAAGAAATAAAAGATCAGCCAGATTCTGTACTCAATACTTCACCAGAAAGAGGGGGGTGGTCTGTCTTGCAAGTTATCTACCATGTAGTTCTTGTTGAAGAGTACGCGTTAAAATATGTAAAGAAAAAATTAAGCTTTGGAGATGATATTCCTAAGGCGGGCTTTAAAGGATTCCTTAGAGGAATATATTTAAAAAATGTGTTCCGAGTACCATTTAAGATTAGTGCTCCAGATGCGGTGAGCGAGGTTAGTATGCCAACAGATATTAGATTTTGGGAAATACTAAAGAAATGGAAAGACAATAGAGCAGAGTTGGAACATTTTTTAAATGACCTTCCAGATCATTTACTCAAAACAGCACTGTACAAACATCCTTTCGTAGGCAAGGTGACACCAAAAAATATGCTTGCTTTTTTTGAGTTGCACTTCAAAAGACATAGACGCCAGCTGAATAAAGTGATGAAAGAAGTGAAGTATGTAGTATAGCTGCTATTGAACAATCACTCCTGCGATAGCACCAGTAATAAAACAAGCGATAGTTCCCCCTATCAAAGCTTTTAACCCTAGTTCAGTAAGTGTTGGTCTCTGATTTGGAGCTAGAGAACTAATCCCACCAATTTGTATTCCTATTGAGGAGAAATTTGAGAATCCACATAATGCATAGGTAGCTATGATAATTGATTTGGGACTAAGCTTTACCTCCGGATTGGCCATCAATCCTTGTAGGTCTATATAGCCTATCACTTCATTGATTACGGTTTTCTTACCTAGTAGCTGGCCTACCAATAAAATATCTGATGAATCGACTCCTAGCAACCAAGCTATTGGAGCAAACATAAGTCCTAATATATATTCCAGATTAAAACCTTCAAATCTACCGTTGGTGAGATCTGAAATTTTATTGTTGAATGTATAATCCTCCGTTATTCCATTTACTACTACAGTGTCCAATACAATAATATCAGCAAAGAAAAATAACATCCCGTTGACAAGTGCTACTAAAGAAATAAAAACCAAAAGCATGGCACCAACATTTACAGCGAGTTTTACCCCATCTGTAGTTCCAATCGCAATGGCGTCCAGCAGATTGTTTCCTATTTTATCTTTTGGAATCTCCAGATTTTCATTGGTTTGATCTGGGTCAACTTCTGGGTACATTATTTTTGCCGCTACTATAGCTGCTGGAGCGGAAATAATAGAAGCTGTCAAAAAGTGGATAGCATATTCATCCCCGATTATAGAAACAAAGAGTGCAAAAACACCCCCTGCAATAGTGGCCATACCTCCTGTCATCAAACACATTATCTCTGAGCGAGTCATGTTTTCTAAGAATGGTTTGATTACCAAAGGCGCTTCCGTTTGTCCAATGAATACATTGGCAGCAGCGGCAAGACTCTCGGCACCTGACAATTTCATCACCTTGCTCATTACCTTTGCAAAAGCGTAAATGATCACTTGCAAAATACCCAAGTAATAAAGAATCGCAGAAAAAGCCGAAAAGAAAATTACCGTAGGAAGTACCTTAAAGGCAAACATATATCCTAGCTTGTAAGGAATTTGCAGGCCTGTGTCAAAATTGGTAGATTGGATATAAGCTTCATTCGGCCAGCTACCAAACAAAAAATTGGCTCCAGCTTCAGCATATCCTAATAGAGATACAAAGGCCTCAGCTATAAAATTGAAAAATCCATAAATAAAAGGAACTTTGAGGATCAATATCGCAAGTACTATCTGCAGTACGAGCCCACCGAGTACTAATCGCCAATTTATAGCACTTCGATTATTGCTCAATAGATAGCACACCCCAATCATCACGGCGATGCCGAGTCCTCCTCTTAGTATGTCAATGATGAAATCCATTTATATTTTGCTATTGCCTGTTTCAAATGTAAACATTGCCATCCACTTATTGAAATTATACCAATTCAATATTTTAAGGAATCGTTTATTTTACGGTTCAAAAGCAAAGTGTTTTTAGGATGGTTGTCGAATTGCTCAACAAGCTGTATTTTGCACCATGCAAAAACCTTATGTTATTGGTATCAGCGGTGGCTCAGGCTCGGGTAAGTCAACGATAGTTAATTTAGTTTGCCAAGCATTTACTGACAATGAAGTTTGTTTATTGACTCAGGATGATTTTTACATTCCAAGAGAAAAACAGGCTATTGATGCCAATGGAGTGACTGATTTTGATCGCCTTGGTGCTATTGATCATACATCTTTCCACGACAGACTGCAAGATTTGATAGCTGGCAAAGAGGTTATTTTGAAGGAGTACGTATTCAATAATGATCAAGCACAAGCAAGTATGAAGACTATTATGCCTGCACCTATAATTATTGCAGAAGGCCTTTTTGTATTTAGCTCGGAGCAGGTGAAGTCATTGATGGATCTTACCGTTTTTGTAGATACTTCAGATGTATTGAAAGTGATCAGAAGAATCCAGCGAGATCAAATAGAAAGAAATTATCCTCTTGATGATGTACTATATCGCTACCAGCATCATGTGCTGCCATCCTACGAAAAGTATATTGCTCCGCACAAAAACAATGTGGATATGATTATCAATAACAATGGAGATGTCAATAGAGGAGTTCAGGTCTTGGTTAATTTGATCAAAGGCCGACTTACTTAGTATGAGCGGCGATTTTCTTTTCTATTTCTTCTAGCTCCTCTACCAAAGTAGCATACAACCTTAGGTCGCCGCTTCTCTGTACTTTCATCGCTTCCTCAGATTTAGTTTTATATTCTTTCTGTAACTCCTTTAGCGGATCTTTCTTAAATAAGCCGAACATCTTTTTCCTTTTGGTATCTAACAGAATGAGAAAGGTAATGTTTAAAAATTATGCTGAATTGATTTTGGGCCATCCCTTCGTGTCGACCTAAATTGCTCTGATTACCATCATCGCATTTCGGTCTCACTCGGGACCGCGTCATACGTTATATCCACATGGCTTGTGCGTGATACAGACAAGCTTGCCAGACTAACTAGGCTGGGCATGCCTAGCCTAGGCGGTCTAGCAAGCTTGTCTCTACTCCCTGCGCATTCATGTGGATGCCACTGCTACCGCTTGTCCTTTTAGGGCTTCCTGCTATTCGCATCGCCCGTTAATCGAATCATAGAAAATAAGAGAACTTAGATTATATTTTCAAACTCATTTTCGGCAGAGCGATCTATCACCTGTTTGACAGCTTTTTCTTTAGCCTGCCCCATCAGCATGAAAACCTTATCGATCTCGTTTAGAAATGCACCATCCACCAATTGTTTGATGTCGTTTATGCTCTTGAGATAGGGGACATCAGGTACTTTATATAGCTGAGTTTGTTCGCCATCTTCAAATTGCACAGAGTGCTTATTGTTCATGTGAAAAATAGTGATCTTGTATGTTGAGTGAGGGATTTCTCCAACTATTCTCATAGGTCTTTACTTTATTTTCGGATTGATACTCTTAGTGAGTAGCGTATATAATTTCTTTAGTTCTTTATTATGATCTAGTAGTTTCAAGTGCCTGTTAATAGTCTTTTGATCACCCCTTATAGCAGGACCAGTTTGCAGTAGACCAGGATCACTTGCACATATTCTATCAGTAGTCTCTTTGATAATCGGTTTGAGCAATTGAAAGTCAATATTATTTTCTTCACATTGTTGATAAGCTAGACTTAGCAAATGGGTAGTAAAGTTGTTAGCTAATACTGCAGCCAAATGCAAATTACTTTTTTGATGCTCCGTCATTGTGTGCACATACTTTGATACATGTCCTGCAAACTCAAGAACCCGTTCATTGGATTGTTCATTTGTAACCACAACAAAAGGTGTATTCTTTATGCTGATCTTGTTTTCTTTTCTAATGGACTGTGGTGGCCAGAGTACTCCACAATTTTTGAAGTGCTTTTCTAATATTGACAAAGGAGTACTACCAGATGTATGAAGAAACAGACGATCCTCAGATGCTAAGTAAGCCAATTCTTTTACTATATCAACAAGTGCATCGTCACTCACTGCGATCAAAACGATATCAGCCTCTTTGCTTATTTTGTCGATTCGAGTAGTGCTTTTACACCCTAGTGATTTAGCGAGTGCTTGAGCAGATTTTGTAGTTCTACTATACACTTGAAAAATCTCATACTTGCGTTTGGGTAATGCATGAGCCAAATGCCAATTGACATTTCCTGCACCGATTAAAGCTACTTTTTTCATGTTACTTTATCACGTATGCTTCTAAACATTCCTATAAAGAGACCTGCCATCATCATGATAGTTCCTAACCAAAAGAAATTGATTCCAGGAAATACGATAGCTTCCAATACAATATAATCATCTCGATAAGAATTGGCAGCCATCAAAAATGGGATAGCTGATTGTTGAGTATGTTGTGCGATATTTAAAGTGACCGTTCCAGTGGCAGGATCTATTTTGACAAATTGGAAATGTAGACCCACTTCAGAAACTTCATCTTTGAGGACAAATGGCCTATTGCCTCTAATCAAATAAATCGGTTGAGCAGAATAGTTATTACCCTCTGTATCATTAACATTTAATACAGCGGCTACTGCTATATCTCCTTCTTCTTTTACATATCCTGAATGCACAGGATCCTTTTCAAAATTTGAGAAATTGATTTTGTAACCATTAAAATTAAATTCATCACCTACTTTCAGATCCATGGTTTGATAGGCCAATTCTGCTTCAGGTATAAATATAGCATCAAGCGTTTTTTCATTTAGCTTAAATTTCAGAGCAAGATCGTTTATTTGCGCCGCATAGTTGAACAATAATGATCCCCTCAGCACAATCACAGGCTCAGCAGTGTAGCTAGTAGAATCAGCAGGGTAGTCTACTTTCAACTTTAGCCCTAGAGCTAGATCACCCATCTCAGGCTTGTACTCATGATGCACGGGCGATTTATTGATCCCTTCAATTGACACTAAGAATTTTTTAACTACGGTGGTGTCAAAACCAAATTCTGTAACCCTTACTGTGTCTAGTATCTCGATAGGGGTATTTAGTAGTGAGCTATAGCTATAGTATTTTAAGCTGTCTTCCTTTGCTTTGGCGTCTTCAATATCTGCTTCTCCTGGAGGTAAGCCAGCGATATGAGAAAAAATATCTCGGTCCAAATAGTGCTGCGTACTTGGATTAAAAGAAGCTACTTTAGTAAATTTTGCATTATACAGCGCGTTCGGATACAAATCAAATGATTCATATCGATTACCCATTTTGTCTATGCGTTGGTAGTTGACTTTAAAGTATCTAGTATTATCTACTATACTATCTCCCTCATAAGTTACTTGATAGCCATTGATAAACATAGGATCACTTTCAAAGAGAATTACATTCTGATTGATCATGTCTTCCGGTATCAAGCCTCTTTGTGCAAATGGATTTGTAGAGATGTACTGTTTGTTGAGGCCAGAAGCCATGATGCCAATAATCATGATACCAAAACCAGCATGTGCAGTAAAGCTAGAGATATTCATACCTTTTACTTTACCAAAAAATGTAATCATATCTATATTGGCTATAATGGTAAACATGGCAAAAAACAACATTAAATAATATTGCCAAATGCCCACATTGATCCATAGAGCAGTTACATAAGTCAGTATGCCTGCTATGAGCATACTGATAGCTGCATGAATAGCAAACTTCTTTGAATGTCCTTTCCAATTGAATTCTCTATACCGCAAAAATTGACTAAAAGCACTAAATAAACCAATGAATATTGCAATCCAAACCTGATACTTATTGTAGTGTTCGATAGGTTCTAAAGGGGTAGTGAGTCCTAAGTCATACCCAAAAACTTCCGCAATTTTATTGTACACTGGTATTGAAGTGGTAAAGGTGATTAAGATCCCTGAGAAAAGTAAAACCATGGACCCCATGAACATCCAAAATTCTTTAGAAAAAATGGTCTCTTCTTTCTCGGGTGCAGGTACACTTTTACCACCTGTAACCATAAACACAATACTGAGTAATGTGAAAAATATAATAAAAAGTAAGAGTTGATTTTCGAGTCCCATTTCTGTAAAAGCATGCACAGAAGTATCTCCAAGTACGCCACTTCTAGTCAAAGTAGTAGAATACAAAATCATAATAAAAGTGAGTATATAAAACAGGTAGGTACTCTTGATGGAATAGCCTGTAGCTTTAGCGATTAGGTTAGTATGAATACCAGCGACTACTAGTAGCCAAGGTACAAGGGAGGTGTTCTCTACGGGATCCCAAGCCCAATAGCCTCCAAAAGAAAGTGCTTCGTATGCCCATGCACCACCCATCAAAATACCAGTCCCTAGTATGGCCCCTGAAAATAAGCCCCACCTTAACATTGGTCGAAGGGATGCTTTGTGATCTTTTCTCCAAAGTCCTGCTATGGCGAAAGCAAATGGTATAGCTGTACTGGCAAATCCTAAAAATAGGGTAGGAGGATGTATAGTCATCCAATAGTTCTGCAAGAGTGGATTAAGTCCATCTGCAAACTGTGCCAATTGAGTTATATAATCTTCATTATTGAAAAGCGGTATAGCAGCAGTATCTCTAAATAAGGCAAGCGGATTGGCTCCTATTTTGTACGTTCCAATGTGTATTCCAAGAATCATAGAGTTGATAAATACCTCTATAGCCATTAATACAGATAGAACTGGCGCTTCCCATTTACCTCCTTTGATCAAAATAATTGCTCCAAGGAATATATGCCAAAACATCCACAGCATAAAACTTCCTTCTTGGCCTTCCCAAAAAGCAGAGAAGATATACTTGAATGGTAAATCATCACTTACATGCTCAAATACATAAGAGTACTCATAATACTTTTGTATCATGATATAAAACGTGAGGAATATAGTTGTGTAGATAGATACACCGTGAAGTGTGAAGCCAATTCTACCTAGTCTTTTCCAAGATTGAAATTCGGAAGTCCCTTCTTTGTTGGTCGCAAAAAAATAGGATATGCAGGAAAATAAAGCAGAAACAAAACCAAGAAGAATAACAAAGTACCCCACTTTTCCAAAGATGAGATGCTCACCTATATACTGTATTTCTTCGGTCATTCAGCTGTGATAATTTAGATTTCAGATTCTTTAAGAAACATTTCTTCTTCCTTATATTTAGATGGGCATTTGGTAAGCATGTCTGTAGCTACGAAATCATCTCCTGACATTTTACCCGTAAGTACAATTTGTTCACTCATCTCAAAATCTTGAGGCTTGGAACCGTAGAGGATAACCTTCTTTTCTGTTCCTTCCATGTCCTTGATATGAAAAGTGAAATAGTTCGGGTCTTTTTCTGGATCGTAGTACATTTCTTTCTCCATCACCAACTGTCCAGCAACTTTGATCTTTCCATTCACTTTTACCGCTTCAGCAAAAGTAGAATAGGTAGCAATGTCCTCAGACGCCATAAATAGCGCTGCAATGGCTACTAGAATCATAACTATACCGATAATGTGAAATTTTTTCATATCTCTAGATTTTTTTAATAATGAGTGTCAAAAATGCACTGATATTAAAACCTTTCCTAATACATGGCAAAGGTACTCTAATATGAACGCTTGTTAATCAAATTTATGTAAAATGAAACAGACTTTTTGGAATTAATTTCTCCCTAAGTTGTTAAATAAGGTGGAGACAATAATGATTGGATTCTCTTATTAAAAAAGGATGGTGTATCTTTGATTTATAAGGAGTTATTATGAATATGCAAACCTACCATTCGACTCCAGACAAGGATACTGCTAAGCAGCCTAAGGTTGCTTCATTGTCTTTAGCTGGTATCGGCTACAATACGTCCCCTGTATTGTCTGAGGTTGATTTGGATATACATGAAGGACAATTTACATATCTTATAGGGGTTACAGGCTCTGGTAAGACCAGTTTATTGAGAACCTTATATGCAGATTTGCCCCTAATTAATGGTAAAGGTCATATCTTTGGCCATGATCTAAAAAATATAGCCTATGATGAAATTCCTTTATTGAGAAGGAAAATAGGCATTGTTTTTCAGGATTTTCAGCTTTTATCAGATAGAAGTATTAGTGATAATCTTGAATTTTTGCTTCGAGCAACGGATTGGAGCGATAAAAAGAAAATTGAAAAGCGTATTTGGAAAGTACTCAATATGGTCGGCATTGATCATTTGTTAAATAAGATGCCACATGAGATTTCTGGAGGTGAACAGCAACGTGTCGCTATAGCTAGGGCCCTAATAAATAGTCCCAAGCTTTTAATTGCTGATGAACCAACCGGTAACTTAGACCCAGATACTGCTTTAGATATTCTTGAGTTAATTTTTGCGCTTTCAAAGCAAAACAATATGGCTGTCATTATGGCTACTCATGACTACCGATTAATCGAGGATTACCCAGCAAGGGTTTTTCGATGTACTGAAGGAAAACTAAATAAAGGTTAATTTATTTTCAAACATTCAAAATTTCACTGTAGTGGTGTTTAGTTTATCTAATTGCATTAAAGCGATTCTTTGCTTCTGTATTGTTCTTTTATTCGGTATAAATCTAGAAGCGCAAAGTAGGGGAATAAGCAAAAAAAAGAAAAAAGAAAGCCCTTATATGCATATGGCATTTGAGGCCCCTCTTTGGTTAACAAATCCAAACACGCTCGACAATTCTCATACTGTTGGGTTTGGTTTTAAAATTGAATTTCCTATCAATAGAGGTCCTTGGAATTTTATGACCGGTTTCAGTCACTATAATTATGGAGACCATATCAATCTCTTGGATGTAACAGAATCATCTGGTTTATCTGGTAACGAGGGGACTATAACCATTAAGGATGGTACCTATGCTATCAAATACGCAGGTTTGCCTCTTGGTTTGAGGCTGGATAAAAAGTACTGGTCTACTTCATTTGGTGTACAGATGATGTTCAATCTCAATCAGGCAGAAGTACATTCACAAAATCTAAGATTCATATTTGGGGCAGATGAGTTTGAGGATTTTAGTAAAGAAAAAGTGAATGGAGTGAATAGTACTATTTTCTATTCTTTTGCGGGTAAACTACCCTTAGGCGATAAATGGAGTTTTTATATCGAGCCTGAATTTCAGTATCTTATGAAGTCCGTTTACATAGACAACATTGATGAGATTAAAAGAGCAAATATGTTCTTGAAGATCGGTCTAAGGCATTTGATTTCATTGCCTTCGGAAGAATAATTAATCTTGAGTCCGCTAGTTTCCGGAGTGTACTCAATCTATTTATTTTAAGCTTGTTTCGCTTTTGTTGAATAGTGAATCGACAAATGCTTTCTCATTGAAGATCTGTAGCTGGTGAATACCTTCACCGATACCGATATATTTTATCGGAATTTGAAATTGGTCAGTAATCCCAATCGCAACACCACCTTTTGCTGTTCCATCTAGCTTGGTCAGGGCCAAAGATTTAACTTCTGTTGCTTCAGAAAACTGACGGCATTGTTCTATGGCATTTTGTCCAGTAGTGGCATCTAATACTAGCATCACATCATGCGGCGCTCCTTCTAGCTTCTTTCCCATTGATTTTTTGATTTTAGTCAATTCATCCATGAGTCCTTTCTTATTATGTAGTCTACCTGCAGTATCTACAATGCAGATATCACATTTATTTTCTATAGCGTAGTTTACTGTTTCATAGGCTACAGCCGCCGGATCAGTATTCATTCCTTTGCTATAAAAGTCACATCCGACACGTTCTGCCCATATCTTAAGTTGGTCTACAGCTGCAGCTCTAAATGTATCTCCTGCTCCAATTACTACTTTATGACCAGCCATTCTATACTGATAGGCTAGTTTTCCAATAGTAGTGGTTTTACCGACTCCATTTACACCGACTACGAGTATGGTATACGGAGGTGCAATGTCTGCTGGAGGAGCATATTCCTCCATATCGTTTTCATTGGTCTCTGATAGTAGTCTTACTATTTCATCTTTAAGGATGGCATTCAACTCTGAAGCGCTGACATATTTGTCTTTTGCCACTCGCTCTTCAATTCTATCTATAATCTTAACAGTAGTGTCTAGTCCTACATCTGAAGAGATAAGGACTTGCTCTAATTCGTCCAGCACTTCTTCATCGACTTTGCTTTTCCCAGCTACCGCTTTAGAGATTTTAGATAAGAAACTTGAATTTGTTTTCTCTAGTCCTTGGTCTAAATCCTCTTTCTTGTCTTTATTAAAAAATTTATCGAAAAAGCCCATGCTGCTTATTTTGTTGTGTTATTAAGATGTAGTAAAGATATGAAATGTACTTGCTAATATTGGAAGTTATTTAGCTTTGATATTCATCTCTTTAAGTGGAATAGGAGGCAAGATCGTCCGAATTTGAAGATTCAGAATCAAGCCTAATTGGTATTAAAAAAGGCTTCTCCATGTGGAAAAGCCTTTTTTAATAACTGATTGGTTTTCGTATTAAAATAAGTATTACTTATTAGCGAAAAACTCTTTCACTTTATCTTTGTGAATCATTAGTTCCTTATAAGTGTACTTTCCTGTTTCAGGATCTTTGATACTCTTCACTACTTTAACAAAGTCTCTACTAGTGTTATTTTGAGCGTTTGCAGCTCTTTGTGCAACCTTTGCGTTTTTTGATACTTTAGCCATTTCAGTTTATTATTATAGTTGAAGTAAAATTTATTTAATCTCTTTGTGTACAGTTACTTTCTTAAGAACAGGGTTGTACTTTTTAAGCTCCATTCTATCAGGAGTGTTTTTTCTATTCTTTTGAGTAACGTATCTGCTTGTACCAGGCATTCCAGTAGCTTTATGCTCTGTACATTCAAGTATAACTTGTATTCTATTGCCTTTACTTTTCTTAGCCATCTTGGTTAATATTTATTGACCCAATGAAAGGGGTAATTATTTAATGTTAAGTTTCACGCCTGTGTGAACACCTTTCCTTTCCAATTTCTTCAAATAAGCGAAGATTCCTAATTTGTTGATATCTCTTAAAGCTTTAGCAGATATCTTAAGATTTACCCACTGATCAGTCTCAGGGATATACATCTTCTTAGTTACCAAATTTGGTAAAAATCTTCTCTTAGTACGCATCTTTGAGTGAGACACATTGTTCCCAGCTATTGGACGCTTTCCTGTTAATTGACAAATTCTAGCCATTTTACGCTTAATTTTGGTGTTTTATGTAGGAATACCCTACTAAACCGGGCGCAAAGATAGGTTTTCTTTGCTTTAAAGAAAAGGGTTGAGGTAAATATATGTGCTTTTTTTCCTGATTTA
>CALIEI010000170.1 GCA_938022165.1 uncultured Saprospiraceae bacterium | reverse complement strand
GCAAATTATCTAATCGATTCAATAATTCACTTGGGTGCTTATAAATGAATATCTTGTGAAAAAATAGCTAAAAATCATCTATGCGCATTGCTGTCAACGCAAGGTTTTTGATCAAAGAGAAGATGGAGGGCATTGGTTGGTACACCTTTGAGATCATCCGTCGCATAGTGGAAGCACACCCTGAAGATGAGTTCATCTTTATTCATGACAGACCCTTAGACCCTTCTTTCCTCATAGCAGACAATGTAAAAAGTGTCAAAACCCTAGTTCCCTCAAGGCATGCTATCTTATGGTATTTTTGGTTTGAACACAGCATACCTAGAATCCTAAAAAAAGAAAAAGCAGACTTATTTCTTTCCTTCGATGGACACCTTTCCATAAATACAAAAGTGCCCACACTCTACGTACTACACGACTTGGCTTACTTACATTATCCAAATGAAATTAATGAATCCGCACTGCGTTTTTACAAGTATTTCATTCCAAAGTATATAGACCGTGCAGAGAAAATCGTTTCTGTATCCCAGCATGGTAAACAAGATTTAAAAAAACACTTTCCCCATATTTCTGAGTCAAAAATAAGTGTGGTAGGCAATGGTTGTCGCCAGGTTTTCAAACCCCTAAGCAAAACGGAAAAAGAAGCTACAAGAAAAAAATACTCTGACGGTAGGCCTTTTATATTCTACGTAGGAGCGGTGCAACCCAGAAAAAACATCAGCAGACTAATCCAAGCGATGGAGTATGTAGTCAAAAACAATCCCAATGTCCAATTGCTTCTCGCAGGAAGACAAGCATGGAAAACGGACAAGATTAGACAGACTTGGGAAGAAAGTAAATACAAGGACAATATCCAATTTCTAGGTTATGTAGAAGATACAGAAATGGCCAAAATTTTAGCTTCTTCAGAAGCTTTAGTTTATCCATCTCTATTTGAAGGCTTTGGTGTACCTGTATTAGAGGCAATGCACTGTGAAGTTCCTGTCATCACCTCCAAAGGTAGTTCGATGGAAGAGGTGGCAGACAAAGCAGCTGTATTGATCGATCCTAATAGCACTGAAGATATAGGAGAGGCCATTAACAAAGTCATAAACAATCCATCACTTGCAAATAGATTAATCGACGCAGGAAAGACTCAAAGAGAAAAATACAATTGGGATATTGCTGCTAAAAAGATGTATAGCTTAATAGAAAACTTATATCAACAGAAATGAATGCTATATTTTCCACATCAAGATTTCACTTACGTGAAAAACTAGTCAGTGATGCCCGGGATATGTATCTACTCAATGCAAACCCTGAGGTAATTCAGTATACGGGTGATGCTGCCTTCTCAGACATAAAGGAAGCTGAAGCGTTCATTAAGAACTATGACCACTTCCAAAAGCATGGCTTTGGCAGATGGGTTATTATGGACAAAAACGATCATCAATATCTAGGATGGTGCGGCCTCAAAAAACATGATGACGGCATGATTGATCTAGGGTATCGAATCAAGAAAGCACACTGGGGCAAAGGAATCGCCTCAGAGTGCGCATCAGCATGCCTGGACTATGGGTTCAACACCTTAAATCTACATGAAATCGTAGGTCGTAGCGCAAGCGCTAACCTAGCTTCTATCCGAATCTTAGAAAAGATCGGTATGCAATTTTGGAAAAAAGCTGACTGCGATGGATTAGCCGATTCTGTATGGTACAAAATCGACAAACAGTCTTATCTGGATCTTAAATCTTAAAAATTACATTCGTACAGATACATAGTTTGCTTACCTACTGCTGAAGCTACAATTCTATAACGGTAACAAGCATATTTAGACTTGTCTTTTTGCACATACTTCAATCCAGCTTGAATGAGATCTTGTAGATCTGCATTTTTAATTTCTTTTATGGGCTTAGAATCGAATTTAACTTTGGCATCATCAACCATGATTTCCCATTTTCCAGTATTGGCAAAAGTACCCGTGATGTCAGATTTTTCGCCAACTATTTTTTCAACGTGGTCCATGTTATGATCTAAGCGAGCCACGGCATCATTTTGCTGTGCAAATGAATAAGTATATAAAACAGCGAATAAAATAAAGGTAAGTACACTCTTTCTCATTGGTATATGTATTTGATTTAATCAATATATAGTATCATTGGCCTGAAGACCTGATACTCTAGTTATTATACAGTCGAAAAACATACCAAAAAAGGAGCATCTAGAGTGGATTCGCTGTCGTCCCTCCAGGACTTTAAATATATCTTACACCTTACAATGGGTTGCACCCATTGCTTTAAGCCATCGCCCATCCTGGGCTCTATTTTTAGAATAAAATATGGAAATCTAAATAAATTTAACTTGACAAAATTAACGCTCCCGGAGGGAGCAAGGCCTACAGGATAGGGTGAAACCCTATTCAAGTGGGGGATAAAACAAAATGAGTCCTAAGGGGACGACAGCAAACATATCGCTTTCAGCACGGAAGAAGAGACTTAAGATTCGTCACCCCACGATTTTTCTCGCATGTAATCCGTAGCCGCAGTGGTGAATAGCAACCTCGTACCCACACGAAAGAATAAATACAACTGACCCATAAGGAGTGCCGCAATAATCCCACCAGTGCTACCCATACCAAAAAGATCACTGCATAAATAAGAGATCCCTGTGAGCAAGAAATAGGTCAAGGCACAGAGAAGGTATAAGCCTAAAATAGAAAATAAATTTTTGAGCACAAAAAATTTCAAGTTCACAATTGATGGTAGGACAAATCTACTTTTTCCTTGTGCTACGATTTTTACTTTAGCATACTCATGGACTACATCTATCCAGGCAAAAAGCACAACTAGTATGGCAAACATTATCCGCGTGCGACGGATGAGTACCCCTTCAGATTCCAATTCAAAAGGCGACATCCCTAACTTAGAATATATATAAGCTAGGATAGCAACCACAAAAATTTGCGTCCCTACAAAGTATAGTGCCAGGCGAAAAAGACGCCAAAAGTGTTTTGTACAATTTGCAAAAAAATCACTCAAAGAGAAGCGCTTAAACAAATGGATATACCCCTCTATCAGACCTCCAGAGAAAAAGATATTGAGTAACAAATACAAAAACACAAAGAGTATGACTTGCCCCCAAACTATCTGCAATTCAGATCCATAGTTATTAACTACATCTACCCAAAAGTCTACATCGAACTGGCCAAGCCCCTTAAGTGGTGCATCACTATGAGCGGCTATTTCTTTCAGCACACTATCAAATGGTAAAGCAATCGAAATGGCAAAAAGAATATTAGCCACAAAGACAACTACCCAAGCACGCCACTTGTAAAACAGCAACCTAATGGCACTCCAATAAATCGAAAAGATTCTATTCATATCAGCACCATAAGACTTTCAATGGCTCTCTGAGTAGCCATAAATATTTTAGAAAAATAATATCTCAAACCTGTTTTGTCAGGCTCTAAAGAATAAGAATTGTTGATCCAATTATGATCTATTGTGATTTTTTTATTCGGATCAACGACTGCTTTAACTACTCTATGATCTGACTCATAAATAAAACTGGTCGCTTTAGCTTGGCCATCCCAAACTTCATTGACTACATCTCCATTTTCAAAATATACGGCCACCTCAACAGGCAGTTTCATACCTTCATTGCGATGCACTACTACTCTACTTTTGACTTGACCTAAATCTTTAATGTTGGTCGTGCAATTTTCAAAATCTTCTAGATAGCCTACATTAGATTCAATATCTTGATTATAGATTCCTTCTATGGCATAATCACACAGATCTGTTCTATAGAGTGCTTGGGCAAAAAACCAATCCATATTGACTCCGAACTTACTACCATGACGCTTTGGAACTATTTCATTTACGATATCAATAAAATCTTGCCCGCATGGATGCTTAAACTTCCAACGTTCAAAATAAGTGCGCATGATCTCTTTCATCGTATCCTCTCCAACTAGGCCTTCCAAAGTAGTTAACCACAATGCCGTTTTGTTATAAGCGATAGTGCCATAACCCCCTTCTGTATATTCATAACTTTTGGTGCTTGAGGGAGCAATTTGCCTTTTATCATCATTGAAAAATTCTGCTCGGTTAAATGCTTCATTTCCTATCTGAAATCCCATCCAGTCTATGGTAGATTTATTTTTGCCAAGATAAGCATCGAGTATTTTCCCTTCATAGTAAGTCGTAAAACCTTCATCCATCCAAGGTTCTTCTACCTCATGTGTCGCCACCATCTGCATGAAGTATTGATGTATAAATTCATGCACCACCAGAGTTTCTGGGGTTCGAATGCCTATGGGTAGGGAACAAAAACTTACAGCAGAAATAAATGTAGGATACTCCATACCTCCAGAAAAAATACCGTGTATCGGAGGGTCTACTATGGTCAATGTATTATAAGGATAGTCGCCGATCTCTTTTTCCATAAATGCTAGGGCAGATTTGACTGCACCAAAATACCGCTCTGCGCAGTGTAAATGATCCGCATAGCAGAGCAACTTTATCTCTACATTCTTCCATTGCTGCAGGGCCTCTACAAAGTGAGGTGAAGTCGTCCACCCAAAATCAATAACATCGTTTATCACATACCTCCAAGTAGTTGTACTTGCACCTTCTGTCTTTTCCGCTAACTGCCCACTGGCGCCTACCACATATCCTTTGGGGACTTCTATGGAAACATCGTAGTTCCCAAAATCTGAATAGTATTCTCCTGAAGAATGATACTGATGGCAATTCCACTGGTCTTCCGTAGCCAGTCTCATACCAGCGGTCTCATAGACACCCAGCTTTGGAAACCATTGTACCATAAAGTAGTAATCTTTATTGTATCCCGTCCGAGGCATAATCTTAGGTATTTGAGAATGCCATTGCATATCGAATGCAACTGTACTCCCCGGTGCTACAGGTTCATTCAAGGGTATTCGTAGTACAGTTTGATCCTGCTCATTATCGTCGTCCGGATGTATATATTCAGCGCCACCTATAAGCTCTGTCCCGAGACTATCCTTGAAAGAAAGCACTTCTACCCATCCCCAACTACACTCCTCAACACTATCAGGAGACAAACCTCTCGACAAGGAACCCTCTTTCATAAAAGTTGATTCCGTGTTTTTAAAAGCATTATAGTACAAATGAAATTGTAATTCGTCAACAGGAGTAGTACCAATATTTCTCCACACAACTCTTTGGCTTGCATTGACTTGTTTATTGTCTACATCCAATGAAAGATTGATATTATAGTTAGCTATGCGTGGAGACAAAGGAGCTTGACCAAAAATGGTCGTTCCACACAAAATGAACATGAAAGAGTAGATGATTGTCCTCATTTTGTAAAGTAAATAAACAAATTAGTAAGTATTTCGGTTTTGTGTAAAAAGGTTAATTTATTTATCAAACACTTCAATCTTTTTAGCCAAATACATCCCTAGACTACATTCCATCTTTAGTCACTAAATAAAACTAATAAGTACATAGTATTTATATAAGGAACGTTTAGAAAATGTATATCTTAGATAACAGAACATTTATAGATGTACAGGACACTAATTATTTTTTGCATTTTCTTTGCCTATTTGCCTTTAGAGGCACAAGATGATTATTTTTCAAAAGAAAAATTAACAAAAGATATTGAGCAGCTAAGAAAAACATTGGTCAGCATTCATCCAGGTCTAGATTATTTTACGCCCAAGGATGTTGTCAACAATATGTTTGATCAAAGTCTAGAATCGCTTCCCGACTCAATGACTAGAATGGACTTTTATAAATTACTTGTCCCTATTGTAGACACCATCAAATGTGGCCACACTAATATTCAACTAGGACACAAACTCTGGGAAGACAAAAAAGACAAGGATAAGCCATTATTGTTTCCTATGGAGCTTATTATGATTTCGAATGAGGTTCTGGTAAAAGAAGATTTTGATATTGGAGATCATACTATCCCCAAAGGTTCTCAGCTAATATCTATCGATACTATTCCAGTCAATAACATTATTGACAAAATCGCCTTGTACAATAAAGGTGCTGATGGCGACAATGACTACCCTGAAAGACTATGGGCGACAGCAGGATTTACAGGTGGCTATGCACGCTTCTATGGACTGAAAGAAAAGTATGTCGTCAAACTATTCAACAGCAAACTACAAAAGGAGCAGACATACACTATAAATGCAATTCCGCAGAATGCTTTAAGCAAAATCAAAAAAGAAGAACACAAAGCCAATTCGCCAGTTACCTTTAAAACAATTGACAATGGCTCGACAGGATTATTGACTGTGAGTTCATTTTCTGATAAGAGTAATTTTCAAAAGAGCAAAGGAAAATTTAAAAAGGCGTTCAAAGAGATTCGAAATAAGAATATAAACAAACTCATTATTGACTTTAGAAATAATGGTGGCGGAGCAATCAAAAATGTAAAGCACCTTACACGATTTCTTTTGAAAGATAGATATCTCATAGTCCGGGAAGCAACAGTAGAGGATGATTTTAAAGAGGAAAAAAAATCATTTATTCAAGGTATCTTATTCTCACTAGCCAAAAAAGAAATCAGAGGAGATGAATATATTTTAACCAAATTTAGCAAGAAAAAAGTCAAGCCAAGAAATAAATTATTTAAAGGTGAGGTGGTAGCTCTAATCAATGAAAGAAGCTATTCTGCGGCCGCACTTACTCCTGCAATCCTTAAAGATAAAGAAAGAGCTACTCTTATTGGTGCTGAAGCTGGCGGAAGTTTTCATCTTGCCTTTGCAGGTTTTTCAAAGTATGTAAAATTATCAAACACTGGGATAAGAATTAGAGTGCCTATTATAGAATTGGAATTTGATGTGCGATCTGATCTTCAAGACCGTAGAAGCGGATTGCTTCCGGACATCTATAAAACATACAGTAAAGAAGACTTGACAAACGACACAGACACCGTACTGGAATATGCAGTAGAGTATTTGAATAGGAAGTAAAAAGAGACTTTTAGTGCGGTTTGAAAAATTTGGCTGTAAGCACAGTGAGATCATCTGGATAGGCTGCTTCGCCTCTAAAGTTTTCAATTCTTTGTTTGAGCAAATCATTGAATACTCCTGCTGGAAGTTTATGGTGATTAGTAACTAAGTCCTCTATAAACTCATCTGTAAGGAAAACATCTTTTTCGTTCCTAAGATCAGATAAACCATCTGTATACAATAGTGCCATTGCTTTACCAGGAATATGCACTTCCCCTACTTCTATTTCACCAGGAATACGCTCAAAGGAACCTAAAAATGTACAGCCTTTATCGAGCTTTATCAATTCACCGCTTATAAACATGTAAGGCGGATTATGTCCCGCATTTACATAGTTTAGCACACGAGTCTTTTTATTAAATTTCGCCAAGAAGAAAGTAATAAATCTATCCCCTTGCGTAACTTTAAAAATCGCTGAATTGAGTGCTTGTATAAAATTTGGGGTATCAGGTTCGGCCTTAATCAAACTATGCAATGAAGCTTGGAAATTTGCCATTAGTAGCGCTGCGGCTACACCTTTACCAGAAATATCTGCTACACAAAAAGCGAATTGCTCTTGGTTCAATTCAATATAATCAAAGTAGTCTCCGCCTACACCCAGCATCGGTTGGTAGATACTAGCTAGCTCATAACATTCATCTGAAGGCAGATTTGACGGAACCAATTGGAGTTGCATTTCGCTAGCAAGCTCCATTTCTCTTTTCATTCTAGATTGCTCCAGTTGCCTTTTGAACAATCTCTTATTCTCAATTGCAACTGCAATGATATTTGTGATGGTTGTAATGAACTGCACCTTGTTATACATCTCATCATCTTCTGGCAAGCCACCAATAAATACATAAGCAATGTCCTGTTCTTTATGCTTGACTGGTATCACGATGTCAAAGCAGTCAATCAATGGGTCCATGCCTTTCTCCACGTTACCTACTCGTTCAAAATTGGGGAAAAGCGCCGTTATGTCTCTTTCCATCAATGACTTCTCAATACCTGAGTCACTTGTAATCACCCACTTGTCTTCTCGCTTGATAAACAACAATAGCTTATCTACTCCCATCTCCCAATTGAGAAAAGAAGTGTACATCTTGAATAATCCATCTACAGGAACATTCTCATTGATCGCCTGCGTTATATTAAGCAAACGATTAATTTGTAGCTGCTTGAGGTTGAGTTTTTGCTCTAAGTCGCTACGAGAAGAAATATTAGTTGATTTTGACATTACCCAAATGTAATGATCCTTGAAGAGAAGTTTTATCTAAATGGCATTTAATTCTGTAAGTAAGCTGTTGGCTAGCGCAATCTAGAGGACAATTGGATTAAAGATGATTCTTGATAAACTTTCTTACAAGGTTAAACTCTTCATTTGATAAGACAGCATGATACAATCCTGCGCCTAAAGTAGAGATGTCAATATGATCTAAAGATCGATACTCATCAATGGTCAGCACACACTTTCCAAGCGTATCAATGATTTTTAATTCATACCTAGCTGTAGATTCTTTCACAAATACTTGAATCTGATCCGAGGAGGGATTAGGTAGAACTGTTACAGCTTGGCTTTCATCTTGAGGGAAATAATGATGAGAGGCATTTATCTCACATCCATTGGAATCCGTAATACTCACTTTATATGTTTCTCCAAATTGAAGCTCAGATATTTGTTGGTTATCCTCACCATTGCTCCATCGATAGCTGTAAGGTGGAGTGCCTCCAGAAACCTCAATACTCAAACTATTGTTGATCGAAACGATATCACTTATTTGCAATGGAGTCGGCTCCAATATTTCTATATCAATTAAGCTAGTACAATCTACATCATCACTGATTTCAAATTGGTATGAGCCAGCACTAAGGCCATTAATGTTAAATTGGCCACCCTCGATTCGATATGGAGGGACACCTCCAGCGGGACTCAAGTTTATTTGACCATCAGATCCTGAGTTGCAGGAAACATCCCATATCTCGTTATCAGTGGTAAAAGTATTTGGCTGTATATACTGGAGAGAATCCTTTAGCGTACAATTAGATTGAAGTAGGCTAAATTCCATAGTATATAATCCATCAAGCGATGCAGGCAAGAAAAGCTGCTCTCTTTGCTCCCCACTCGGAAGCGTCCATTCCACTTTATAATTAGAATAGGAAGTTAGATTAGTAGGTCTAAAAACGGTATTGTACTCCGTGCAAAAGTTGGGCGGTAAAAATTTCTCTATTTCAGTATTTAAATTTAATGATAAGTTATTTACTTCTACTACATCCTGAGTAGCACAGCCATTTTGTTTGTCTAGCATTTCAAGTAAATATTTTCCTGGAGTATCTGTTGTCAATCTAGATTCACTAGAAAGATATAGCGTATCTTTTGCTTCTAGTAAGTACCAAGCGAATTCATGATTCTTATTTGGAGAATTTTGGCCTATGCTTATGCTTTCTCCATTGCACATAAAAAGATCTTGGCCTGCATTTGCATAATCAATGTGATCATCATCAAAATGAACATCAATACTTGTAGTGTCCCAGCATCCAGCATATTCGCCTAAAATATCCAAACTATATCTTCCAGCTTGTTTTACATATACTTCTAATCCCTCACCAATAACACTATTCAAATCATCTCGCCAAATCAAAGTACTTCCTTCTGACATAGTTGAATTTTCTGCCGACAGCTTAACTCCATTTTCAGTGCATTTTCCTTTTTCATCCTGATCTATCTGGGCTATTGGTATATTAAAGTCTTTTAGTTGAAAATCAAATGAATCAATAACAAGAGAATTCCCAACAGCATATTCAACATAGTGAACACCTTCGTTATATGGATAAAGTGAAACACTATATAATGTACCACCACCTGGTGTTGACCATTTTGGTCTAAGGACAAGACCGTTTTCATCCTCTATTTCCAACTCAATAAATGGGCCACTATATAAACTTGGAATACAGAAACTATATGCACTTAAAATATGTTTTGGCATGAAACTAAAAGAGTTTCGTTGCGAACAACCAGAAATAGTATCTACTATTTCAATAGTATATTTTCCAAAGCCTTTGACCTTCGGCTGTAATGTATTCTCCACTTCAAGTATATTTCCATTCTGGGTAGACCATGTATAAGTATAATGTGTACCCTGATCACTTTTGGAGGCATCAAGAAAATACACGGTTTCATTTGATATCGTGTCTAGCCGAGTAGGCCCTTCAATAATTACATTAGGTACTTCATCATGTAGAGAAACTTGAATTTGCTTCTTAGAAGAACAATTTTTAGAAATGTTTAGCACCTCTAACTCATAAGTTCCGGGTTCTTCAACCCTTAAGTATCTTACAGGTACGGTATCAAAAATTATCGAAGTTGGATTCAATTTTCTTAATAGATATTTATATCGATTGGAATCAAACTCTGAACCATCGGTATCAATTAATAGAGATTGTTCATTACACGACAATACACCATCTACTTTAAGATCAACCCGAGGCGTCTCTACTGATGAACTTACATGAAACCAATCCCCAAATACCGTGCAACCTGTGAAGTCCTCTACAATCTTAAGTCTATAATCTCCAGCTGAATCCACCTCTAAATTTCTACCTGTTGCATTTGGTATAATTCCATCTCTTGTATACCAATATTTGGTGACAAAAAAGCTGCTTGAATTACTTGTCAATGTTACTGTTGGAGTTTCACAAGTAATCAAACCATATCCAAAAACATCGGCATTAGCAGCCGTTAAACCTGTAGTTAATACCGAAAATTTTTCCAGCCACTCGCAACTATAATCAGGGTTGTAAATATGCAAAGTGTATTCTCTCGGTTTTGATATATTTAGCATTGGTAGCCCATTTCCGTTTTCCATAGACAACCCTGCTTCGTTTGTCCAATGATATTGAAACCCTAATACATCGCCTATGATATCAAGCCCAATAGACTTGTCTTCAAAATCACAAGACAAAAGGAATTCATTGTTCAAAACATTTTTACTTAAGCCATAAGTATAAAAATTCGAAAAATTTCGATCTGTATTTGGGTCACCATCTAAGGTATTGTTTGGATGAAAGGTTGATATTTCATATAAATTCTGTCCAAATTCAGTTGTGTAGTTCCCAAATAAAATAGTTTCTTCTTCACCACTATTTAACACCCCTGACCAATGCAGGCTATCAATTTTTACTTCATCATGGAATAGTATTATATCTACATCTGTGAGCTGATTTTCTCCATAATTTTTTAATGTGAAAGAAATATCTACATTTTGGTCACACTCATCCGTTGCTTTTACTTCAATCTTCTCAATACCTGCATCGTTTTGTGTTACCAATGGAACTGAACAAATTGTCACTTCTTGATCAAAGAGATCTGGCTTATCACGTAGTAAGCGAAATTTCATTCTTGAAACTTGACCTTGGCTAAAATCTGTCTTACAAGGCCCAGCGTATCCCATGATATTATTATTAGCATCAGGCTGATCTCCCATTCCTCCTAGATCAACTGAACGATAAGGATTATGCTCACTTGTATCTTCTTCATCTGAAAAACAAGAATTGCCCGGATGCAAACAAGGATCATTTTCAAAACCATCTTGAGTAATAGGGTCACTGTTTTTTTGAGGTGGCGTATCACACACAAAATCTCCAGAAGCAAGACAATCTCCATTTTCACAATCTCCTACCTCAAAAAAAGTATGTTGAAGACTTAAATAATGTCCCAACTCATGGGCTAAGTTGGAAGATCCTATATAGCACTGATTCCAAATAGTAATTATTTCATCTCTGAAAAAATAGGCTCCGCAGCCATTCATTTCCCATAAAAAAACATTGATATATTTTTCTCTATCCCATAAAAGGGGAAACAATGAAATTAATCTCTCGCCAGAGTCATAGTGCCTAACAATTCCAGAGGCTGGGACCCCTTCTTCATTAACACTCGCTAAACAAAAGCTGATTTGGGTATCGGCTCCATAATTCGGATTATCAAAATCTATGTTTGAATTGGATTGCCTAAAATAATCATTGGTGAGTTCAATTAGCTCTAAAATAGTTTCATCCCGTGGATTTGATACACTTCCTAGTGAATCGCCTTCATGAACAATATGGAATACTAAAGGCAGATTTAGAAAAGAAGTATTACTATAATTTTCAAACTCCCCAGAACGTATAAACTCTTGATAAGCTTCTTCAAAAGTAAGATGGGAACTGCGTAAAGACCCATCTGATTGGATAGCTGCCTTATATTCTTGGCCAAATGTGCAATTGAAATCTTGGGCATTCATATCACAAATGAAAGCCAATATCAGAGACAGGGGGACTATAATAGATCTAGTTAAGGAAGTCATTACTCTATGTTCACTTCACTAAATATACACAAAAAATAGCGAATAGAAAGCGTTCACCATGTTAAATTGTGACATCCCGAAAATAGAATACATCTTACTATTTGAAATTAGGCTAACATACCTAATGGTGACACGGCACTACCTCACATTCAAGTAAGACCTCTTTAATCTTAAAGACTTTAGAAATTTGAATTACCCGTTAAGCACAAATCAAATTGGCAAACAGAAAATTACTTGTGAACAGAAATCACCATTTGTGGATCATAATCCCCTCTAATGATCGGAGATTGTCTACGAGAAGTGTACTCTTTCACATTATGACAAATGTAGTCGAATAATTCTTGCAGTACCACTGCCTGATCTTGGTTATCGTCAGCCTCTCCCTTGAGGCCTCTCAATAAAAAATGACTAAATACACCTTGGCGAAGATTGTTGCTCTCCAACGACGTTTCTTCAGATTTAGAAGACATAATCAATGCCATACCTGGCTTAGATTGTGCAAGTGATTTATAGAAAGATTCGAAAGCAAAAGCACTCCCTCCTTTCTCTGAAAACAAACTGCCTGAGTGACAAGCATCAGCGATACATAATTTAAATTTCGCTGGGCTGTTTTCTAATATCTCTGTGATTTCATGGTGAAAAACTTTGTTATTAGCACCATCAAAATCGATAGGTAAAAATGATCCTTTCAAACCGTGCCCTGAAAAATACATCATTACCAAATCGTCAGGTCCCGCTTTTGAGAAAGTCGTTGTTAGTGCATCCAAAATACCCTCCCGAGTAGCAGTATCGTCTACAAGTACTTTGATGTTACTGTCTTTGAGAGATCCGCCCTCTGGACTTTTGAGAAATGCATATACCTTGTATGCATCATCGTCGGAATATTTTAGAGTGTGCATGTGGTCATAAGAAGATACACCAATCACCACCGCCCAAACTTGTGGTTTATTTTCCGCTGATGCTTCTGGAATGCTAGGTGCATCCTCGATAGTATTGACAAGAGTACCATTCATCCAAAGACCATTGATCTTGGTGCCATCATTGAGGTGTAAAGTACCTTTGCCATTGAAGCCTCCGCTTTTCCATTCGCCTTCATAAATCTCTCCATTGCTATAGGTACATTTGCCAATCCCATTAGGTAAGCCGTCACTAAACTCTCCCTCATAAGTCATGGCGCCATCTTGGTAAATAAATTTCCCTTTGCCACTTAAGCAATCACCTTCAATACAACCAATGCCACCCTTAGCCACCAATTGGTCTCCAAGGTATTCTCCTTTATACCAAGTTCCTTTGGCTAGTTTGCCATCATGGTAATAGATGGTGCCGTAGCCTTCTTCAAAATTATGATTGAAGTCACCAACGTACTTATCTCCATTTTGATAATAAAAAGCACCCCATCCTTGGCGTTTCCCTTGTTGGAATTGGCCTTCATATTTTGATCCGTCAGCATAAGCATATGTACCAATACCATCATTGCAGTTCCCTTTGATACAACCAAATTGAATATCTGTACCATCGTAAGCCATAGCCCCTTTACTGATGAAAGACTCATCAAATATATTTCCTTCTTTATTGACAGGGCGACCTTTTACCCATATTCCAGTCCACATTTCTTTGTCTGGATATAGTTTGGATCCACGGCCATGGGGAAATCTATATTGCCACTCTCCGTCATAAATACTCCCATCCGTGTAGGTGCAAGTACCATGACCATGAACTTCCCCATTTTTAAAATCCCCTTCGTATGATGCTCCACTTGGAAAAATATACTTCCCAGTGCCATCTTGACAATCTCCAGATACACATTGAGCTGAAGCAAACTGCGAAATACATACTAATAATACTATAGGGAAAAGAAAGTGAAACTTCATTTAAGATGTTGATATAATATGGATTATAAATGTGGTTATATGTGCATAAGTTATGCCTATATTAAGCTTATATCAAATATGAACTAATTATTATATGTAGTAATTAGGGAGTGGATAGATTGCCCGATAAAACGGTATATCTTAAGCCATTTTCGGTAATTAAAAAATAAAAAAACGGTAGCTCTCATCAATGGAGAACTACCGAATACAAAAAAGAACTATTGCTATATTTTTGAATAGTACAGTTTATTTTAGACACCTTATTTCCTAATCATTGCTACTGGCATATCTGCATCATAATTTCCAGTGATGATTGGGTTTTGAACATTTGCGGTATATCTCGTCACATTTTTGTGAACATAGTCAAAAAGCTCTTTTATGCTCACAGTGTAATCCTGATTAGAATTGGCCTCTCCCTTTAATCCTCTCATGAGATAGTGACTAAACACTCCCTGACGAAGACCATGATCTTCCAAAGAGTATTCTTCTTCTTTAGAACTCATGAGCAGTGCGAGACCACCATCCGATTTATCAAACTTATCATAGTACTCATTGAGTCTTCTTGAGTAGCCCGACTTCATAGCAAGCATATTATTTTGGTCAAGGCTTCCAGAGTGACAGGCATCGGCAAAGACTACTTTGTGTTTTGCCTTACTTTGCTCAAGAATATCTATGATGTCTTGGTGTCTCAGAAGATTCTTTTTACCGTCAAAGTCGGATGGAATAAACGAACCATCATATCCATGGCCTGAAAAATAAAATACCACTACGTCATTTTCATCCGCTTTGTGAAATTTGTGTTTCATAGTGCGAAGGATTTTATCGTGCGTGGCGTCTTCATCGATCAAAACAGAAATTTGATCATCTGGTACTGCTCCACCCTCTGGGCTTTTGAGAAATGCATACAGATGGTAGGCGTCGTCATCTGTAAATTTGAGGGTGGGCATGTGAATGTATCTTGATACACCTACGATCACTGACCAGATTTTTACTTCGTTATTTTTGTCAACTTCTACGACCTCTTCTGGTATGTCATTTAATTCTTCTTTCAAAGCGGTGACATGACCATTCTCCCAATTGGCTTGAAGTACACGCCCATTTTTGAAATATAAAATCCCATCTCCATGAGGCCTGTTGACGTCCCAGGCACCCACATATTTATCTCCGTTGGCATAAAAGACGGTACCCTTACCCTTTGGTTTCCCTCCAGTAAAGTCTCCAACATATCTTGTGCCATCTCGATAAATGTATTGCCCTTTTTCAGAATTGCAATATTGATTATTGCAATTCTTTAATTTGCTTTTAGTACTAGGGCTGGCACTTACTATTTTTGTTTTATTTGATTCTTTTTTTGGTACTGCAGTATTTGTATTAATCATTTCACCATCTTTCCATTCGCCCACTTGCATCTTTCCATTCGCATTGACCATCTTACCATTTCCGTTTTTTTCATTATCAGCCCACTGGCCAATATATTTAGTACCGCTGGCATAGAACATAGTTCCTTGCCCATGAAATTTTCCTTTTTTGAATTGTCCTCGATATTGATCTCCACTAGCGAAACTATATTCGCCTTCTCCATTAGGCAGATTAGATGCCCAATGGCCAATATATAAATCTCCATTTGGGTAATTGAATTCTCCTTCTCCGTGAAATTGGCTTTTCTTAAAGTCGCCAGTATAATATCCTCCGTCAGTGAAAACTAAATTCCCCTTACCTTCTCGATAGTCATCTTTCCAAAATCCTTTATAGATATTGCCATTGCTGAATAAAAGGGTGCCTCTACCATTAATTTTTCCTTTTTTGAATTGCCCTGTATACTGAGCTCCACTGTTGTAAAGGTAAGTTCCCTCACCGTTCCAGCAATCTCCGTCTAGACATTGTGCAGATAAACCAACAGTACAAGTAATGAGAATTACCAAGTTCATTAGATATTTTGAATACTTCATGCGATGTATGTTTTAGGTGGTGAAAATGATCGCGAAAAAAGTAAGTCTAATGCTCTATATGGTAGATTTTTAAATTAGAATTAAATCAATTTGAAAACTCCTAAGCTGGAGTGCAATATTAACTTGTAAAAAAGTGATTATATTGCAAGTGAATTGATTAAATTAGGAGTTTTAAAAAATATTAACAGTTATGAAAAATGTTGTATTTTATTTTCTCGCATTTTTGATGATGGCTTGTACAACAGCAAAAATTTCAGAGGATGGTTTTTATGGAGAAGCATTTAAACAAAAAAAGCATATTGATTTTTCTGAGCTGACTCAAAAAATGAATTCTGTTGATAGCCTTAATACAGTAGTTAAAGGTAAGGTAGAGTCTGTATGCCAAAAGAAAGGATGCTGGATGAATGTGGTTTCTGAAGATGGAGAAAGTATGTTTGTAAAATTTAAAGATTATGGATTTTTTATGCCTCTTGATCTAGCAGGAAAGGAAGTAATAATGAATGGATATGCTTTTAAGGATGTCACTTCTGTAGAGGATCTTAGACATTATGCAGAAGATGAAGGCAAAACCAAAGAAGAAATAATGGCAATTAATCAACCAAAAGCTGAGTTAAAATTCATGGCCTCTGGTGTTTATATTCCTAAATAGGCTTAGATGCAATATCAAAACTTAAGGGATACCATCTTAGAAAAATTAGAGAGAGAACTTTCGCCAGAAATATTCTATCATAGTGCTCGTCATACGCGTGATGTAATGAGTGTCTGTAATGCTAGTGCCGAGCGAGAAAATTTATCATCAGAAGATACCACCTTGTTGCTCTCAGCAGCAGTATTGCACGATGCTGGATTTTTGCACTCCAAGAAAGAACATGAAAAGGAAGGAGTGAAAATAGCAGAAGAAATGCTTCCTCAACTAGGGTATAATGAATCACAAATAGATAAGATTTCAAAAATGATCATGTCTACTAAAATACCTCAAAATCCAAAAACAGTTTTAGAAGAACTCATTTGTGATGCCGATTTAGATTATTTAGGAAGAGAAGATTTTTACGATATTGGAGCCACTCTATATAAAGAGCTAAAAGTTCAGTCGATAGTTCAAACAGAAGAAGAATGGGATGCGCTACAAATCAAATTTTTGAGCTCACATGCCTATCATACTTCTTGGAGTATTCTACACCGAGAACCTATAAAGAAAAAATACTTGGAAGAGTTGATTGAAAAGTGGAAATGAGTGTAAAAATAGCAGCCCCTATTTAATAATAAACTATTGTACTACTCTCGTTCTATTAATTAAACCTGACAAGGAATTGTATGAAAAAACCAATCGGGGCTGCCTGTATTTTTACTATTATCTCTAAAACGTAGTTTTTTAGAAATTATTATTAAAAGTAATTAAACTATAGCTAAATAAAAATACCTCGATGAAAATGTTTCCATCGAGGCATCCAATCTTAATGTTATTAGCTGTAAGAGAAGGATTCGAACCTCCACGAAGCAGTTAGCAAGAATACATATTGAGTGGTCCACCCTAGAGTGCCGAAGCAGCTCGTTATATCCTGTTTATTCCGTAATCTTCACCCCCGAGACAAGAGGGCATGTCTGCCAATTTCATCACCTTACAATGTGGTATTTAGCATTGCTTTCTATGCTAATTTGTGTCAAAGATAAATTATATCACGTTTTGTGTCAAATATTTCAATAAAAAAGATAAATATTTACAGATATGATAATTATATCTGTATTTGTTAAGGATATGGCAAAATCATACTTTTTTGATAGTTGATTTTTGCTAATTCAGCAAAATCTAGCTTAGTTTTGCGTTTTCTATGTATATGATTTTACAAAAAGTGTCTCTCTTGAGCGTTTATGCGCTCTTTTTTCTAGTTTTTCTTGGAAATGCTGGTTGTCAAAAGCCCATACTTGACCCAAACGAGCAAATTTTTAATGCTGAGGACAAAATTGATGGAATGACCTTGGT
>CALIEI010000169.1 GCA_938022165.1 uncultured Saprospiraceae bacterium | reverse complement strand
CAAGGAAGCGATAAAAAGACAGAACCTGCGTATGGCTGATGTCCCGAATGCAGATAGAGATTGGATGCTAATTCATACTATCCAAAGAGACGATGTCAAAGGATTCCAATTGATGGAAAATGAAAATCAACGCAGAAGAGGAATTGGTTTTAGATAAACACCTCGGCTAAAAAGACTTTAATATAAAGTACGCATAAATACTAAAGCGGCTTAAAAATATCTAAGTCATAATGATGACAACGAAGGCATTATAATTCCATGAAAAAACATCGGTTGCATTAGCAACTGAAACGTTTGCCTGAGTTGTCATTATTTTTTCCAAGATAGGATCTGAATTATCTTCTTTTTTTAGACCTACGCATTGGCTTTGTCCATTCTTCCTTCTGGGCAAATTCTACTATTCGCTTCATAAACCCAATGATACTGATGAATACTAGGTATACAAAGGAGATCACTATGTAGATCCATTTGTAAGCACCTATCTCTTCAATCGCTAATCCCGCGATAAAATAAGCTAAAGCTGCAGAAAGGACAGCGTATCCGATAAAGGATATAAAAGATTTAGTCCAATAAGCATTGTCATTCTTTGCAGACAAGCTGAATACACTATTGAATAAAACAAAGAAAAGCAAGAAAGTAGCAGCTAGGGTCCAAGCCATGGTAGGATCAGATGTCGACATACCGACTAAAACAGCTAACTTTGAAATTAATAAGATCCCGACAAAACAAAGCAATACTATACCACATTGAGTATATGGATTCAGTGCTTTTGCGTAGATCGAGTCTTTCAAATTGTCCATATTTATCAAATAGATGTTTAGTAGAATTGTTTAAATTTGGGTCTTATTTATTTGCAATTAGCAGCAAACTCTATCTAAGATAGCAGAATTCTAAAACATCTAAGTTCTTGAAGGTATATTTTACATTTTTACTCCATATCCTTTTTACTGTTAATTGCCTCTCAGGCCAGACCCTAGTTACTATCGCTGAAATACAAGGCACGGGAAATTTTTCCTCCTTTAATAATGACTTAGTAAGCGTTTCATCCGTAGTGGTAATAGCCAGACATGATGACATGCTTTTCGTTCAGTCTTCTACACCCGATAATGATCTAAATACCTCAGAAGGCATTTTGGTTGATTGGAATCAAGCGGAGTCGTTCAATATAAACGAGGTAGTCAACATTATAGGTAGGGTTAGAGAAAGAGACCGGAATACAATCATCGAAGCTAGTACAATCAATACCACTGGACAATCGAACAGCTCCATTGTACCCCGCATGCTTAGCAATGATTTTCCAGGCAATACACGAACGAATGTGAATGCTCTAGAATCTGTAGAAGGCCAGCTCGTACAATTTACCAATATGAATATTGTCGGTCCTTCGCAGGGATCCAATTTAGCTTATGTGAGTGCAAGTGATGTACGGCCTATGCGCGAACCAGGATTAGAATTTCCAGGTGTCAACAATCTTCCAGAGTGGGACGGAAATCCAGAAGTCTTTTTCTTTGTACCGCGAGGCTTAGGCTTAGCAGGCAACCAATTTTTACACGCAGATATGACTATCTCAGGAACTGGTGTGATAGTAGAAGAAGATTTTAATTATGCGCTCTACCCTATTTCGTTTACAGTTACCAATGAAAATGAACTGCCAGCAGTACAACTTTCTACAAGCAATGAATTTAATGTCGGCTGCCTCAATACGCTCTTTTTAGAAAGGGAAGAATCAAACTACGATTTGCGGCTTGAAAAAATCACCAACTATATTATAGATCAGTTAGGCACTCCTGACGTAGTCGCCCTGCAAGAAGTAGGTGGCCAACAAGAGTTTATTGATTTAGCAGAAAGCTTAAGCAATGCAACGGGTAATGAGTACACTGCCCATTTTGACAATCCTGTTGGTAATATCAATAACGGATACCTAGTCAATAAAGCTTTCTCCGTTTCAAATATTGAATCGCAAGGAAATAACCTGACATTTAGTGGAGGGAGTCTTCATGATCGCCCACCATTACTGCTAGAGGGATTTATAGAAACCGAATCTGGCCCAGTACCGCTTAGCATTCTCAATCTGCACATCCGTTCATTGAACGGTATCGATACAGACTTTGTACAACAAAAACGAAATTTGCAAGCCATACATATAGGTGAATTGGTAAAAGAAATGCAAGATGAAAATAAAGAATTCTTTATTGTCGGTGATTTCAATGCTTTTCAATTTTCAGATGGTTATGTTGATGTTTTAAATCAGATCGCTGGGACTCCTTCGCTTGGCGCCTTGTTGCCCAATCGAGATTTAGGAATTTCTCCTTTGACTAACGTTTCCACTACTTTGATCCCCGAGTCAGAGCAATATTCATTCGTATTCAGAGGAAATGCGCAGATATTGGATCACTGCTTAGCCTCTGATTTTCAAAATGCTGAAGTCAGCCATTTCCATTTCGGCAGAGGCAATTGTGATTACCCAGAAGCCTATTTGGAGCAAGCTAGTCCATTTAGAGCCACGGATCACGATGGCTTTGCCGTATATCTGGATCTTGGAGAGGAAGTTATATTTGGTGATGGTATTCCCATTATTGAAGAGGAAGCCGTATCTGTCAGTAATCCGTTCACTTCAGCAGGACGAATAACATTCAACTTAGAAGAAAGACAAAATGTCCAGATTGACTTATTTAGTGTGCTTGGGCAATTGATGTATAGTACTAGCATAGGAGCGGTAGATCAAGATATTGTTTCTCTACCTGAACTTTCAAATTTTCAGACTGGAGTCTATTTTATGACAATCACAGGCAACAGCCTAGACATCACTAAAAAGATTTTGATTTACCCTAACTAGATCGGTGTTCCGTACAAATCAAACTCCGTTGCTTCATCCACTTTTACTTTTACAAAATCACCCACTCTAACGAAATGTTTTCGAGCATCAATTAGAACTTCGTTATCAACTTCTGGAGAATCAAATTCTGACCGAGCATAAAAATAATCTCCTTCTTTTTTATCCACGAGTACGCGAAATTCTTTTCCGATCTTCTCTTCATTTAGTTCTAGACTAATCAACTCTTGAGCAGCCATTAGTCGAGAAGCACGTTCTTGCTTCACCTCTTCCGGTACATCATCCGCTAGGTCATGCGCTATGGTTCCTTCTTCGTGTGAATATTGAAAAACCCCCAGCCTTTCAAAACGCATTCTTTTTACAAACTCCAACATATTCTCAAACTCTGCTTCTGTCTCCCCTGGAAAGCCAACAAGCATGGTAGTTCGGATAGCAATGCTCGGCACCTTTTCCCTAGCTTCATTGATCAGTGCTTCAGTTTCCTCTACAGTGATTTGTCTACGCATGCGCTTAAGCACCTCGTTATCTGCATGTTGCAAGGGGATATCTAAATAATTACAAACCTCTTTAGTAGCCGCCATAGTGTCGAACACTTCAGTCGGAAATTTACTTGGGTAAGCATAGTGAAGGCGTATCCAAGAGATCCCATCCACTGCGGCTAAGGCTACAAGCAACTCTGAAAGCTGACGTTCCTTGTAAAGGTCTAAACCGTAGTAAGTCAATTCTTGCGCAATCAGCATGAGTTCTTTTACCCCATACTTTGCTAGATTGGTAGCCTCCTTCACTAGCTCCTCTATAGGTCTAGAGATGTGCTTCCCTCTCATCAAAGGAATCGCACAAAAAGAACAAGTACGATTGCATCCCTCAGAAATTTTCAGATAAGCATAATGCATGGGCGTAGTGATAACCCGCTCTCCTATCAATTCGTGTTTATAGTCAGCGTTAAACTTCGCCAACAGACCGGGTAATTCCATTGTCCCGAAGTAGGCATCCACTTCAGGAATCTCCGCCTCCAAATCGTTTTTATATCTTTCTGATAAGCAACCCGTCACATACAATTTTTCGATGCCGCCTTGCGCTTTCACATCTGCATATTCCAAGATCGTATTTACGGACTCTTCCTTTGCTCTATCTATGAACCCACAGGTATTGATCACAACGACATTGGCATCATTGAGCATACCTTCGTGCTCTGCATCGATGTCATTCCCTTGCAGCTGGGTGATGATATTCTCCGAATCCACTAGATTTTTTGAACATCCTAGCGTGATCACTTTTACCTTCGTTTTTTTATCCTTCGTCTTCAAATTATCCGATTGAGCTGCAAAGATAATGTATTTAGGAGCATATTTCTGATTTCATTTCGAGATGGGGCCATCCCTTTGTTTCGACCTGCAATGGCTCCGATTATCATCGTCGCATTTTAGTCTCACTCGGGAGCGCGTCATCCGCTAATACGCCCTATGGCTGCCCACCAAGCTAATCATAGGTCGTGCCGCTTCTACCGCTTGTCCTTGCTCCCTCCGGTCGACTCGCTCGGTCACCTTTGGTGATTCGCACCGATACTAGTATATCGTTTGATATTGCTAGAAAATTGTTACTTTTATTTCACAATAAAACGTAGTCAAACTAGTTCTTCTATTAAATAAAAAAACAATGAAAAATCTATTATTGAGTCTTAGCATATGTTTCTTTTCATGGTCACTTAGTGCACAGATTGGGCTTAGTGGAAACTTTTCAACTATTGGGACTTCCGGATGGGAAGATGTGAAGGAAGGTGAGAATGTATTAGCATACAATAGTGGCTTTACTTATGCACTAGATTATTGGTTTAGACTCAAAGATTTTAGAGTTGAATTTTTACCTGAGTTGAGTTATGGTAGGTTTGATAACCTCCCTAATGGAAACACACTAGTTCCATTGACTTTGAATTCGGACCTAGACATATACGCCTTTTCTTTTAACACCCATATTTACATATTTGATCTGGAGGGTGATTGTGACTGCCCTACTTGGGGAAAAGAAGGTGGCGTGTTCAAAAAAGGATTTTATTTAATGGCGGGCCCTGGAATTAGTAGAACAGTGCAAAACGATTTGGTGGCACCTACTCAAGTCTTTACCACTGAAATTTTTCCTAGCGAGGTTAGCACTAATGCTACCCGATTAACTGCCTCAGTAGGAGTTGGTCTAGATATAGGTATTACCAAGTCTATTACCCTTACTCCCTTTGGGAGATTCAAGTGGCATAGTTCCGCTACATGGGATGGTATAGCTTCACTTGCAGTAAGAAATTTAAATGAAGACGACTATCCTGACTTTGATAGTTCTATTACACAGTTACAAGCTGGACTTAGGCTGTCTTACAGATGGGGGGAGTATTAGTCTAGGTGTCTAGGTGTCTAGCGGTCTAGCGGTCTAGCGGTCTAGCGGTCTAGCGGTCTAGCGGTCTAGCGGTCTAGCGGTCTAGCTAAATCAACTTAAATAATTCCGTAGCTCCTAATATTCATTCTTTTAAATTGGTCGTATTCGTTACTCTAGCTCCATTCAGTATGGCATTTTTCTCGTCACTATTCTGGATTCCAATCTGTTCAATTTGGGCTTTGGTTTGGAAATATTTTGTTTCCGATTAAAATACTGAATATACAGGTTGAATTTTCGTCATAGCTAGATCCCTAGCCTCTTGGAACAAATATTGTATTAAAATTTTATGTTATACAATGATGATAAGTTTTTACAATAGAAAAGCTGTATCAATCGTATAATCGGCACAATTCAAAATTAAACTCAGGTAGGCGAAAGCTTCCTGTAAACCGATTTAAATATCCAATTTTCACCTTCTCTATTGCGGGTTGATTTGGGTGTAGCAAGTAATACTATTACTTTCTAAATGCCGTATCTATGAGACCTTTACTTTTCACTGCTGCTATGCTTATAATATGCAGCCAAGCTTTTGCACAAAGCATAAATATCAACAATCAAACTAATTTCAAAGACGGAGTCTATGCTACCTATGAGGACTTCCTAAACAATGAACCTAGCTTCCCATTGGAAGCATTTAGCATTAAATGGTATGACACAGACTTTTTCAACGTCCTTAAAATGAAATCTTGCAAAAATTTTGTAAAGGGTAAACTGAAGAAATCTGATATGAACGAAATTTGGGGATTTTGCATGAATGGCACGCCTTATATTCAGTATAGTATACAATTACCATATCGTATTCTTTTTGGAAATCAAGCAGAACAAGCTAATGGAAAATCTTCATTTACTAGACTTAGAATTTTAGGAAATTTGTGTCATTTCAGTATTGAAGATTATTATCCTAAGCGTGCAAATCCTACCTTTAGAGACAATGGTTTTAACAAAGAAAGGCATGGAAGAATGGTCAGAGCCCAAAGGGTTTTAAAACTTGCTACTGGCCGTATCTATGAATATGATGAATATGTCCTATCTCAATTATTCAAGGATGACACTTTCCTTGCAAGCCAATTTAAGCAGGAATCTAATCGCGATCAAAAATTGTTCATGTACTTACAAAAATACAATGAACGTAATCCTGTAGCGAATAGAAGTATACTTGCGAAACAATAGTTAACAGCAAGAGTTTTGAGTTGCGAGCAAGAGGCTTACAGCAAGAGCGTTATCAGCAAGAGTTTTGAGGCTTGAGCAAGAGGCTTTCAGCAAGAGCGTTAACAGCAAGAGCGTTATCAGCAAGAGTTTTGAGTCTTGAGCAAGAGACTTTCAGCAAAAGGTTTTCTGCAAGAGTTTCGAGTCTTGAGCAAGAACTTTTCAGCAAGAGTTTTGAGCAAGAGGGCTCAGCAAGAGTTGAGAGTTGAGAGTTGAGAGCTAGGTCTTATTTCTTAGCGATATATGCTACTAGGCTTGTCTTGATAAGATAATTCCATCCTTCTACACCACTTTCTCTTTTGAACTCTGGGATATCGTCAGGGAATGGTTCTAGGGTTGGATTGTTGATAGTCAAAGTTGTTACCCCATTTGATTCTTCTAATGAAAAAATAGTAAGCGCTACTCCTGGGTATCCATCAAAAGTCCATCGATAGGTAATTAGGTTGGGTGCATCGACCTCTAATACTTTCCAATTATGAGGGAACACCCTGCCTTCATGTTCGATAGTAAAGCTGGTTTCAAAACCGACCTTAGGCTCAAAGCTTGTCAGTTGTGGAAAATACCATTGCTGCATTTCTGCTAGATTTGTCAATGCAGACCATACCGTATCTATAGAAGCATAAAAACTTTGCGTGATGATTATTGGATCGTTTTCAGCATTCATTTTTGCTTAGTTTACTTTACGATGAATGGAATATTAGCATTACCCACTTTGGTCTTATCATATACATATGCAAATATACGATATTGTCCTTTTTGGGAAGGAGCTTTAAATTCTAGTGTCCCATCGCTTTGTTTTACGACGTCTATTTCGACTTCTTCTGGTTCTGCTTCGAAGGCACCACCGTCGCTTTTTTCTTTTACTTCTCCCATCATAGTCCACCGATAAGTCAACTTATCGCCTTCTGGATCGTTGGCCTCAATGCTGGCTTTGTATACTTTGCCCGGTGACAAACTAACATTGTCCGTTTTCTGTTTTCCATTTAAGATCATATCCTTAACGGCTGGTGCTCGGTCATTTGGATACTTTCCCGACCAAAAAAGAGCAAGTTCATCTAACACCGCAGTGGCTCTACCATCTTTATTAAAAATGCCATACCATGTCGGTGTTCGCTCTTGCTTTTGTCCCCACACAAATGCAAAGCCACCCATATTTCTTCCTGTTCTATCAGATTGCAAACCTATACGCATACGCTCTCTTAAGCCTTCTGCTTTTTGCGTAGAATTCTCTTCTATTTCTCTACCCCAGTTGGTAGCTGGCATTTCCCAATGACCTTTGGGACCAAACTCAGTCACTAAATAAGGATAATCAATTTTGTTTTTCTTTTCCTGCTCAGACAAATTGACCAAATCATTATACACTTGATAAGACATAAAATCTAAGCGAGGACACTTACCCAAAGCTGCTTTAATATGAGGTTCGATAGCACCCCCTGCAAAAGTCGTAGTTACTGGATGATTAGGGTCTACCTCATGTATGTAGTCAACAATATCACAAACTGCTTCATATACTTTAGGATTCACCATTTTTAGCGAACCGTCTTCATTGAAGAGCAAGTTCAATTCATTACCTACTACCCAACACAATAAGGCGGGGTGATCTTTATACTTCTGAACCTTAGCCTTGATCTCTTCAAATTGTTTTTGAATAGCTGCATCATCTGTATAGTCAAAGTCATGTAGTTCTTTGAGCATTTCGATCCCCATTGCGATTTTGAGATCATACTTCATTGCAGAATCTAGTTCCATTTC
>CALIEI010000168.1 GCA_938022165.1 uncultured Saprospiraceae bacterium | reverse complement strand
TTTTCTCAACATCTGTTCAACAATTGATATAACTTATGGTTAAAATTTGGAATTTGATATAGCTTTAGCGTAAGTGCTTGATGTTGAGACACAATTAAGTCATATAAATGTTAAAAAAGTACTTAAATTAACTTATGGGCCTTTTTACACTAATTAAATTTGCCTAGTTCGATCACATTAGGTACATTTATCAAGTACTTATTAATAATATCAAAATTTAAAAAATGAGAGTAATAGATATTTTAAAATTATGCATGTTTATCTCACTATTTGGACTAGTATGGTCTTGTGGCGATGATGACGAAGGCGGGTCTGGTCCAATGACAGGCTCAGATGCTCCAGTAGCCGCATTTTCATTTGAAGCAAATGAATTAGCAGTTCAGTTTACGAACAACTCACAAAATGCAACCAGTTTCGCTTGGGATTTTGGTGATGGTACAGGAACCAGTACAGAAGAGTCCCCTTCTTATACTTACGCCTCTGCGGGTAACTACACCGTAACTTTAGTGGCTAGTAATGCGGATGGAGATGAAAATTCATTTGATGCTACTTTAAGTGTAGCAAGTGCAAATGAAAAATTAGAACTGCTTGTAGGTTCAGGAAGCAGAACTTGGAAATTGGTACGTGAAGGAACGGCTTTGCTATTAGCCTCTGATCCAGAATTTACAAACATATGGTGGCCTGGTACATCTAATAATGGTGAACGTCCATGTCTTTATGATGATAGCTTTACATTCTCAGAAGATGGAACCTTCTCTTTTGATGATGGGGGTACTTTTTGGGCTGAATTTGGTGTGTTTAATGGTGTAGATGGTTGTGATCAAAACACAACAGGTGAAGGATGTTTTGAGGCAGTGGCAGCAAATATGGTGAATGAGTGTGGAGACGATGTAAGTGCATGGTTGTCAAATGCTTCACATGGATATACTTTTGACGTTGATAATAATAGAATTACATTATCTGGAAACGGAGCATGGATTGGAATTCCAAAACTAGGAACTACTGGTGAAACTATTGTGCCATTAGATGAGGTTAGCTTTGATGCAATAATGGTAGAAGGTGGAGCGGTAGATACGATGTTTGCTAGCTTTAACTATCCAGGAGTTGCATTTTGGCCAATGACTTATGTATCCTATGAAAATCCAGCGGATGAGCCAGCTTTAGTTGAAGGATTTGATCCTCCAGATTGTACTCCATTAGCAGCAATTGCTCCAACTGAAATAACGCATACATTTGAGTCAGCAGCATCAACTAATCTTCTAGCAGAAATTGTAGAGTCAGCAGCTGATATAGAGTATGGTGTAACTGACCCAGCTGACGCTTCGGCACCACCAGTAAGTAGATACATTAGAACAGGTGAGCAGTTTCAAGAATTACAATTCAATATTAACTCTGGTAACGCTATTGATTTTTCTAATCTATCTACTATTACTCTAGATGTGTACCTTCCATCTTCTAATGTGTATGGTGAAGGAGCACTTACGCAAAATGTATTTGTAGGTTTTGGTGCTACGACTTGTCCTCCTCTTTGGTGGATGGATTTGCATCAGTACCAAGCTACTGATCTTGCACTTGATGAGTGGATAACGTTAACTTACGATCTATCTACACCAACTGATGTAGCCATACCAGATAATGGAGCAACTGTGTTTGATAGAAACGATAAGGATATGTTTTTCATCCAGATTGGTGGAGGTGGACACTTCCAAGCTGGAGATTTCTTTATCAGAAATCTTGAAATAAATTAATCATACTAAATAGTAGTCAGGAAAATCTTCCTGACTACTATTTAATTACTTTATAATAATATCAAAAAAATCCTATGCTGAAATTACAGAGCATTTTTTACTGTCTTACATTAATGATTTTTCTCTCTAGTTGTGGAGATAATAATGAAACGCCAAGCACTAATACTGGCGATCCAACTGATCTAGTAGTGGAGTGGAATATTAGTGAAGATGTTGACGGTAAACTCGATGTTCAAGCTTCGGCAAACAATGTTGATTTTTTTGAATTTGCCGCAGGAGATGGATCTGACTTAGTTACGAATAGCTCAGGAAATTTTTCAATAACTTATGAGGCGACGGGTACCTATGAAGCAGTAGTTAGAGCTTATGGTACTTCAGGTAGATTTCTTGAAGAGCGTAGATCTATTCCAGTATTGATAGGCGGAGATGAAATTACTACGTATTCAGGTTTTGAATTGATTTGGAACGATGAGTTTAATGATTCAGCAATTAACACATCTAACTGGAACTTTGAAATAGGAAATGGTTGTCCGGGCTTATGTGGCTGGGGCAATAACGAAAGCCAGTATTATACAATGGAGAATACTGCAATCACCGGTGGAAACATGGTGATTACAGCAACAGAACAAACCATTGGGAATAATGCTTACACATCTTCACGGCTTACCACAAAGGATAAATTTGAATTTGAATTTGGTCGAGTAGATATTCGTGCGCAACTACCAAAGGGACAAGGTATTTGGCCTGCTTTGTGGATGCTAGGTGCGAATATAGATCAAGTTGGATGGCCTAGATGTGGTGAGATTGACATCATGGAAATGGTAGGAGGAGACGCCAATGGCAGAGACAATACAACGCATGGAACTATTCACTATGATGATAATGGTCATACTTTTTTTGGAGAAGGAAAATCGCTATCTAGTGGAATATTTAATGACAACTTTCACCTTTTTTCTATTATATGGAATGAGGCTGAAATAACTTGGTTGTTAGATGATGAACCATACTTTACTGCTGATATAAGATCTCCAGAAATGTCAGAATTTCAAAATGATTTCTTCCTGATATTCAATATCGCTGTTGGAGGAAATTGGCCAGGTGAACCTGACGCAAATACAAGTTTTCCGCAAGAAATGAAAGTTGATTTTATTAGAGTTTATCAAGAACTCTAAATTTCTCACCAGAGAATTTAAACAAATAATTAAATGAAAAAAATCGGATTACTGATAGTGCTGTTTGGGCTATCATGTTTACCATATCTACAAGCACAAACTCAAAACATTTCAGGAACAGTAACGGACGCTGATGGTGAAGGTCTACCAGGAGTAACTATAATAGTTCAAGGCACCACACAAGGCACAATCACTGATTTTGATGGGACCTATAGCTTGTCCGTGCCTGAGAATGCTAACTTAGTGTTTAGCTTCATAGGGTTTAAAGAAGAAGTAGTCAATACTGCAAACCAAACGGAAATAAATCTAGTCATGCGTGAGGACGCTGAAGAACTAGGTGAGGTTATCGTAATTGGTTACGGTATCCAAAAAAAGAAAGTAAATACAGGTGCAATATCTAGTATTAGTTCAGAAGAGATTTCTTCAACCTCTGTCGTTAGTGCAGACCAAGCCCTTCAAGGAAGAGCTGCTGGTGTGCAAGTATTAAATCAGTCTGGGCAACCAGGGGAGCGCCCTTCAATTCGAATTAGAGGAGTAGGTACCAATGGAAATTCAGATCCATTGATCTTAGTCGATGGTATACAAGTATTGAGTATTGACAATATTAATCCTGCGGATATCGAATCAATGGAGGTACTCAAAGATGCAGCTTCTGCTTCAATATATGGAGCAAGAGCAGCAAATGGAGTAATACTGATCACAACTAAGTCAGGAAGCACAAAAGGTCGCGCTTCGATTACATACGATGGTTATGTTGGGGCTCAAAATTCTGCATCACGGGTAGATCTACTGAATGCCGATGAGTATGTGCAAATCATGGGCGCTGCCGGAGCAAGAAATTTAGCGGGTATTCCGATAGATCCTAATATGATTCCGAGTACTGATACAGATTGGCAGGATGAGTTGTTCACACAAAATGCTCCTATTCAAAGTCATTATATAGGTGTTGAAGGTGGGAATGAAAAGACGCTATATTCTGGAAGTCTATCATACTTCGACCAAGAAGGTATAATAGGTGGCGACAGATCAAAGTTTGAAAGATACAATGCTCGATTAAAATCGAATACAAATATTAATGAGAAAGTCAGATGGGGTAACACCATTTCGTTCACCCATCTAGAAACTCGAGGAGTGACGAGTAATGGCTCTTTTAATAGCGCTTTTGGTAGTGCTTTAAATCTGGATCCATTGACACCCGTTTTTGAAACAGATGCAGGGGTATTAGCCCAAAGTCCTTATGCAACGGAACCTGTGGTGAGAGATGAAAATGGAGCTTTCTATGGCATCTCAGAAAATGTAAGTGGAGAGGTAACAAATCCATTAGCGAGATTGGAATTGCAAACTCAAGAGGTTGTAAAAGATCAAGTACTTGGAAATGTATTCCTAGAGGTAGAGCCTATTAAAGACTTAATAATTAGAACTACCGGTGGTATGGATTTGAGTTACTTGGGATTTGATTCTTATCGGCCATTATTTTTCCTTACTTCAACTTTTAATAATCCAGTAGAAACTAGTGTAAGTAAAGAGTTTCAAAGAGCTTGGAATCTACAATGGGAAAATACCATTAACTATAGCAAGTCTTTTGGTAAGCATAATTTTAATCTATTGGTAGGGAATTCAGTCCTAGATAATCAATGGGAAAACTTATCCGCTGGCGGTCAAGGTATCAATACAGATAATCAGAATCTGATATTTTTAAATAATGTAACAGTTGATTCAACGCGTACTGGAGGAGGAGGAGCCAATCGGGTAACAAGAGCGTCTGTGTTTTCTAGGTTGCTATACGATTATAATGATCGAGTTTCGTTTTCTATTACACAACGTAGAGATGGCTCTTCAAACTTTGGGTCCAATAATAAGTTTGGAAACTTTTGGGCATTTGGAGCCAGTTGGGTTATAAATGAAGAACCGTTTTTTCCAGAATGGAAAGCACTTTCCTTTTTGAAACTAAGAGCGTCTTGGGGGCAAAATGGAAATGATAGAATTGGATCCTTCCAATTTGCTTCTTTGGTGGACAATGCACCTTCGTATGGATTGCTACAAGGTGCGATACCCTTGTCTTTAGAAAATCCAGATCTGAGATGGGAAAGCTCTAATCAATTGGATTTGGGTATAGAGAGTAGATTCTTCGATGATAAACTCTTAATTGATGTTGACTACTACAATAAGGTGACCGATGATCTTTTGCAGATACAGGAGTTAAGATCTACTTCAGGTTTTGCACAAGCACCGCTCACCAATGTAGGGCAAGTAAAGAACGAAGGTGTAGAAATGGCGTTGGAATGGAGAGAAAGAAAAGGTAAATTATTTTATTCTGTAGCTGTTAATGCTGCCTATAACGAGAACACAATGACTCGGGTGGCTAACGATGCTGGATTCATTGCAGGCGCAAACTGGGCCTTAGCAGGCGAGGTAACAAGAATTATCCAAGGACAACCCATTGTATCATTTTTTGGATATGAAACGGATGGTATATTCCAATCTGAAGCTGAGGTAAATCAGTACGTTAGTGCGAATAGTTCTGATGCATTTAGAAGAATACAGCCAAATGCAATACCTGGAGATCTTAGATTTGTAGACACCAATGGTGACGGTGCGATTACTGACGCTGATCGGGTGGCTATTGGGAGTCCTTTACCTGATTGGACAGTTGGTTCTACATTGTCAGCTGAATATGCTGGTTTTGATTTTTCTGCTTTGCTGACTGGTCAGTTTGGCGTTGATGTGTTTAATGGGATAACCAGACAAGATATCACCACTACAAATAAGCAGGCTTGGTTGTTGAATCAATGGTCAGAAACTAATACAGACACTGATGTTCCAATATTCACTGTTGGAGATCCTAATGGTAATTATACAAGAGCTACAGATGCGGTAAATATTGAAGATGGAAGTTATGTCAGACTAAAAAACATTCAACTTGGATATAGCCTAGCACCTAATGTTTTGGAAAGAATAAAATGTTCGAAGTGGAGATGGTATATCTCAGTTGAAAATCTAACGACCTTTACAAATTATCGTGGATCTGATCCTGAAGTGGGATCAACTCAAACGAATGGAAATATAAATATTGTTGATACAGGTATCGACAGAGGAATTTATCCTCAAGCAAGAACCTTTAGACTAGGTACTTCAATCACTTTTTAATTTTATAAG
>CALIEI010000167.1 GCA_938022165.1 uncultured Saprospiraceae bacterium | reverse complement strand
GCTGAACCAGGTTGAGATACAAAGAAGCCGGGAACTAGTTTGAGTACATCTGTAAGTGTGAATAATCCTCTTTGAAGAATTTCTTCCCCAGTTACCACATATACAGTGTAAGGAAGCTCTTCTATTTGATTTAGAGTACTACTGGCAGTATAGACTTTGTTGTTTTCTATTTGCTCTTTAGTTATATGGATATCCTTTACTCCAAGTTCATCTTGGAGTATGATTAGACTATCCTGTTGAGCGAAAACAGGATTTACACAAATTAGAATGGCAAAATAAAAAGCCAATTCCCTAGTTAATAGCCTCATATACTAAAGATAGAAATTTTTTCTGTCAGTTTAGAATTGTACTCATGAATAGTATATGCTTAAGTTTGCCTCTATTCTCAGCAAGAATCTTTACCCATTTTCTTATCTTACCATTATGATTGCCATCACAGTCTTAGCGATCCCTATGTATTTTGGCCTTATGGCTTTAGAATTGGTCTATGAAGCCATCAGTGGTAATAGAACCTATCGACTTTCTGATGCTATCACCAATATCAGCACTGGCACAGTGCAGCAGACCACAGGTGTATTTTTCAAAGTTATCAAGATCGGTATCTATGCTGCTATTTATGACAGCATCGCCCTGTATCATCTCCCTAATAATGCTTGGACTTTTATTGCCCTTTTCATCTTGTACGATATAGCTTACTACTGGGAGCATCGATTAGCACATACGGTCAATCTTTTTTGGGGAGGGCATGTTGTACATCATCAGTCTGAAGATTATAATCTCTCAGTAGCTTTGCGGCAGACGTCCACAGGGTTTATCTGGGGCTTCCCATTTTTCTTACCTATGGCTCTAATGGGATTTGATCCCAAGATGTTGCTTTTAGTGGGAGGGCTCAATCTGCTCTATCAATTTTGGATACACACGGAGCATATCAATAAATTGCCCGGATGGTTTGAGTGGTTAATGAATACACCTTCTCATCATCGCGTTCATCATGGACGTAACCCAAAATACATCGATAAAAATTTTGCAGGCGTTTTCATTACCTGGGATCGGATGTTTGGAACATTTAAAGAGGAAGAGGAGAGGCCCACCTACGGGATTACCACACCGCTTAGATCTTGGAATCCGATCTACGCCAATTTTTCACACTATATCTATCTGCTCAAAACCACTAGCAAGTCGCGAAGTATAAAAGACACCATCAAAATATTATTTAAAAAACCAGGCTGGCAACCGGACTATATGGGAGGTTATATGGCACCCACAATGCCTGAAGGAGATTATGAAAAATATCAAACCCCATTCTTGCCAGCTAGATCTTGGTATGTCTTAGCGCACTTTTTTTTGTTGTTGGGATTGGTTCCGCTGTTCTTTTTTATCCAAGAAGATTTAAACATGAGCTTCCGAATTTTTTATGCACTGTGGATAGTGATGACGACGATTGGCTTTGGCTTCATGTTCGAGAAGACAGCCAATTGGTTATTGATATTTGAGCTTATTCGATTAGCTGGATTGTTTGTGTTGACATTTATTTTAATCCAAGCTTTAACTCTACCTTCTATATTGGCTTATTCGATTGCAGGGGTGATTGCACTCATTAGTCTTTTTTATTTTGTAACCAATGTTAAGAATAAAAAATCGTAGATTTTTCTATTCAGTCAAAGTGCACGATAGTGATGCTTTGCGTCCTTTGCGTGGCACTATAGAGCATAGTCTTTGCGCACTTTGCGAGAACCCAGAGCTCGGCACAGTAGTTTAAAATGTATAACCTCTATAAGGTGTTCGTTTCACGCAGAGAACGTAAGAAATTATAAATGGTGAATTATAAATTATAAATGACTTTGTTGCCGTGTTCCGTGCTATAAAAGATAAATCGAAATTCTTTGAATATTTGGCTAAAGGCTAACGTCTAATTGCTAATAGCTTTGAATGCCTCTGCGTCCTTTGCGTGGTACGAGTCAGCTGAGTCTCTGTGTCCTCTGCGTGAACCCAGAGCTCGGCACAGTAGTTTAAAATGTATAACTTCTATAAGGTGTTCGATTCACGCAAAGGACGCGAAGATAAAAACACGCAAAGATCGCAAAGCTAATTATACTTGAAGAGTAGGGTAGGAGTTTTCTTAGAGTTAGGTGCACGCTAGAAAAGCTCTGCGTCCTCTGCGTGGTACGAGTCAGCTGAGTCTCTGTGTCCTCTGCGTGAACCAGAATACGAGAGCGTCGCATTCATCATTCATCATTCATAATTCAATCAAGACAACACTGCATTTATAATTTATCATTCATAATTATATTATCCCCAACACTAATCGTCCCTCCTTGAATCACCCTCGTGCATATCCCGCCATGCCCACGCATCGCATTCAGGCCGCCGGGGCCTAGTGTTTCCTCCATGCGAGTACAGGGATGACAAGGTCCAGTGTATTCCAAGATGACTTCGTTTCCGATTTTAAATTGTTTACCCTTCAAGGCCAAAAGATTGATGCCTTTGACGACCAGATTTCTTCGGGTGTCAAGCGGGTCTATACTGCCCGTTTTCCCGAGGAGACTTGCTACAGCGTCAAGATGCTCTTCTTGTATTAAAGTTACCATGCGCTTGCCACTAGATTTGTAGCGATCGCCGGTCAATCCATTTTTGATATTCACTTCAGCGCTCGAGACAGCTTGCAGCTTTTCCATCTTTGCTGGACGCAGGCCGATCCAGCTGAGTTCACCGATTTGAGGTAAGGTGTCTAACACTTTTCTATAGTTTAAGATCACTGCTTAGGAGTGAAGTTGAGCGAAATAGAATTCACACAATGACGCAAATTTTTGGGCGTGAAGCGCTCTCCTTTGAATACATGACCAAGGTGTCCTTTGCACTTGGCGCATACGATTTCTACCCTTCTACCATCTGCGTCAGGAAGCTGCTCCACGGCGCCCTCGATCTCGTCATCAAAACTAGGCCACCCGCAACCCGAGTCAAACTTGTGATCAGATTTATAAAGTGGAGTATCGCATTGCTTACAAGAATATACACCATCTTCGTAGTGCTTATTATACTGACCTGTATTCGGTCGTTCGGTTCCTTTTTGTAGGATGACGTACTCTTCTTCTGGGCTTAATTTATTCATATCTATTATATTATGAGCAGTTCAGCAATTTCTGATTTATTAGCGAACCATTGTTATTGTAAAAAACGCAACAAGATGCCAAGGCACTTTGTTGCGTTTCGTTTTGGGATTTATCGGGATTAGCAATCCAGGTTCTACACGGTCATGATGTCTTTCTCTTTACTTTCGGTCAAGGCATCTACCTCTGCGGTGTACTTTTTAAGCATACCTTGTATCATACTTTCTTTCTTTTTTCCTTCATCTTCTGGGTAGCCATTTTTGACTTCTTTTTTGACAGCGTCCATCATTTTTTGACGAGCCTTACGAAGTGATACTTTAGTATCTTCTCCGGCAGCGCTTACCTGTTTTACCAGATCCTTACGGCGCTCTTCCGTCAATGGCGGTATAGTGATACGCACAAACTCTCCATCATTCATCGGCGTCAATCCTAGATTGGCTTTGAATATGGCCTGTTCTATATTGGCTAGCATACTTTTTTCCCAGGGTTGGATAGCAATCGTTTTTGCATCCGGCGCGCTTAGGTTAGCCACTTGCGATAGCGGGGTAGGTGCGTCATAGTAGTCTACCATGATCCCGTCTAACATGCTTGGACTAGCTTTACCAGCACGGATTTTTGTCAACTCCTTTCTCAGGTGATCCATCGTATCACGCATCGAAGCGTTCTCTTGTTTAATTAAGTCTTCTAAATTTAATTCCATAATTCACTTTGTATTGTGTTGCTAATATAGCGATCTATCATTATTCCATTTACCTACAAATGCAATAAAATAGCAATCATTAGTTAGAATATATGAAAATCCGTCAATTTTCCAAATTTTAGAATCAAGAATGGCCATGTTAGATTGGTATAAGTCTATTATTTTGATTGTCTGGCGGGCTCCTACCGAAGCTTGCTGAAAAAGCAAGATTCAGTAGGACCATGCTATGCAGGGGTCCACTTTCGTTTCCGTGCCTGCTTGGCTACAAGCTTGGTCGCGCACCTGCTTCTATCGGCGCAGCCCTTACTATCATTGCCCGGTAAAAATGGGTAATGAGAAATAAAGCGCACTATGGATGCTATCGCAGACGGTTTGATATTGAAAAAATAGGGTAGAAGTAACTTACGATTTAGAACTCACATTTATCTGTGTGGAGATTTGATACTGGGAAATACAGTAAGCAGGCAGAAATAGCCTCAAACATAATGATATGAGAATGGGTACTAAAGTGAAGCTAATGGCTTCATTCAGAACAACTAAAAATTATAAATAACTTCATCCTCACGAATCTCTATCTCATTTGTGCTCGCAAGATGCTTGATGATATCTTCGATGTTTTCATCAACGGCTTCGTTTTGATTGTGCAAGCTGATGTAGCTTTTGAGCAAACTCAGTTCGGAGGGTCTGTTGCCAGATCTTATAAGCCGCTTGATGGTTTCATTGGCGGCTACCTTCACTCCTTTGGCAGCTTCTTTGCCGTTGGCTAGCATATCAAGCGCGGTGTTACCCATATTGAAGTTGGGTCTAGGCTCTTGAATATTGATGCTGTCTTGAAGATCTATTTCAATAGTGTCTTCTTCTATTGACTCTGCAATTTCTTCTTTATGGTTGAAAGATTCTCCGTTTGTGAAGTCGGCAATGTTTTTCTTTTTATTTTTTACCCGGATGCATTCACGACCGATGTTGTTAAGGTAGCTGACGATACTATCATATTGTCTATCATTAGATAGAATAGCAAACTCGACATCCTTACTTATTTTTGCATGCATCTGACCTAGTAGGAATGCCATAGAAAGGGATAGTGCTTCTTCCTTTTCAGAGATTTGCATCCATTTTACATTTTTACCAAGTTTCTGTAGTCGCTGAACCAGTTTGAAGGGGAGGTTTTCAATTCCTTCATTAATTAGGATGTAAATCTTATCACAAACTTTTTCAAGCTTTTTGAATTTGATGTCTTTGAGGTCTTCATAAGAAATAAATACGTATCGTATTTTATTATGATTGTACATCCGTGTTCGCTTATTAGGTTAAAAAATTTTCTTCGGTGCAGGGATAAGAAAATGTGTAGTTGATGGGGATGGCAAAATTAGTTTTTTTTGTCATATAACAAAGCATTTGGACTACTAGCATTTTGATTTTTTATCAAGGGCTACTTTTTATTAATGGTGACCTAAGTATTGGCTGATTTTTTTGGCTGAGGGGTAGAAGCGGGACAAGTAGACTGCTGTGTCTAGTGGACTAAGGAGGCAGTGAAGGCTCTCAGGGAGAGACTAGCTGCGACTATAGGCCACAGGCTCAGCAGTCTAGGCGTACGAGCGGATGACCCGGCAGCGAGCTTGTGGTTTTTTTGGGCTGGATGCTAGAGCCACCACAAGCTCGGTGACAGCCCCTCGTTTTTTAAAAAAAAAGATCATAGATATAAAAAAAGAGCGATCCTTCATCATAGAAGAATCGCCCTAAATATTTTTTGATTGATCTTAGCTATTAATCGCTAGAAGCAAATCTAAGTACAAAGTATAAGAAGTAAATCAATGCGCCTAGTGCTGCTGATACATAAGTCATAGCTGCCCACCACAATGCATCCTTAGCACCGTCATAATCAGTACCCGTAGCTATACCGGTCTCGTCCAACCATGCCATCGCTCTATTACTTGCATCGAACTCTACTGGTAAAGTGATGAAACTAAACAGTGCCGTCACACCGAATACCGCTATGGTCAACATCATCACTATCGGGCTATTCGAAATACCTGCTCCCATCATACCAAAAGCAGCCATCAATAAAAACTGTTGTGCTTTGGAAGAGAAACTTACTATAGGTACTATGGCAGATCTCATCGAAAGCCAAGCATACGATGTGTCATGCTGTATAGCGTGTCCACACTCATGTGCTGCTACTGCCGCCGCTGCTATACTCCTCGCATTGTATACTGGTTCGCTCAGTGCGATAGTCTTGGTCTGCGGATTATAATGATCCGTGAGCATACCTTTTGCTGGTACGACCTTGACGTCATGGATGCCATAATGCTCCAACATTTTTTCTGCTACTTCCTTACCAGATAGACCACTTTGTAGTGGGATCTGACTGTAGTGATTAAATTTACTTTTGAGTCGATTGCTAATGAACATCCCGATCAAGGATGTAACTCCAGCAATCACCATATATCCAATATATCCTCCCATGTTTAATTATATTTTGTATTCTATATTATGACTATATAAACGCTTTATCTGTCACTTTAGGTTTTAGAGAAATTATATAATATTATGTTAAAACCATGAGTTCACTTCGGAAACTAGCGAAATACAAAAAAAGAGTCATTTTGTGGTTTCGTGAGTTTTCGGAGCGGACTCAATTTTGTTAATCAATAATGTCAAACTTTGTATAGGGCCTCAGTACTTCTGGGACTGTTATTCCCTCCGCAGTTTGATTGTTTTCTAATATACAGGCCACAATTCGTGCCAATGCAAGTGCGGATCCATTGAGTGTATGCACGAGCTGTTTTTTCTTATTGGCATCCTTATAGCGTGTTTTCATACGATTACTTTGAAAAGTCTCAAAGTTAGATACAGAGCTCACTTCTAACCACCTTTTTTGAGCAGCAGAATAGACTTCAAAATCATAAGTCAGTGCAGACGCAAAGGTCAAATCTCCACCACACAATCTCAATACTCGGAATGGTAGCCCCAGTGCTTCAAGTAGGTCAGTCACATGCTTGAGCATTTCTTCTAGCGCGGCGTATGAGTTTTCTGGTTTTTCAAATCGAACGATCTCCACCTTGTTGAATTGGTGTACACGATTGAGTCCCCTTACATGCGCTCCGTATGATCCAGCCTCTCGTCTAAAGCAAGGCGTATATCCAGTAAGCTTGATAGGTAGCTGCGCTTCATCCAAGATGTCTCCTCTATATATATTGGTGACTGGAACTTCTGCTGTAGGGATGAGGTAGAGGTCATCTTTTTCTACATAGTACATTTGTCCTTCCTTGTCCGGAAGCGAACCGGTACCTATACCACTAGCCTCATTCACTAATAAGGGTGGAATGATTTCTTCATAGCCTCTCTTACTCGCTTCGTCTAGGAAATAGTTGATCAATGCGCGCTCCAATTTTGCGCCTTTGCCTCTATATAAGGGGAAACCTGCACCCGTAATTTTCACACCCAACTCTAAGTCGAAAAGATTGTATTGCTTAGCCAGTTCCCAGTGAGGCTTAGCATCTTCGCCTAAAACGGGCAAATCTCCTTTATGCGGTATATGTACTTCATTATCCTCATCTGATTGCCCCTTCACTACTGAAGGGTGGGGAACATTAGGTATCTTATATAATAATAGGGTTAACTGCTCTGAGGTCTCTGATAGTTGGCTTTCTTTACCTCCAATCTCCTCTTTTACCTTAGCAACATCCTCTTTTAGTGCATTTGCCTTATCTGCTTCGCCAGATTTGAATAATTGGCCAATTTGCCCAGAAAGCTTATTGATTTCTGATTTTTTAACATCTACAAAAGCCTGTAAAGACTTCCTTTGCTCGTTTAAATCGAGAATTTGGTCAATAATCTGGGTAGTTTCCGCAGGATAGCACCTCCTTTCCAAACCTTCTAATACTTTGTCTTTATTTTCCTTTATGAAACTAAGTTCTAGCATATTTCGTTATATTGTTATATATTTCGGTCGAATTTCGATGCCGAAGATTATTTTTGACAAATATAGTTATTGATAATCAAAAAAAAATCTATTTTTGCGCATCGAATAATCACTCCATTTTCCATTTAGTAGTATCCCTTTCATACAAATAGATACTTCTTTCCTGGTCCTTAAGTTCCCACTGAATAAAAGATTACCGTCAGTATTTCAAAGCGACTAAAAATTAAATGGAGGGAAATAAAGATTTAAAGGTATTTCACACACATATATTAAACCTTCCAAATATCACATCGGTGGTATTTTCATTATTAGTAAACAATTAACCATAAAATATAATGTTGGACATTTTGCAACTAAATGACATGTTAGTTCCTGAGCTAAGAGAAAAGGCAGAGGAGTTGGGGCTAAAGAGTTATAAGAAGCTGAACAAACAAGAACTTATATACAAGATCTTGGATGAGCAAGCAGTATCTAAAGAAACTCCAAAAGTAAAGAAAGAAGAATCTAGTTCTGAAGAGGAAGCTGAGGTGGAAGTAGTAGAAGAGGTTGCAGAGCCAGTTGCTGTTGAGGCAGAAGCAGAAGCGGAAGAAGCAACTGCTAAAGAAAAGCCTAACAACAATAGAAGAGACAATAACAGAGGTCGAAAGAAATTTGATAACGATCGTAGTAATAACAATCGAGATCGCAAGAAAGATAATAGAAGAGACAACGATAAGCCAAGGTCGCAAAAGCCTAAGTTTGACTTAGAGCTTGATGGGATTATTGAGGGTGAAGGTATCCTTGAAATGATGCCTGATGGATATGGTTTTTTAAGATCTTCAGATTACAATTATCTGACTTCTCCAGATGATATCTATGTTTCTCCTTCTCAGATCAAATTGTTTGGATTGAAAACGGGAGATACTGTCAAAGGTGCTATCCGTCCTCCAAAAGAAGGTGAGAAATATTTTGCACTCTTGAAGGTATCCAAGATTAATGGTTTGGAGCCGAAGGATATTAGAGAGCGTGTTCCTTTTGATTATTTAACGCCATTGTTTCCAGATGAGAAATTTACATTGACTTCTCACCCTGAAGGAAAAGATTTTGGAAATAGAATAATAGATTTGTTCACTCCAATAGGAAAAGGACAAAGAGGTTTGATCGTAGCACAACCTAAGACAGGTAAAACTTGGTTGCTACAAGATATAGCCAATGCAATTGCTAAAAATCATCCTGAATCATATTTGATTGTACTTCTTGTAGATGAACGTCCAGAAGAGGTTACAGATATGAAGCGTAATGTAAAAGGAGAAGTTATCGCTTCTACTTTTGATGAGCCTGCAGAAAATCATGTGCGTGTTGCGAATATTGTATTAGAAAAAGCAAAACGATTAGTAGAGAGTAGACACGATGTGGTGATTCTTTTAGATTCTATCACGCGTTTGGCTCGTGCTTATAATACAGTGGCTCCAGCATCAGGTAAGGTACTTTCTGGTGGGGTAGAGGCAAATGCCTTACACAAGCCTAAAAAATTCTTTGGTGCTGCCAGAAATATTGAGAAAGGTGGATCATTGACTATTCTCGCTACGGCATTGATTGATACTGGATCTAAGATGGACGGTGTGATCTTTGAAGAATTTAAAGGTACTGGTAACATGGAATTACAGTTGGATCGTTCATTGGCTAACAAGCGTATGTATCCAGCGATTGATCTTACTAAGTCTAGTACACGTAGAGAAGATCTACTTCAAGATAAAGAAACACTTACCAGAATGCATATCCTAAGAAAACAACTGACGGATATGAAACCTGACGAGGCCATGAATTTCCTTTCTAAGTTTGTACGTCCAACTACAAGCAACGAGGAGTTCTTAGCTTCTATGAATGGATAAGTAAAAAATATCAAATATTAAAAAAAGCGGCTATCTGAATTTTCAGAAAGCCGCTTTTTTATTGAGCTATACCAATCGCTATATTAACAAAAAACAAAAAACAAATCACCACCACCAAGCTAAGCCAACAATTTTCCCAACTTACAGCGCTGATTAATTAATCAGGTGACTTAAAAACCTTACTTGCTCAAGTAAACATCTCCCGTCATCTGTTCTATATCGCCAGAACGAACATTAAAGAAATTAATGTTGTAGATATAAACTCCCGTTACTTTTTCATTTTTAAACTCTCCATCCCAGGGTGTGATGTCGTCATGGAGTAAAGCACCCCAGCGATTATAGACGCGAAAACTAATCAACTCAAAATTTTTCCCTAATGGAAAAAGCGTGTCATTGATGCCATCTGCATTAGGGGTAAAAATATTGGGTACATATACTTGTGGCTCACAAGGCTCAAAGGTGACATTGATGTCATCCGAGAAATCACATCCGTCTAGGAAAACGGTAAGCGTATAGGGCCCTTCTTTGTTGGCATATCTTTCACCTGTATTTACGCCATCGCTCCAAACGTATTCTACGCCTTCTCTTATATTGTCAGCAGCAAGGATGAATCGACGAAATTCGCAGACAGTGGTATCTGGGCCAAGGCTGAATTCGATACCACCGTAATCAAAATTTTCAGCGACTAAGTCTACGGTCTTAGTACAATTGCCATCGTAAAGCTCTAAGGAATAAACTCCCGGAGTATTTATTTTTTTGATGGGATTAGACGACTTATCATCTAGCCAAAGATAAGTAAGGAAGCCAGGTCTATTGGCGTTGACGGTTTGTTCTTCACCTTCACATATTATTATGGTATCCCGTGCAAATGAAAAAGGTAAGCCATCGGTTATAGCTACATCTTGAGAATAACTAGTAAAGCAGTTGCGGTATTCTATAAATTGGGTTATAGTATATAGACCACTATCTTGAAATGAAATAGGCAGTCCATTGTTTATGTTGGCTAAAGGAAGAATGGCGTCCTCCGGGCCTCCTTCTATCGACCAACTGATATCATCAGCTCCTGCATTATTGGTATTGGAAATCAAAACTTCAGTATTGATGCATGCGGATTCGTCTATGTCAAATAAAGGAGAAGGTACACCATCTACTTCTTCGCAAAAATCACTGGTCGTTTTGTTGGTGTTGCTTAAGGATACCGTTATTGGTATAGAGGAAGCAGAGGCGTCGCCATTCGTAAAGCTGATGTCAGTTTTAGTAATATTAATAGTAGAATCAGATATGCAGGCAATGGGCAAGATACACTCTATAGGATTGCCGTCTGCTGGCATTTGTCTAAAAATACTTGATCTAAGATCTAAACTCCAAATGTTCGACATCATCAAAATCTGACCATCGGCATTTGCAATTTTTTCTGTGAAAGGTCGACCGCTGTATTTACTTTCTATAAATTTTGACCAGACTACTTCCCCTTCCATGTCATATGCAGTCAGCAGTTCTACTCTGCCTATATTGTTATACATATACATGACAAATTGATTGTCTCCAAATTTTTCAAGGTTCCCTATTTGTCCTTCTACTTTGAAGTCCATGTCTTTAGCCCAGATGACGTCCAAGCTGTTGTTGATTTTCATTAATCCAGCAGTTCCAGCATCGGTATGCTTGAGTTTTAGGATGTGGTCATTTTCATCGGGTATAATACCTTGAATTTCTACATTGTCATAAGCTGAAGAGTTGCTGATTTGACCATCCGCATCTATCAGTACTAATATTCCTCCGGTGTTATTGTTGCTTTTCGTAAAGTGTCCAATAAGTGCAAATTGATTTTCCCTGATCTTTACAATAGTAGAGTTGTTTATTTTTAGATCAGTAATATATGATTTGCTCCAAATGGTGTTTCCTGATGCTGCAAATTTGGTCAAGAAGTGAGCATGTTGCTGCGAATTGATTTTTTTACTTTGGACAAAAAAGTTGTTGCCATCGGCTGCAAACAAATTGACTTCAGTACTGAATGCAGTAAAGCCATTTTGGTCAATTTCCAATATTTGACTCCACATCATATCACCTTGAGCGGAAATGCGACTCAAGCCCAATTGGAGCTCTTCTTCAATTTGATCTATGCTGTATAGTGCAATGATATCCCCATTCGGTAAAGCAAGAACTTTGTGTATTTCTGTGAATGCATCAACTAGTTCAAAATTTCTAGACCAAATTTCTTCACCCTCATTATTCAATTTATTTACGATGTCTAGGCTGACAATCTTATCTAGCGAATCTATAAGCATGAAGGTCGTATATCCACCAGTGTAAATATTGCCCTCTTGATCTTGACTGAAATCATTAACCAAGTTAAAATCCGTAAAGGCTTTTTGAAATTCTTGCGCCCATATGAAATTGGGCATTGAAATAAAAAGAATGAGAGAAATGGTGCAGAGTAGTCTAGTCATATCGTTTTGTTTACTTGCATTAATTGATTTCTAATATTAAAAGTGGCTGTGCACATCAGAAAGCTAAATCACTATCTGACATGATTATATGCAAGTAGGTTTTAATTATAACCGCAAGATTAAAAAATTAGTGCTGCTAAGAAGGAGAAATTTACATTTTTGTATAAGCATTGCCACAAATCGTTGCTCTACATGAAATAAAACCCTAATTTTGCATCTTATAGACTATTGTTCTTCGGATAAATTGCACTTGTCAAAAGAAATAGAAAATTATGAAATTACACAATCGTGTCAATGGCGAGGAACTTCGCCAAAAGATGCTGGATAGCGATGAACCTCGCACCACCTTATCTTTTTATCAGTATTACCAATTAGGGAATCCTCAAGTCTTTAGGGATCACATATATCTGCAGTGGTCAGCTCTAGATGTTTGTGGCCGTATTTATGTTGCCAATGAAGGCATCAATGGACAACTATCTGTGCCTAATAAAAATTTTGAGGCCTTCAAGCTTGCGCTACAGGATATTACTTTCATGAGAGATATGAGACTTAATATTGCGATTGAAGATGACGGCAAGTCGTTCTTCAAGCTCAAGATTTTAGTCAAAAGTAAAATTCTTGCTGACGGCCTAGATGATGAGAGTTTTGATGTAACCAATAAGGGAGTGCATCTTGATGCCGCAAAATTCAATGAGATCACTGAGGATCCCAACACGATCCTTATAGATATGCGTAACCATTACGAATCAGAAGTAGGCCACTTTAAAGGAGCCATCACGCCTGATGTGGAAACCTTTCGATCTTCACTTCCAGAGATAGAGGATATGCTCAAAGGCAATGAGGAGAAGAATATTGTGATGTATTGCACCGGCGGTATCCGTTGTGAGAAAGCGAGTGCCTATTACAAGCACCGTGGATTCGAAAATGTATATCAGCTTGATGGGGGTATCATAGAGTACGCGAGACAAGTAAAGCAGCAAGGCTTAGCCAATAAATTCGTAGGTAAGAATTTCGTCTTTGATGAACGTCTAGGAGAAAAGATTTCAGATGATATCATCTCTAAGTGTCATCAGTGTGGAGCTGCCTGCGACGATCATACCAATTGCGCTAATGACGCTTGCCACATTTTATTTATTCAATGTGCAGACTGCGCAGCCAAATACGAGAAGACCTGTTCTGCTAAGTGCAAAGACTTCAATCAGCTCCCTGAAGAGGAGCGCCAAAAGTTAAAAGGCGGTACGGAGTTCAATGGAACTAAGTTTGGTAAGGGGAGGTATAAGGCTTATCATAAGGAGAAGGGACTAGAAATGAAATGATAAATTGTAAATGGTGAATTATAAATTGAAAATTTAATCTCGAAATATATAATTCACCATTTTCAATTATTTATCAAATCATTCTAACAATCCAAATCCAACAATAAGAAATCTACTGCCTGATTGATATTGATAGTCTCACCATTAGAATCAATTAACTGAACAGGGAATTCTACATCTTCGATTTGATTGTTTTCAAATATTTGTAGCAGCTCATCCGGGTTAGTAGCCTCAAGAGGATTGTTATTTTGATCTAATAAAGTTAATGGGAATACGATATCGTAACACTCTTCTAGCTGATTTAATAATTCTTCAAATTGACCAATAACTTCCTCGTCTTCTTCTTCCATAAAGAGATCACAATCTGCTAATAATTCTACATCCTCAATTGCGTTTATTTGCACAGCGTCTCCATTTGGATCTAATAAATTTATTGGGAAAAGTACATCGCTTAATTCATTATTGATTAAGATGTCAATCAGCGATTGGCGACTAGTAGCCGTTAAGGTTTCTCCATTCTTGTCTAGAAACAAGACGGGGAAAACAAGTTGATAGCACTCTTCAAAATCCTCAATCAAGTCTTCAATAAGTTCAGCACTATTCTCTTGCTCTCCTTTAAATTTAATAATCGGATTAAGAAAATATTCACCTTGGTCTAGTGTAATGGAAGTGCAAGCAAAAAAGTCAACTAAAAATGCCAAGTGATCTATGCTTTCTAAGTTGACGCCAATTTCAATTGTATTATTTCCTTCTAGTTGCAATGGGAAGGTCACTCCATCAACAACAATCGTATTCTGATTACCTAATTCAATATAAATACTTTCGATATTGTCGATCTCAATATTTCCAAAGGCCAGTAAAGTATCTATTCCGTTAGTAAAATCTAAAAGATTGTATATGCCAGAATTGGTTATCAGAGATTCTACTTCCCCATCTTTATCCTCAAGCAGGACATTAAGAATTTCTACATTAACTTTATCTGCTTCAAATGGACAGTCCGTAAGATATAGTTCAAACGGGATTTCATTAACAAGCTCTTCACTTGGCTCTTGAACCGGTTCGATAATCGCCTCTTCCTTCGCGCATCCTTGAAATATAATTGTTGCTAATATGAATAGACTTATGATTCTAAGTCCTTGAATTGTGGTAGACATATGTAAGGTTTGGTTAAAAGATTGGTTAATCAAAGTGCAAAGGATGTGCCAAGACCAAATATTAGTTTTTTGTTTAATTCCAAAATGAAATGAGATTATGCTCAACCTATAGCTGAAGCAAGGGGTCTCGAAAATTGAGATTCCACTAAAAACAAGCAGTTGATACTGCCTTTTGTGCATTAAATGTCAATTATTTAATAGTTAATGTTAAAATCAAAGCTTGAAAAAATCGTAACTTTTCAGTTGATATGTTTGGGCTATACACCTTGTTTCTTTCTTTATTCCTTTTGATGCTACCAAGTTTGTTGGTAAGTCAACAAGAGTATGAGTGTAGTCAGTCTGCATATGGGTTTTCACAGCTAGACCAAGGCTTGTATGAAATTTCTATCAATCCAAGCAATAGTGCATTACAATTTAAAGCAATAAAAGCTGATCTAGGCGTAGAGCTAGAAGCAATGGCCTATCATCCAAACGATAATATGTTATATGCTATTGGAATTATTGATCGAGCTTTATATCGAATAGATTCCAACGGAAATACAACCAAAGTCAACAATCTAAATTTGCGTCAAGATAGATTTTACTTAGCTGGTGAAATACATCCTTCAGGAACGCAGTACTATTTAGTAGAGTCAGATGGGGTTAGAGACAATAGTTTAATAGTTCTGGATCTACAGGATTTTTCAATAGTGAGAATACCTTTTAATGTTAATACTTCTATACGTGATATTTGCTTTGATGTACATGCCAATTTATTGTATGCCTATGATAGTAATAACAATCAAATGCTACGCATTAGTGAATCAGGTGTTGGCAGCTTTTTTTTGAACCTAAGTCCATCTGATGAATTTCAATCCGTATTCAGTGATGCCTTTGGTCAGATATGGGCTGTTGGGTCAACGGCCTTTGGGGTAGCAAGTGGTTTGTTTAGAATAGATACAGAATCAGATACCTATTCTCGTTGGACTACCGGACCAGAAAGTCTCATTTCTGATATGACCGCTTGCCCGTATGGTGTGATTATGAATGTAACGATGACACCTGAGAATAGTCTTCCTTGCCAAGAAATCAGTGTAGAGATCAGATTAGCAAATGGCGGCATTGCTAGAGATGCATTGAGTTTAAATCTTCCAATCATAGAGGGGTTCGAATATTTAGAAATTAGAAGCAGTAGTTTGACTTTTGAAGATCAATCAGATCCAAGTCTTTTAAGTCTCGATAACATTACTTTACCCAAGTCTGTAGAATCAATTGACATCCTGATTGAAGCTGATGATATACCTGCAGGAGAATATGAATTTCAAGGAGGCATAACAAGTAATGACAATAATGATCCGCTATCAATTTTTTCAGACAATCCTTTGACGGTAAGACCAGAGGATTATAGCAAAGTAAACATCAATAGAATTGAAGAAGATACCATTTACGAAGAACGCTTTTTGTGTCTTGGACAAGGAATCGTTTTAGATCCTAGTGACTATTCAAGTCTTGGAGAGTGGTCAAATGGTTTTGAAGGTGTAGGGCAAGAAATATTTGAAGAAGGGCTCTTTACTTTTGATGTAAGAGAGGAATGCCAAGAGTTTACTATTCAATATGATATCACGCAAGCTTCTTGCCCATTTACCCTTGCACTGGAACACTGGATAATGCCAACCGAAATTCTGCAATGTAGTGAAATAACTTTTGGTTATATTTTTGAAAATTCTACTGGAATAGCTCAAAATAATGTGAATTTTGAACAAGATTTACCATTTGGTTTTGAGTTTATCGAATTCACCAAAAACCCATTTGGCCAAGAAGTAGATTTAGATTCTCTTCCGGATAAAATTTATATTTCCAACATTACCATGCAGCCAGGTTTTGATACATTGGAAATAAAGGTATTTGTATCAGAATCTGCTCCCGGGCCCTTTGCTTCAAGAGCTAAGCTGAGCGGCTTCCCTTCCGATTTAGGGCCTATTCGATTTTCGGACGACCCCAATACCCAGGAATTCGATAGTACGACAGTTAACATAATCGGTACGCTTTCTGATTCTCTAGTAGTCGAAGTCGCTTTTTGTAATGATAAGCCAGTAGTGCTAAACGGAAGTCCTTATGGTATAGAATACCTTTGGCCAGATGGAAGTACAGACAGTACATTCTTAGCGCTCAATCTAGGTAATTATGAATTAGAGGTATTCAGTGGTTGTAAAACTTCCTATGTCTTTTTTGAAGTAGTAGAAGCATTGGATATTCGTTTGAATGGAAATGTAGATTTGCAAATACATCAAGGGGAAGAAGTGAGCATCTTCAGCACGATATCTAATGAAGGGAACGAACTAGAATTTTATTGGGAAAGTGAAGAAGAAATTCCTTGTGATGATTGTAGTCAATTTTTTGTGCAGCCACTAGAAGACGCTACCTATAAGTTAGTTGCTAGCAATGAAGAATGTAGTGATTCTCTTATTTTCAATGTGTCAGTAGATCAAGATAGAAGGCTATATTTCCCAACTGCATTCTCACCAAATAAAGATGGGATCAATGACTTATTCTTATTTCAAACACCTGATTTTGCAGAGGTCGAATTTATGAGAATTTATGACAAATGGGGCAACCAAGTATACGAGCATAGCGATAACAACTCTACTGGTTGGAATGGTGAAACTAGAAATAAAGATGCTGCCAATGGTGTCTATTTTTGGCAGGCGAAAATTCGATTTATTGATGGTCAATCAAAATCTTATTCAGGAGAACTTACTCTAGTGAGATAGTAAAAAAATCACTTCCCAAGTTTGACTAGTACGCCTATTTGCAGTCCACCTAATATAGTAATTCCTGAATTATCAGGGAGGCCGAGCAATTCGACATTTGACCATCTATAACCTGGGCCAATTCCAAATTCAGTAAAAAAAGATAAATTCCTACCCGTGTGAAAATTGAGACCAAGTAGGCCAGTAATACCTAAAGTAGCCGTTTCGCCAAAATCGGATAAGTTGCCTCCTATATGTGCATCTGCGCCATAATAAATATTCCAATCATTATAAAACGGCTTATGTTTTTCTATCCCAATAGTAGTACTTGAGCCAATATTGCGAAAATTGAATCTAGTCAAACGGCTGCCAAAAGATGCAGAAATACTTGACCTCAATAAAAGGTCATCTTTTATGGCATATCGATGAGTTAACACGGTCGACCCCCCTATTATGCCTACACTAACACCTAACTGATGTTGTCCTTCAACTATTTCTAGTCTAGAGTTTTTTTGATCATCAGAATTCTGAGCGGATAAAAAAGTAAATAAGGATAATGAGAGTAAGATTAAGAGCTGTAGTCGTTTCATTTGGTTGATTTTAGTTGAATGTTACGATCCAATTTACATGATATCATATATTTATGTGCAAAAGATCACTTCTTTAACGAAATTTTAAAATAATTCTTTAACACCGAAAAAGCCTTGCTCTACTTCTTCCCAAACCTCACCATCGCACCAATCGCTAGTCCAAAGTGTCCAGTATTAGTTGAGTAGCTTGGTTGAATTTCACTACTGAAAATATTCCTATTTACAGTGTACTGCCCTTCTATAAAGAAACTTAGTCTTTTGTTTGCTTGATATTTCACCCCTGTCAAAGCAGTAGCGTATAAAGATGTTCTATGCGAATAAGGAACAAAGATATTGTCTGAAGTTCTGAATCTATTCACTCCGATTTCAAGACCATAGTATACACTCCATCTCTTGCTTAGTGCATGATGTTTTTCAACACCAATAGCAAATTCGAGTTGTTTTAAAAGTATGCTGCCTCTTTTATCTCCTCGCGCTAAACTAAAGGGGATGATATCAAGGTTCGCTCTTAATAAAAGATCATCCTTAAGCGCATATCGATATCCAATTTGAGCGTTAATGCCAGATACTATATCGTGTTTGAGGCCTAAGCCTATTTCGCTCTGACCTTTTTGAATTCTGAGGTTATTGCTTTCATTGTTGTCTAATGTTAGGCCTTGCCCATGCAATTGGCTAATTAAGCCAAGACATAAAATAATTAAGATACTTAGATTTTTCATTCTTACTTTTTTAGTTATATACTAGCAAAGACTATCTAAGCGCGGTAAAAGGTTTGTTGTAAAGTGTTAAGAATTCATTAAAGAGTTTTTTCAGGTGTACCATCACTCCAATGTTGTTGATATGGGAAGAGCTGACAAAATTTTCGCCTTTGAGTATAGAAGCATCCATTGAATAGCGTGTTGCACTAAATGTGTTTTGCCTTCCTAATTGTTAAAGAGCTTCAAATAAGAAATTCATTAACACACGTTTTGAATTGATTACCCGTTCTTTGAATAGAGTTATTAATTAAACAAGAATTACGAAAATTAACAAAATGAAATCAACAAAATTTATTTTAGGACTATTGTTTATTGCTATACTTTTCAATTGTGAATCCGATGTACAAACTGGAAATTTTTCAAATGAAGTAGGATTTGATGTTACAGGATTCCCTGGTGATGCAACATTCCCTGGAGATGTTTACAATGGAATAGAAGAGAATGCATTTGTCGAAGTTTCAGCAGAGCCGGTTTCCACTTTTTCAATTGATGCAGATGGAGCCTCCTATGCAAATGTGAGAAGGTTTATCCAGCAAGACAATATTATGCCACCAAAAAATGCAGTAAGAACAGAAGAGTTAATCAACTACTTTGAATTGGATTACAACTACACAGATACTGGACATCCTATCGCCTTGAATGGCGAAGTGAGTCAATGCCCATGGAATGCTTCAAACAAATTGATCAGAATTGGAATCAAAGGAAAACCTATACCCGAGCAAGAATTACCTTTTTCAAATTTTGTGTTTTTGATTGATGTGTCGGGATCTATGGGCTCCGAAGACAAGCTAGAATTATTGAAAGGTGGATTTAGGGATTTCGTTAATGAGTTAGGAGTAGACGATAGGGTAGCTATTGTGACTTATGCTGGTTCTTCGGATGTAATATTAGAATCTACTTCTGGAGATAATAAGTCAAAAATAAAAGATGCCATCGATGCACTTGGTTCTGGTGGAAGCACGGCTGGTGCTGAAGGTATTATAACAGCCTATGAAATAGCGCAAGAGAATTTCATTGAAGGAGGAAATAACAGAATAATAGTAGGAACAGACGGTGATTTCAATGTGGGACCATCTAGTCAAGATGAACTTATTTCTCTTATTGAAGAAAAGAGAGACTTTGGAATTTTTCTTACTGTTATTGGAGTTGGACGCGGCAACTTGAATGATGCATCTCTGGAGCAAATTGCAAATAATGGTAATGGAACCTATGAATATGTTGATAATATCGAACAACTTAAAAAAGTGTTTATTTACGGATTTAATAAGTTCTACACTGTAGCGAAAGATGTAAAGGTTCAAGTTGAATTTGATAATGACTTGGTGCAGGCGTACAGGCTAATTGGATATGAAAATAGAATTCTAGCACAAGAGGATTTTGAAGACGACACAGAAGATGCGGGAGAGATTGGGTCTGATCAAAATATCACGGCCTTGTACGAAATTGTCCCTAAAGGAAATGTAGATTTTAGATCGGTGCCTACTTTTTCGATAGACTTTAGATATAAGCTTCCTGATTCAAACACTAGTACGCCACTGAACCTTCCAATTTTTGACGAAGGCAATTCATTTGCACAATCTTCAGATTTCATGAAGTTTACCGCGGGAGTTGCATCATACAGTATGCTGATTAGAGATTCTCAATACAAAGGAAATAGCAATTATGATGATGTCATAGAGTGGATCGACAATGTTAACTTAAACGACGAGCATAATTTTAAAGCAGAATTTAGTTCATTAGTAAAAGCTACCAAAGATTTCTAGAAAGCTGCTAGCAGCAAGGTATAAGGTGCTAGCTTTTAGACAAATATTCAAAGTAGTTCGTTTTTCTTCCATAGCACGGAACGCATTGGAATAGAAGCTATAGTTAAAAAAGCAATTAGCTTTTAGACGAACGATCCAAACAGCTCTTTTTTCTTCCCTAGCGTGGAACACGCTAGGGAAGAAATTCATAATTCAAAAGGAACACGTCGCCTAAAGCATTTATAATTCACCATTTATAATTTATAATTATTTCCCCTTCTCCTTCTCCTTTTTAACTTCCTTGACGGCTTCGTTAAGCCCCTCCGTCGCCTTCTCCAGCTCATTCACCTGCTTCTTTTTGGAGCGAGAACGACGAGTCTTTTTAGCTTTCTCTTCCGCTTCAGTATTGGGTGCTTCTTCCTTAGTTGGTGCCACTTCACTGAAAGTTAAACCTTTCTTATCTGTACCGATATATATTTTGTCACCACTTATATAGTTGCCACCAAGGACTTCTATAGCTAGAGGATTGACAAGATATTTTTCGATAGTACGCTTGAGCGGGCGAGCGCCAAACTGCGGTTCGTAGCCGAGGTCTACCAAATAATTTTTTGCACTTTCCGTAAGTTCTATGGTGATGCCTTGCTTGCCAAGATTCTTATGCACTTTACGCATCAGGATGTCGAGAATTTTCTTGATCTCCTCTTTGCTCAGCGGCAAAAACATAACCTTTTCATCAATACGGTTTAGAAATTCAGGACGAAGATTTTCTTTTAGCGCTTCAAAGATTTCCTCCTTGGTAGTATCTAGTACATCCTGTCTATGCTCGTCACCGATAGCGTCAAGATCTTCAAAATTTTCTAAGATGATCTCGGCCCCCATATTGGAAGTCATGATGATGATCGTATTTTTAAAATCAGCCACTCGGCCTTTATTGTCAGTCAATCTGCCATCATCTAATACTTGCAGCAAGATGTTGAAAGTATCAGGGTGTGCCTTTTCGATCTCATCTAATAGGACGATAGAGTAGGGCTTACGTCTTACCGCTTCTGTCAGTTGACCACCCTCATCGTAGCCTACATACCCTGGAGGCGCACCTACGAGTCTAGATGCAGCATGCTTCTCCTGATACTCTGACATGTCTATTCTAGTGATGGCTTTATCATCATCAAACAAGACCTCCGCAAGCGCCTTAGCCAACTCCGTCTTACCTACACCTGTAGGACCTACAAAGATGAAAGAACCAATCGGCTTCTTTGGATCTTGCAGTCCTGCTCTCGATCTTCTCACAGCATCAGATACCGCACGTACCGCTTCATGTTGGCCTATCAGTCGCTTACCGATTACGTCTTCCAGTTTGAGCAATTTGTCTTTTTCGCTCTGCATCATTTTCTGCAGCGGGATACCAGTCCAGCGAGAGATGACTTCTGCTATATCATTAGCAGTAACCGCCTCATTTGTAAAACGCTTTTCTTCAGGTATATCATCAAGACGTTTATTGGCCTCTTTCAATTTTTCCTTTGCCTCTTTGATCTTGCCGTAACGTAGTTTAGCTACCGTTTCAAAATCGCTATCCCGCTCTGCGGAATCTGCCTCATGCTCTAGCTCATCTAGTTCCTTACGCAAGGCCGTTATTTGATCCAAGATATCTTTCTCCGTTTTCCACACCGCAGAGATAGACTCCAGTTTTTCTTTTTCGCCAGCGATTCGCTTTTCTATTTTTGCCAGCTTATCACTATCCTTTTCTCGCTTGATCGCTTCCTTCTCTATTTCTAGTGTGCGTACTTTACGATCCTGTTCATCTATTTCATCAGGTACAGAGTCCAGTTCCAGTCGCAATCTAGCGGCAGCCTCATCTATCAAGTCAATGGCCTTGTCTGGCAAGAAACGATCACCGACATACCTGTTTGACAATTCAGCGGCAGCGATCAGCGCCTCATCCAAGATTTCTATATTGTGATACACCTCATACTTTTCTTGTAGTCCACGCAGTATGGAGATGGTATCTGGTAGACTTGGCTCATCTATTACGATCGTTTGGAATCTTCTCACCAAAGCCTTATCTGCTTCAAAATATTTTTGATATTCATCAAGCGTGGTAGCGCCTATTGTTCTTAGTTCGCCACGCGCCAAAGCGGGCTTCAAGATATTGGCTGCATCCATAGCACCTGATCCGCCACCTGCACCGATGATGGTATGTATCTCATCTACGAAGAGGATCATCTGACCATTAGAGTTGGTCACTTCTTTGATGATCGCTTTTAGACGTTCTTCAAATTCTCCCTTATACTTAGCACCTGCGACCAGCGAAGAAATATCCAGTGTGTATATTTTTTTATCCAGCAGACTTTCAGGCACATCTTGGTCTACTATCCGCCATGCGATCCCTTCTATGATCGCCGTCTTACCTACGCCGGGTTCACCGATGAGCAGTGGATTATTTTTCTTTCTCCGAGACAATATTTGCAATACTCGACGAATCTCCTCGTCACGCCCTACTATCGGATCCAGCTCCCCAGCTTCTGCACGATCATTTAGACAGACCGCAAATTTTTCAAGGACATTATATTGAGACTCGGAAGTTTGCTCCTTTACAGACTTACCCTTTCTCAGCGCCTTGATTGCTTTCTTGAGGCTTTCGTCAGTAGCGCCAGATTCACGAAGTATATTGCCAGTGATATCCGAACTCAATAGAAGCCCCATGATGATCAGTTCCAGCGAGATGAATTCATCCTTAAACTCTTTGCGCAATTTTTTAGCCCTACTTAGCGCCAGATTGCTTTCCTTAGTTAAGTGTTGCTTAGAGTCTCCGCGCACCACTTTATGCTTACTGACTTGCGTCTCCAATTTTTGACGCAGATCGTTCATATTGACACCCATCTTTTCAAAAAGAAAACGGCTTATATTTTCATCGACATCCATGATGCCCAGCAAAAGATGATAAGTATCTATTGACTTATGATCCTTGTCCTTTCCTAATTTTTGCGCTTGCAATATGGCATCCTGTGCCTTTATCGTAAAATCGTTGTACGTCATTATTTCATTGCCTTTTATACCCCTAAATATAGGGTTTATTTAGTTTAATTTGAGTGTTGTTTTTTGGGCCATCCCGTTCTGGCGACGGGACCACGTCATCCGCTGTATGCACATGCTATGCTGTACATACTAGCTTGTCCGTCTTTTTTTGACGGGGCATGCCCAGCCACAAAAAGTCCGACAAGCTTGTCTGTACAAGCCACCCGCACATGTGCATGCCGCTACTACCGCTTGTCCATACTCCCTCTGGTCGACTCGCTTTGGCGCCCTCGGCACGTCGCGCTTGCTGAACATTCTCTCGCAGGAAAATCAAAAAAATCGAAATCTTGATTTTATAATTTGAAACCCGCATCAATAAAATTCCGCTATAATAATTGACATATAATATTTCAATGCGTATATTTATAGCAGCAGCAGAAAATATATGATAAAGCAAGACCTCATAGAACGAATGTCAAAAGAACTAGCTAAAGTTTTAGCAGAGCTTTTAGGTTTTGACACCAGCCAAAAATTGGAGTACATAAACGAGTACTTGAATTCTCTTGACCTAGATCCAGTGGACTTGCTTGATCTGCACCCAGAAGACTTGTTAGAAGAGTTGATCGATCGAGAAGATTTGCAAGTTTCGCATTTAGAGCTAGTCGCCAATCTTATTCACCAAAAAGCGAAAGTTTACTACGAGCAGGACTTTGATGCCTTTGGCCACAATATGATGAAGAAAGCTATCCTTGTATTGGAGTATGTAGATGAGGAGCTTGGCATTTTTTCCATGGAGAGAAGAGAGTTGATAGACTCCATGAAGCGAGATGTCTGGGATGAAGAGTTTGAGTGATGCTTTTATCTAATCTGAATAGAATCAATCATAATCTACAGACCCTGTGAGGGATGGTAAGTATGGCTCTGTAAGAGCCAGTCCGAAGTGTAACGTAGGACGGGCCGCGTGTCGCCTAAGCTTTAGCGGCGGCGCAAGCGAATGTGGACTGCCTGTCTGACCACGCTGTTCTACAGCCGGGCAGGCTGTACAGCCCGACCCAAAGTAAAAGAGCCATCAGTAATTTACTGAAGGCTCTTTTACTTTGGGTCACAGCCAAAAAAAAATATATCGATAAATTAACTTTTAATAATCGTTATTGGTAAGCAAATTGGATCTTTGCAGTCAACCATAATAAGGTAGTCTTCGACCTCTCCAGAACCGACTTGCCCATTTGGAGTCATATTGTTGGTGTTACTCAATCTTGCTCTGACTCCGATCTGTTGGTTTATATCTGTATTGGCCGGTACAGTGATGGGTATGAAAGTTTGCCCAAAATTGCCAGCTCCATTATCAGAGAGATCTGCAACCATTTCTCCAGGATCGTTAAAGTCTCCATCTCCATTCCAGTCAATCCAAATCTCATAGTGTGCAGTGGCTCCAGTATTATTAGTTACATCTATAGGAAGGTTAATAACTGCTCCAGGTGATATATCTGCTGTGGCAGGAAAACTTAAGCCGTCTTCATCTGCTCCGTCACCATTGGCGGCTGGATTTTGTTGTCCATCACTTTCGGTATCTATAGTAGATCCTATGAATAGATCTGCGTCGATCACATGACTTGGGCCACCATTACTATCATTAGTGTCATAATCTAATGGGCCATTTCCTGCAGATGTATCAGGCAGATCACCATAATCAAAACAAAATTGCTCAACCATAGTTACTGTATGGTCTGTGAAGCAAGTATTAGAATTGTTATACACTCTAATCGTATAATCTTGGGAACCGTTAGGGTTTGGCTGTCCATTGGCAAATTGATATGGAAAACTAACAGCTGATATATTGGTAGCGTTGCCATAATTGAGCGATCCACCATTATCATTAAAAGTGCTACCCAATGAATAGTGCATTCTGTCGCCTACACTGACTGAGTTCAACTGTAAAAGGCCATCATCTAGCAATGGAATATTTGTACATGAAGGTGCGATGGCTTCAGCGTCTACCACAGGGTTGGTACACATACCCATGCAGTTCTGTTCAATATAGCTGATACAGTTACTTTCTTCTATACAAACCTGAGATCCGTCAGTAGTTGTAACTACTACTTGGAAGTAGGTTGACTGTGTCAGTACGCCTGGATTATATGTAGCTGAAGTTGCTCCAGCTATATCTCCAAATCCAAAACAACCAGTTAGGGATTGTTGCCATTGATACATGATAGGTCCATTACCTCCAGAAGCGCCAGTTGTTACTTCTATTGGTCCTGGGTCATCTCCTGCACAGATATTGACATCGGCTCCAAGTGTCGGAGCCACCAAGTCACATGGTGGTGCACCTGGTACATCATAGCAAAAATCAATCAATGAACTTGCTCCACTCGATGTCAAAATTACATTTATGCTGATCACATCAGATTCGTTAAAGACTTGAGTATATACATCATTGTCCAAACCACCCATCAATGTAACAGTGTTGCTTGTGTTGTTAGAATATGTAAATGTAATAGTACCTTGGGAGTCATCAACAAAATCTAGTGTCGAAATGGTTACAGGAGCTACAAAGCCAAAGCTTACATCCAAGGTATTGTGATCATCTGGAACATCTTCTAGTCCGTCATTATTTGCATCTACTGGATTTTCTTCTGAGATCAAAATGAGATTTTCTGCTACGCAATTTGTTAAACCTCCATTTGGATGATTACTCGTACCTGGACATGAAGTATTACAAGTTGGACAGTTGCTACTAGGCGTGCCCAGATCTGGATCTCCTCCCGTAGGGGCAGCAGAGTTGAAGAGTACAAGCGGATTTTGATTTGGATTCAGGTTGTTTGTTATAGTAATTCCGATACAATCATAGGCGTCGGAAGGTACATATAAACCTTCTGGGAACTGATTGCCATTACAATCGGTTTCCCAGTCTATCGTATGGCAGCCTGTCTGGGCGAAATTTTTTGATGTGCAGAAAATAAATAAAACTGTACAACATAGTGCAAAACAGTACTTTGAGAAATTCATGCGCTTATTTTAATTACTTTTTAAACCAGTCTCGCATCGATATATAAGCGATGAAAGAACCTCTTTCAAACATTTTCCTTTGTCAGTACCAATATGCCCAATTGAAAAATAGTAACTCGCAACGAGTTCCTTTTGAAAAGGGGGATTTAGTATAGAAGTTAAATGCATGAAATTTAACATAAATTAGAATGCAAAAAGTGTGCCTTTTAATTTGTATCTATGTTATTGTAAATCAATACATAGTAATATGTCTACAGCTACTGAACTCCTTTTGAGTCATGTCACAAAGTAAATATTTGAGGTTTTTAAGTGCCTCCACCGTATATAAAAGAATTAATCCTAAGCCTATCTTTACATTATGGATAAAGTCGTTTATGTTATTTTTTTCTTTTCTCTGTTTTCTTGTTTGTCGTCGCAAACTACCATAGAGAAAATAGGACCTTTGACATATTCTAGTACTATCCCGTGGAACCCTAAGACCTATGTATGTCAGAGAGCTATTGATAAAATCGTCATCGATGGAATTGATGATGAAGCAAGCTGGAAGGCTTTAGAATGGCCTGACGATTTTGTCGACATAGAGGGCCGTATTAAGTCAGGACCTACTTTGCAGACCAAAATGAAGATGTTGTGGGACGATGAGCATTTTTATTTTTTTGCGAAAATGGAGGAGCCGCATATCTGGGCTAAGTTAACAAAGAGAGACGCCACAATATATCAAGATGACTGTTTTGAAATATTTATTGATCCTGATGGAGACGGACATCACTACTATGAATTTGAAATAAATGCGCTCAACACGATTTGGGATTTATTTATGTTGTGGCCATATCGTCATAAACGGTCTCCTAACTATCTCAACAATTGGAATATTGATGTCCATCATGCTGTTCATGTGCAGGGGTCTATAAATGATCCAAGCGATGAAGACGAATACTGGACGGTAGAAATGGCTATTCCCTGGTCTGCTCTTAAAGAGATGGCACCGAGAGCGAAGCTGCCAAAAGATAATGACCAATGGCGCGTCAATTTTTTGCGGGTAGATTGGTTGATGGATAGTAGCTCAGGCAGCTATGAAAAAATCTTAGCAGAAGATAACAAACCACTCCCAGAAAATAATTGGGTATGGTCGCCACATGGGGAGATCAATATGCATATGCCTGAGTGGTGGGGCTATGTTCAATTTTCTAATGTAAAAGCCACTGAAGTACCTCCATCATTTAAAGTCAATCCTGATGAAAAAATTAAATGGGCACTATGGCAATTGTATTTTCAGCAGACCATCTATCATAAAGCAACGAAGAAGTTTGAAAAAGAGATTTCTAAATTTTCTATTCCTAATGTTGGTGTCTGTGATTTCACTCCGGTGCTCTTTGCTGGGGATTATGGGTTTCAGTTTTCCGCACCTTCATGCAATGGCAAGCGAGTATGGGTGATAAATGAAATGGGAAAGATTATCTCTATTAAGAATCAGTAATGAATTCCCTAGTTACGATTAGATCAGTCCCTCTCTTATTAAATCATGGAGGTGGATGACACCTACATAAATTTCTTGATCAAGGACGATAAGTTGAGTGATATTGTTTGTACGCATCATTTGTAAGGCATCCACAGCCATGGCATGAGCATCTATGGTGATAGGTTGAGGAGTCATGATGTCTTGAGCAGTATGATTATTTATGTCTCCTCCTTTTTCTAGCATTCTGCGGAGGTCGCCATCAGTGATAATGCCAGCTAAATGATTGACTTTGTCTATAACGGCGGTAACTCCTAATCGTTTTGAGGTCATCTCTACAATAGTGTCTTTAAGGAGTGTGTCCATATATACTTGAGGTTTGGCATTGTTTGGGTAGAGATCATCTACCCTTAGATACAGTGCTTTGCCAAGTGCGCCTCCGGGGTGAAATTGAGCAAAATCAGAAGGGGTGAACCCGCGTAAAGATAAAAGTGAAGTAGCTATGGCGTCTCCCATGGCAATTTGTGCTACAGAGCTAGCTGTCGGAGCAAGATTGTTGGGGTCAGCTTCCTTAGCTACTGGGATGTATATACTGAAGTCTGCTCTTTTAGCGAGATAAGATTTTTCATTTGAAGTAAATGCCAAAATAGTGTTTCCTAGATTTTTGATAAGTGGAATCAAAACTTTAATTTCTGGAGTTTCTCCACTTTTAGAAATGCATAGTACGGAGTCTGTAGGCTGTATAACGCCTATGTCGCCATGTATGGCGTCTGCTGCATGCATATATATTGAGGGGGTGCCTGTAGAATTGAGTGTGGCAACAATTTTTTGTGCTACAATGGCAGATTTGCCTATCCCAGTAATGACCAATCTACCATTTTTTGAGAACAAATGCTCAACGCAATTCACAAATGTATCGTCTATAACATTTGCTAGATTAAGCAAGGTTTCTGCTTCTATTTTTAGTGTTTTAATTGCGGTTGTGGTGATAAGAGTCTTATCTTTATTCTGCTTGTCCATTGTTATCAATAACGAGGTAAAAATTCAATATTACTAAATTTACTAACATTTTATTTTTTGTTGAAAATTTTTCGTAGAAGTATGAATTATTATTTTATATTAGTATCAGATAAGAAAAGTAGTTGTCTTTTAAGCGATTCTAAATTATATTAGAGACGAATACAAATAGTAATGTCAGCTTATATTTATTTACTCCACATCCAAAGGCATTATCGAAAAACACCGAGGAAAACTGATTTAGTTTTTTAATTAATCTAAGAAAAGAATAACGAGTGATGTTTGACACAAAGGAGCGCGTAGACGAAGCCCTTAAATCCTATTTTGGATTTGAAAATTTCAAAGGAAACCAGAAACAGATTATAGAAAGTGTATTGAGTGGCAAAGATACCTTTGTCATTATGCCCACAGGTGGGGGCAAATCATTATGCTACCAATTACCTGCCCTGATGATGGAAGGTACGGCATTAGTGATATCTCCTTTAATCGCCTTGATGAAAAATCAGGTTGATTCTATCAGAGGATACTCTCAAAATGATGAAGTAGCTTCTTTCCTTAATTCATCTCTGAATAAATCACAGATGAAAAAAGTAAAGCAAGATATAGTAGACGGCAAAACCAAACTGCTATTCATTGCTCCAGAAACCTTAACCAAAGAAGAGAATATTGAATTCTTCAAAGGGGTTAATATTTCATTCGTAGCCGTTGATGAAGCACATTGTATTTCAGAATGGGGCCACGATTTTCGCCCAGAGTATCGCCGCATAAGATTCATGCTGGATGAGATCAATAAAGAGATACCACTTATTGCGCTAACGGCTACTGCTACTCCTAAGGTGCGGACAGATATCGTAAAGAATCTGAATATGCGCGAACCTAACTCTTTCGTATCTTCTTTTAACAGAGATAACCTCTTTTATGAGGTTCGACCAAAGTTGAAGAAAGAAGAAACGATGAAGCAGATCGTACAGATCATCAAAGGCTTAGATGGGAAATCAGGTATTATATATGTACAAAGTAGAAAATCAACTGAGCAGATAACAGAGGTTCTTACAGTAAATGGGATACGTGCTGCTGCATATCATGCGGGCTTAGACGCTAAAACTAGAACCAAGGCTCAAGATGATTTCTTGATGGAAGAGGTAGAGGTGATCGTTGCTACTATTGCCTTTGGTATGGGAATCGATAAGCCAGATGTACGCTTTGTGATACACTATGATATACCTAAGAGTATAGAAAACTATTACCAAGAGACAGGTCGTGCAGGTAGAGATGGTTTGGATGGAAGATGTATAGCGTTCTATTCTTATAAAGATCTTTTGAGGTTAGAAAAATTCTTAAGAGACAAGCCTGTATCAGAAAGAGAAATGGGAGCACAACTGCTACAGGAAATTATGGCTTTCTCAGAGAGTTCGTCTTGTAGAAGAAAGTTTTTGCTCCATTATTTTGGTGAAGAATTTGCTGCCGATGATTGCAATAAAATGTGTGACAATTGCAAGCATCCTAAAGAGAAGATTGAAATTCAAGATGATATGCACCAAGCCCTTGGTTCTGTGCAAATTCTAAATGAAAACTTTAAGATCAAGCCAATAGCTGACTTCTTGATAGGAAAGGAGACAAAGGAGATGAAAGACTTTAAATTTGACAAGTTGGATCTCTTTGGCGTAGGAAAAGAAAAAGACCAAAACTTCTGGAGTTCAGTGCTTAGATATGCTTTGCTCAACAACTTTATATATAAAGATATTGAGCAGTATGGATTACTGCGTCTTACAGAAAAAGGAAAAGATTTTATTGAAAATCCGATTGCAGTCCAGATGACTCGAAATCACGATTTTGATAAAGATTACGAACCAGATCCATCGGCGGGCAGATCAGCAGTCTTGGATAAGGTGTTAATGAAGATGCTCAAAGATCTTCGTAGAGAAGTAGGGCGAACCAAGAAGATACCGCCGTATGTGATTTTTCAAGATCCTTCATTAGAAGAGATGGCTACCAACTACCCAATCACTATGGAAGAGATGGCAAATATCTCTGGCGTGAGTATTGGAAAAGCAAAACGATATGGTAAGGATTTTGTGGCCATGATCAAGCAGTATGTTGAAGAGAATGAAATCGAACGCCCTACAGATTTTGTAGTAAAGCAAGTAGCCAATAAATCAAAAGCTAAGGTAAATATCATCCAGAGTATAGATAGAAAGATTCCATTAGAAGACATTGCAAGTTCTAATCAAATGGATATGGAGCAGTTGATGGAAGAGTTAGATGCTATCGTAACTTCAGGTACAAAATTGAACTTGGATTATTATTTGGAAGAAAATATTGATGAAGATTCTCGTCTTGACATCATTGACTATTTCATGGAAGCTGAATCTGACGACGTCGAAGAAGCACTTGCTGAACTGAAAGATGACGATATCAGCCTTGATGAAATCCAGCTGATGCGAATCAAGTTTTTATCTGACATGGCCAACTAAGCAAATACATGCGCCGTTTACTTCTGATTATAACATTTCTATTCGTAACGCTAGCAGCGACTAAAGCGCAGGACGCTTATATCGATGCCATTGGTTTGCGTGGTGGTCCTCTAGCCGGAGTGACATATAAGCACTTCGTCTGGCCAGTTAGTGGCGTTATTGAAGGAATCGTAGGTTTCAATTTTCTGAATGATCGAACAGTTTCCTTTACGGGGCTGTATGAGCACCATTTATTCATCAATTATAATTTGAATGTTTTTGGAGGTGGTGGTACTACCTTGGCATTTAATAGCAGCACCTTTCGTTGGCAAGCAGAAGCAATAGTCGGCGCTGAATTGCTTTTGGATACCATGCCGCTGCTTATTTCTTTAGATTGGAAACCGGGATGGAGTATTTTGGATAGTGAATTTGTTTTTACTGAAGCCGCCTTATCCGTTCGTTACATACTCCGCCAATAAATGATTATCAAGACTAGAGGAATCGTTCTGAAGACGACCAAGTATTCAGAAACCAGTCTCATTTGTCAAATTCTCACAGAGCAAAGAGGTCTCAAGTCATATATCATAAGTGGTGTCCGTAAAAAGGGTGGCAAAACCAGTGCTGGCTTATTACAAGTAATGAGCATTCTCGATCTGGTAGTTTACGATAGTCAAAAGTCAAAGCTCAATCGGATCAAAGAATTGGGCAATCATTATATCTATCAAAAGACACCCTATGATATCATCAAAGGATCGATAGGTCTGTTTATTATAGAGATGGTGCAAAAAACTATAAAAGGGGAAGAGGAGCATCAAGAACTATTTCGTTATCTGATGGAAACTTTACAGTTTCTTGACCAGACCCCGCATTCTCCTGCCAATGTTCATTTGCATTTTTTATTAGAGTATGCTTCTTACCTGGGATTTGGGCCTAGTGGAGTGCAGGAAGATTCGCAGCTCTATTTTCATTTGTGGGATGGCCGTTTTATGCCCATCAAGGAAGATAAGTATGCCCTAAGTGAAGAGCTGTCTAAGCTGATTAGTGAACTCTTGCATCTTCGATTGGAAGAGGTGCATACTATTCAATTGGCTAGAGAGACTAGGCATCAATTGCTGAGGCAACTGCTTAATTTTTACAAATTACATGTGGATAATTTTCCTGAGATCAATGCACATTTGATCTTAAAAGAGGTCTTGGCTTAGTTTTACAACGTTTCTGGTAATATAAAATGCCTTGTGAATACTGATTTAAAGAAATTTGCTAGAGGAATTTTTACAAAGACCTTTATTTTTTTAATTTAGTGTAAATTAACACACACAATAATAATGAGTTCACCAAAATGTAGTCTAAGCAGCATAGCTTTTATATTGCTATGCCCATTCTTTTTGTTTTTATCTTTCAGCTTACAATCACAAACTAAACTCAAATGGGGGAATATACCTGCGAACCATTTATCAATGGAAGCTTGTTCTTTTGAGCCGGATGCTAGTTCTATGGTGCTTATTGATCAAGGGCATATAAGATTTGAACAGTCTGCGAATTTTAGGATTAAAATGTTTAAGCATAAACGAATTAAGATTTTTGATAAATCTGCATTTGATCAAGGAGATTTTAAAATCGAATATTGGCATACCAATTCTATTAGAAGTTTAAGAGCACAAGTGATTAGCAAAGATGGTCAAGTCACAAAGTTGGCAGGCAAGCAGATATATGATGAGAAGGTAAATGATTATCGAAAATCAAAGAATTTCGCATTGCCAAATGTCCAAGAAGGTAGCGTATTAGAAATAGAGTATACACTTCTTTCACCTTATATCACTGATTTGTTTGAGTGGTATTTTCAAGAAGATATTCCAGTCCAACAATCAGAATTACTTGTTGCTATACCAAAAGAATATGATTATAGTTTTATATTTCAAGGATCTAAATCGCCAGATAGAAATGATAAAAATGGTGAGTATTTGTTCACTATGAATGAAGTCCCATCTATCAAAGAAGAAGCTTACATAACGTCCATGGATAATTATAGAAATCGCATCAGATTTCAACTGAATAGCTATTCTACTGGTGATGGGTTTAAGAAATCATTTATGTCTACTTGGAAAGAGTTGAACCAAGATATGCTAACACACCAGAAATTTGGAAAAAGGCTTAAGTCAAAACAATCTTTTTCGAAAATAGCAGAACAATATTTTGCTACGGTTGACAATTTTGATACCATGTCAGACAAGGAGAAAGCGGAATCTATATTCGCATTTATTCAAAATAAAATGACCTCAAATCAATATATAGGTGTAATGGCTTCAGAGGAAAAAATGTGGAAAGTATTTGAATCAGGAACGGGAAGAGTGCAAGAGATCAATATGTTGGTTGCAGGGCTCTTAAACCATGTTGGGATAGAGTCAAATTTGGTAATGCTACCTACCAGAGATTATGGATCTCCATTAGAGCTTTACCCTTTTGTTGATCAATTCAATTATGTTGTAGCATGTGCTACGGTAGGGGATGAGATGATTTTTATGGATGCTTCTAAAGAATTAAATCCTTCTGGACAACTCCCCCGTAATGCGCTCAATACAAAAGGGTTTATGGTTAACGACGCAGGTGGTAAGTGGGTGGATCTGCCAATTCAACAAGATAAGGAGGTGACCTATTTTAAAGGTGCTTTGGACGCTGAAGGAAAATTGACCGGCTCATGGACAAAACAGTTAGAAGCTTACTCGTGCTATAATGCAAAAAAGAGATATGCACAGGAAAGACAGACCTTTGTAAAAACACAGTTGGAAGATAAATTTGCTGAGGTGAAAATCACCAACGAAAACTTTGAAGAGCTTAAGAAAAAGAATAGAAAGGTAAAATACTCCGTCGATATAGAGGTGCCTGAAGCATGTACTGTTGCCAATGATTTTATGTATTTCAACCCTGTATTGCATACTACTTTTTCAGAAAATCCATTCAAGTTAAAAGAGCGTAGCTATCCAGTGGATATGCCATATCCATTCACAGAAAAGTTTATTCTTAGCTTGCAGATTCCAGAGAATTTCGAAATAGAAGAACTTCCAGAAAGTCAAACTTTTGCTCTGCCAGATGGGTCAGGCAGATTTAAGTATACAGCAAAAAAAATGTCCAATCAAATTGCAGTAAATGTAACGCTAGATTTCACTAGACGCTCATTTAGTCCATCAGAATATGAGATACTCAAGGGCTTGTTTGAGATGATTGTGAATAAGCAAAATGAACAAATCGTACTAAAGAAAATATAATGAAAATCACACAAACTGTTTTCATCTTCTTTTTCCTTTTTAGTGCGAATCTAATCTTAGCATTCAGTACTATAATTGGAGAAGAGGATAATGTATGTACCATCCATAAAGAAGTCATAAATGTAAGAATCAATTCATTGGATGATGTAAAGTATACGGTAAGTCAAGAGATGACTTTTTACAATAAGCATAGCCAATTGCAAAATTTTCAGCTTGCTTATGATAAAGACACCAAAATAAAATCTGTTGCTATTAACATAATTAAAGATGGGGAAATCATCAAAAAGTACACTAAAAAAGATTTGAATGACTATTCAGCAATTTCTAGTTTCTCGATTTATGAAGATTCAAGATTTTTGTATGCTGACTTAGAGTTGGAAGATTATCCTTATAAAGTTGAGATCAACTATGAGAAGCATTTCAAGGAATTGGTGTCTATCCCATATTGGAATCCTCAAAAGTTTAATAGTAAAGTAGAATCTGCTACCTATCAAGTAAGTCATCCCAATAACATCCCTGTCAATTATAAGATGATGAATGCAGATTTTAATTTTAGAGAAGGGGTGCAAGGAAATGTAACTATGAAGAGCTGGGAAGTTGAAAATCTTCAAGCTTTTAAAAAGGAAAGGTATATGCCGAATGCCTCTAGTGTTTTACCTTATCTGATTTGTGTACCCGAAAAATTTAATAACAGTGGATATAAAGGTAGTTTTGAAAATTGGGAATCCTTCAGCTCATATCTCTGGAATCTAAATAAAGATAGAGACGAACTCAGCGATGAGCAAAAAACTGTTGTAGATAAAATATGTGCTGGACTTACTACAGATCGAGAGAAGGTAAATGCCTTGTATAAATATATGCAAGAAAATATGAGATATGTAAGTGTGCAGCTAGGAATAGGTGGATGGCAAACTTTTGATGCAAAGTATGTAGAAGAAAATAAGTTT
>CALIEI010000166.1 GCA_938022165.1 uncultured Saprospiraceae bacterium | reverse complement strand
ATTGAGATGAAAAAGAGGTTCTTTAAGGCATTTGAACATTTAGAGTACTTAGCAACTAAAAAAAGGGAAGATGATATTAAGGCATCAGGCAGTAAATTTTAAATTATAAAAACTTATACAATGAAAACATTAATAATTATTTTATCTCTCTTATTATTTAATCTCGGTGAGACTACTAAAAGTAACGATACAGATATAAAAATTTCATCTACAATAAAGTACGGTGGTTCTGCTTCTGTAAAAACAAAATGCTTAAGAAGTGGTCAGTATCGTAATTGTAATTGTGAAGAGGGAGAAGAAGAATACATCATCGTAGTAATAGATTGTCGCTACCAATCAGAGAATGATGCAAAAAGACAATTATTGAGTGACCTGAAATCTGAAATGTGCTATCATCAAAATATTCGAAAAATGATTTCAGCAGTTGAATATGATATTGATGAATGCGAAGATTAAAAATAGTAAGATAAATCATGGAAGAATAATGGCCACTTGTAGGTGTCTTCAAAATTAGTTCTTCAGAATTTTTTTTAAATAAAAACTACCAAATGAAAAACCAAATACCACCCTTAGTTTTGCTTATCTCAAGTTTTCTCTTTGTAAATACTGGATTTAGCCAACAATATTCAAAAGATAAGTGCCTTGGATTAGCAATAGTGCTAGAAGAAGAAGTTGGAGAACTTAGCCCCACTAATGAGATTAATAATTCTTTATTTGAGACTTGTGTAGGGATCAGACAACAGTTAATTAATGGTGCAGGACACCCAGTAAACTGGTATATTATAGGTCCTCTTATAGAGAAATTAACTACTGTGGTTCAAGATGCTCAAAAAGGTAGGTGTTCTTCAGCTGACTGTAAGCGAGCTAAAGAATATCGTGAAGAGATAAACGATGAGTTCTAAACAAAAATCTATACGTATTATAAAAAAATAAAATCTTTTTTCTAAGAAAAAATTACAAACACTGCTTCTGTTATTCTTTATACCCTTGGTTGGATTTTCTCAAGATAAAGAGGAATATATGTACTGTGCAGGATATACAACAGTGCCAGAATCCGCATCTGATATAACTATTGATTATGGACTCTTGATTAGTGAAATATTTCATTTTGGGGACTTACCCTTATTTAGGAAATAAAGCCAGGCCTATGGACGTACGAAGTTTTGAAGTAAAAGATATGTTTGTAGACTATATTTTAGGGAAATTTGATCTTAATAAAAGTTATATCCTGGGGAGCATTTTCTGTAAAAAAGGGTTTACCGCTTCTGAAGCAAAGCATAAGGTTCAACAAGAGTATTATAAATTAATTAACCGAGTCAAAAAAATTAAAGGGTATAAACCAAAATACATAAAAATAAAGCGTTCAGATTTTGATGTAGAACCATTAATATTTGAATAAGAAAATTGAATACATGAGATATAGACTTAATCATAACAAGATTAAGTCTAATTTTAAAAATGATATTAAATAGATTGTCACCTTGAAAAATATTAAGATTTTTTTCACTAAAAAAATATAAAATGAAGACCATAATTACTCTTATTATTTTTGTTGGATGTTTAAGTACATCGGGGCAAAAGCACAATAAAATTAAGATAGAAACTGAACCTCAAAAATCAATAGACTGTTTTGGCGGTAGGGCTTACGTAAAAGCTAAAAGCGTTTCTTCAGGAAAAATTAGTGTTATAAACGTTGAAAGTGACTGCTATTACGATACTGAGGAAAAAGTAAAGGAAAGTTTAAAAGGCAGCATACAAAATTATTGTTTAGATGATCCTTTTTGGGGTAATAGATATCTCATTGAGGATCCAACTTATATCATAAAGGAATGCGGATATATACATGGTGATTATTATGGTTTTGCATCAGGCAAGGTGAAAGATTTACAAACCGGATTTACTCGAATGGTCTCACATAAAATATGCAGCAATAAATATGACTCTGAATGTCGTATGGTGGCTCACCTTGCTGCCATTTTAGATGCAGAGGCAGGGCGAATGGAATATTTTATTAGCCAAAAAGGCTATTCTATTGGTCCTTCAGATTGTGAATAGCTCTCAGCAATAAAAAGCAAAAAGGTTGAAAGTACAAGTGTAACAGTCGATTGTGATTACATCTCAAAGACTGGAGAAAAAAGAATTGTTAGAATCTAAAATCCCATTGTTGAAATTAAAATCATTAAGTTATGGAACACTTACACTAGTAATAAAAAACGACCAATATATTTTACTAAATAAAGAAGCTCTAGTTTTTTGAAAACTAGAGCTTTTTTAGTTACATTAAAAGGTTGTCCTATTAATCACTTCTTCCTTTATATATTCTATCCTCACAATTGGAGGCAATTTTAATGGAAAATGCTGTTAGCCTATTTAAACGAGATTGAAGAAAACTATCCCGCAATAAAAGTATCAGTGAATTTGAATGATGCATACCAATCACAAATTAAACTTCAACATCAATGATAACCGTGCTCTCGAAAAAGTAAGTCACTACTTAATTTAAGTCATCTCGGACAAGCGATAGTAGTCAACTCGACTATAAGGAGAGTGTCCAAAGCAGTGGGCTGTCAAAGTGGTAGAGCTGCTGCAGGACCGAAGCAAAGCGGACCTGCCTGCCGCAGGCAGGGTGACCCATAGCGCGGTCACGCCGAAACTTCAGTGAAGGCGTGATGGCCCCAAAAAATTAAACTCCTAAAAACAAAAAAGGCTGACAGCAAGTAACTGTCAGCCTATATAGGATAAACCTATAATAAAATTGCGTCTTTAGCCTAGAACAGCTTATATGAGATTCCCATATTCACCATAGGGCCTGGATTGAACAAGTCAAAGATTTGATCAGCGTCATCGTAAGCACGATATACTCTTTCTCTTGTGTCACCCAATATATTTTGTACACCTAAGCTAGCTTTCCATTGCTGTGTAGCACCGAACTGCTTAGATAATTTCAGATTTAAACTGTCGAATGGTCTTTCGTATACGTCAGGTACATTTCCAATACCTACGATCGATAAACGCTCACCTTGAGTATTGAAAGATATATTTCCTTCCCAACCTCTGTCTCTATCCATGTACGTCAAGCCTGCATTGATCAAGTAAGGTGATTGACCTACCATCTGACGTGTATCGCCCAAAACCTCTCCGCTTCTCAATGCAATCTCTCTACCTGCAATCTCCTCATCAGTCATCGCCACTTGAGAATGTACTAAAGTTGTATTGACGCTTAGCTTGAATTTATCCAATACTGGGTGAATAAATCCTAAGTTCTTTTTAACCTCAAACTCTAATCCTACTACCTGTGCGTCACCCACATTACGAGGTGTGAAACTGTTAGGTGAAGTAGCATCAAAAGCGGTAAGTTCAATTGGGTTTGTAAATCCTTTGTAGAATGCACTCACTGAGAAAATCTCTCCTTTTGGTAAGTAGTACTCCCAACGTACATCTGCATTGGTGATGTCTGTAGAAACCAAATCAATGTTACCGATGAACGTTCTACCAGAAATTCTATCTTCAATCTGTGCGATAGACTTTTCTTTGAAAGATGGTCTTGCCACGGTGCGCGAAGCTGATGCTCTTAGGTTCATAGTTTTACCAGCATTCTTATCTTCAGCTAGTGTGTACACTGTATTGATAGATGGTAAGAAATCTAGATCATCCAACACTTTTCTGTTGTCGTATAAATCCGTTTCAGGATTTACAATATTTTGTCTTCTTCCTGTATACCAGTTGTCTGTCTTCTCCACACGCAATCCATAGATCACTTTGAATCTTTCACTGACTGGCAATTCATTCATAGCGTAACCCGCGATGATGTGCTGCCTTGCATTGTAGGTCTTTGCTGGCTCAAAGTTGAACTGTGTATAAGTACCTGCACCTGACTCTGGCGTCCAAAGTAATTCTTCAGAAAATACTTCATTAGGATCTCCTGTGAAATCAATGGTTCCTCTTGCACGTACAAGAAATACATAATCCAAGATTTGGAAGTCTCTTTCTTTAACTACGGCGTTTGATCCAAACATCAATTTTGATTCTGCACCTTTGATTCCATTAAACTTGTAAGTAAAATCAAATCTTCCATTGTAGCTCAACTCTTCCATTGCTCTCCAAGTTCTAGTCACACCACCACCTGTACTTGGGTTAAGCTCATAGCGTCCACCATTAGTTGTTTCGTATGCTGTTACTCTAATATCTGGCTCACTTAGTCTTGATAAGGTTGGAGACAGTCTCCAATCCAATTCAAGATTACCTTCTCCAAATTCGTGCTTACCTGCTAGAAGTATATTTGAAATAGATCTCTCAGAATATTCTAAAGTGTGCTTTTCGATTTCAGCCTGACCAAACTCTAGTGTAGTTTGGTTTAAGAAAGCTGCTCTACTTACTGCATTTTGTGTGTGCATTGCAGATAGAGAGATTTTCGATCTATCCGTTTTGATAGCTGTTCCTATCAATGTGCTCCACTGTACATTTTCTGTACCTAGCTGTGCATCGACTCTTCTATTTGGGAACAATTGCGTCTCTGTAAGATCGCCAGATTTGAAGAAGGTGTTGAACTGTGCATCATCATAGAATTCAGATTCTTTTCTATAATTAGCAGATACAGTATATCCTAAATCAAATTTTTCGAAATTATTTTGGTTTCCAAAAGAAGCGCCAAAATTGGTATTGATCCCATTTTGCTCTCTGATAGAAGCCATTGTAGTATTAAATTGTCTAGTCGCCGTATTTAATAGTCTAGCATTTTCTGTAACACTTGGTATGTCTAGATCTGTACTCAAAGGCAATTCTCTAGTACCATCATCAAATCCAAGAAAGTCAGTGCTTCCTCCTTCATAAGTAATGAAGTTGTTATTGAAATGCATGTTAGGATTGTAAGCTCCCGATGCAGAAAACGTAAGTGTTTTAGCGTCTGGAAAATCCTTAGTCAGTATATCAACCATACCTCCAGTAAAGTCACCTGGTAAGTTTGGTGAAAAAGATTTGTGAACTATGATATTGTCTATAAGATTAGTTGGGAAGACATCCAACTGTACTGAATTTTTATCAGGATCAAGACCTGGGATACTGATGCCATTCAAGATCGTTCTTGAATATCGATCTCCCAATCCTCTAACAACTACATGCTTTCCATCTACTACAGATACCCCAGCAACTCTTTTGATAGCGCCTCCTACGTCTCCATCACCAGAACGCTTGATGGCTTGACTTGAGATACCGTCTAAAAGTCCAGTTGAATTTTTTTGAATAGCTAAAAGTGCTACTTCTGTATTTCGAATAACTTCAGCAGTAACGACAACCTCGTCAAGCAATTCTCCTTCTACTTTTAATTGAACTGGTAGTTCGGTTACGTTGTCAGCAGTGATCTCTACTGCTTCTGCCGTAAAGGTAGCATAGCCTACATAAGAGAACTCTACGGTGTAAGTACCTACAGGAAGATCTAGTTCGAATTTTCCATCGAAGTCCGTATCTGTACCTGTGCTGGTTTCTTTTGCGAAAACGGTACCAAACATAATTGGCTCTCCGTTCTCTCCGTCTGTAACCACTCCTGTAAATGTGCCCGTTTGAGCAAAAGAAGAAAAGGAGAATAAAAACATCAGCGAAACTATGCTGAAAAATCTAGTAATAAACATGTTGCAATTTTATTTAAGGTTTAAAAAAGCATCTATCCATAAAGGATAGATACTGATTATTCTTTATTCTAAATTAGTTAAGTTTTCCGTTGAGAGAAGACCATGTCCAATCTGCAAATGGTGCAAAGTCTGCTCCTCTACTCGCTTCACTAGATATAAGACTACCTCCTGCTGAAAGCATAGTCGTGATTGCTTGTTGCTCTGCTTGAGAAACCATACATGGCTCATCGTTTGCGCAATCTTCATCACCATATACTGTAGTCCAATCTTCTAGGCTAGCATTTCCTACCCATTCGCTATCCAATATCTGAGCAGTTCCATTGATAAAGTTGAGGTAAGTGTCTGCTCTTGGTGTAGAGCAATCAGACGCTTCACAAGAAAATCTAATTTTTACATTATCTGCATAACCTCTCCAAGAAGCATTGGTGATCGTCCCTTGCATATTTGACTTCAAGTCAGCTGCTGTATCTGCACCACCGTCTTCATCGATAAGTGTCACCCCAACGATTGTAAATAAACCATCTGTGAAAGTTGATCCCTCTGGACCGTCAATCTCTAGTGCGTTGTCGCCTGATGTAGCACCTGATTGTATTACTACTGCATTTGAAATAGTTCCTGCGTAGTTTTGATCTATATCTATTCCATCATCTTCGCCCATTGCCACGATTACGTTCGTACAGTTGACTGTTCCACCGAACCACTCTACTCCGTCATCCAGATTAGCGACAACTTCTATGTTGTCTACTGTAGTTCCGTTTCCAACTCCACCGAAGGTGATTCCGTTGATTTCATTATCGTCTCCAATCAATGCGCCTCCGTGTCTCACAGAAACATACTGGATAGTACCAGAATTGTCAGCAACGTCAGTTCCTCCAAATCTACCAAACAAATCATCCGCTGGAATTCCTTCTATTTGAGATTCTGTATCGCCTGATCCAGCTGAGATAGGAGCATTACCCAATACGATAAGTCCTCCCCAAAGTGCATTGTCAAATTCTGTAAGGTTTGGACTCATGATATTACCTGGAGTGATATTGTCTAACACTGATGTAAAGATGATTGGCTCTGAAGCTGTACCTAAAGCTTGAATTTGTCCACCTCTAGCTACGATCAATGCCGATGCCAATGAACCTGTTCCTTCAGATCCTTTGATAATGGTTCCCGCTTCTATAGTTAATACCTCTCCTTCTCCTACTACTACTTTTCCATTAAGTACGTACACATTATCTTTTGTCCAGGTAGTTGTTCCAGTAAATCCTGTAACAGCTACTGTGCTGATTGCATTTGGATCTGTTTGGCACTCACAATTGCCACCAACCACAACTGGTATAGTCCCTACTCCACAAGTCACTCCTTCGCATGGGCTTGTCATTCCATCGTCTACACATTCGCAAACTGAGCCTACTGCTACTGCGGTAAAGCCTATAGGGCAAAGTGTCGCAGCGCATGGATTCGCATCGTCATCATCTGAGCATGAAAACATTAAAGATGCTAAAACAAGTGTTGTAAGGAATAGTACGTTTGTTAACTTCATTTCTCGATTATATTTTTTTTGATTTTGTATACTACAAAGGTAAGCCTCATTACTTAAGCTATATTTAAGCTACAGTTATCTATAGTTTAATTAACCCTCTATTTTCTGCTTGTTTATTAACCTTGGGTTAACCTGATTCGAAGTGGGAGGCTTGTTGATGCAGGAAGCTTAATGTTTACTTTATCTTTAGTTAACATGGGCGGATAAATAATTGATAATGTGCGCTTTATGGTGATTGTATTTTAGACTCGTTATTGTAAATTTGGATGTGAATTTTAACTTTGGAAATGGTGGAAAACAGTGCTCTTTCGGGGAAACACAAAGGGCATAAAGTAGACAAAGACACAGTAGAAGATCCAGCTTTGTGATCTTTGTATTTTACTTTGTCTCTTTGTGGTGAAAAAACAACGCTCTTTCGGGGAAACACAAAGAGCATAAAGAGGACAAAGGACACAGTAGAAGATCCAGCTTTGTGATCTTTGTATTTTACTTTGTCTCTTTGTGGTGAAAAAACATCGCTCTTTCAGGGAAACACAAAGAGCATAAAGAAGACAAAGAGCACAGAAAGTAAAATTATTTCAAAAAAATTATGGAATCCTGTTCTTGAATTCGTCTATTAATAAAGAATTGTAATGAATTTGAAAAAATCTTATTTAGACGAATTAACTTATGCTATAAATGGAGCTGCGATAGAAGTACACAAAGTCCTTGGTCCAGGACTTCTCGAAAGAGTGTACCATCAGTGCTTGATGCATGAGCTCAGCTTAAGGAATATAAATTTTGAAACTGAAGTAACTATTCCAATAATTTATAAGGAGTTGGACACACAAGCACAGATTCGGTGTGATCTTTTAATTGAGAATGCAATAGTAGTAGAATTGAAAGCAGCTGACCTGCTCTTACCCATCAATGAGGCGCAGTTACTTACATATATGCGACTACTTGAAGTCCCTAAGGGAATATTATATAATTTCAACGTGGTACATCTGTTCTCTCAAGGGCAAAAAACCTATGTAAATAACCTATTTAGAAAATGTGCTTAAATAAATTCGTAATTTTAGACAAGTAAACATCAAAGATGAAAATGCTCTCTAAAATCCTACTTGCACTCCTTGCCTTACTGCTGATCCTTGCAATTGTGTTTTCTACTAAACTAAAAAGGCTTTATGAAGTGATTCACCTTTTTGATGAAGACCGTATTGTTGAAAATTTTAGAAGCTTTGATGAATTGATGCCCGTGAGCCGCATCAAACCTTCACCTACCCCTTTCAAATATCCAAAAGGAGAACAACTTACTCTTCCCGCGAATTTTGTATACGAGGAGCAAAACATGAACTCAGATGACTTCATGAAAGATTCAAATACTACTGGCTTGATGGTCATACAAAATGATACAGTAGTCTTTGAACAATATTACCTAGGCAATACCGCCACCACAAAAAATATTTCTTGGTCTATGGCCAAGTCTTTTCTTTCGGCACTCATTGGCATAGCCGTTGACGAAGGACACATCAAAAGTCTGGAGCAAACTGTCGATGAATACTGCCCTATCCTCAAAGGATCAGGTTATGAGGGCATCACCATCAAAAACACACTGCAAATGTCTACGGGCATTGGATTCAATGAAGACTATGGTGACTTCTCCAGTGACATCAATCGCTGGGGAAGAGGTTTTGCACTTGGTAAATCGACTGACGAGTTTGCTACCACACTTAAAAACGTAAGGCCACAAGGCACATACAATCATTATGTAAGTATCAACACACATGTACTAGGAATGGTACTCACCAAAGCCACGGGAAAGACCGTCACGCAATATATGCAGGAGAAGTTCTGGAACCCTATGGGCATGCAAGATGACGCATACTATATAATAGATGAACAAAAAATGGAGGGCGTACTCGGACTACTCAACGCCACACTGAGAGACTACGCCAAGATGGGCTCTTTGTATCTCAACAATGGAAAATTCAATGGCCAACAAATAGTGCCCGAATCATGGGTACAAGCGTCCGTCACGCCAGACGCACCACATCTCATGCCCGGCGACAATGAGGTATCTACCAATATATATGGTTATGGATACCAGTGGTGGATACCAGCCAGTGAGCAAGGAGAATATATGGCACAAGGGGTGTACAATCAAAATATTTACATTAACCCCACTACCAAAACGGTAATCGTGAAATTATCTGCTAATCCAAAATACAATGACTTTGACTATCTCCCGAGCCGCTCTGTGGTAGCGCTTGAATTTTTTCGACGTATCGCAGCCAAAGCAAGTGCAAATTGAAATTCTACAATCTTAGTTGATAAGGGCAATTCATTTTCTGGAGATTCCCTGACTGCGGAAGGCAGATCAGGGCCGGGTCATCCGCTTTACTTCAGCGTCTACCAGATCATTCAGCCAATCTGCTGGACACATCTCTTCGTTTCACTGCGAGCTATGTCCAGCAGGGCTTCATAGATCAGCTATCCCAGATACCATTTAAGCTTTAGAATGCCACATATTTTTCGGAATAATTTTCTGATCCCTGCGTTAAAAATACTCGTGATAGCTAAGGCTATCCCTGTGTTTTTTGCCTTGGCCTCAAAAAATTCTCCTCGAAAACTATTGTGCCACCTAAAAACTTAGATGGTATTACGTGTTCGCTACTACCCCTATCTCGCTCTCGGTTTATAAAATTTGAAAGGAAGAAAATTTCGTTTATTGTTTTGATATAAAATACAAAAACCAACATTCATTCGGACAAGGGGGAGTAGCGGGCACGTAGGCGGATAGATGAGAAATGAAGCCCCTACTGTGATAGCTCGCAACGATAGTGGAGAGATGTCACAGTAGGTCTGGCTGAATCCTCAGCTAGCTGTCGAAGTAAAGCGGATGACCCGGTCCCGCATCAAGAGAAAATTCACGAATTTTCTCTAGGTGCGGGATGGCCCCAACACAACCCATTAAATATTAAACCAATAAGAAAATTTGGCTACTAGAGATTTATTACGATTGATGAATCCATCGATATTATAATTATCCGTGTAGACTATAAAGAAGTCCGACACTGGAGCAAAACGCCACTGAAGTCTAGCGTTGATATTGAAATTCTCGATCTGATTATTGAATTGGAAAAATGTAGTCAAAAATATTTTGCGACTAAAAGTGATATCTACTCTTGGTCCAATCAAAACTAAATTGGTCGTTTCGAATGGCGCTTCTAAAATTAGGCGATTGATATTGGTTTGAATACCGATAGAACCATAGGGTTGAAAACGGTAATTTACATTGCCGCTCAGTGCAAGCAACCTTGCATTGAAAAAAGTACCTATGGTAGGATTTATACTGTATGAAAATGGTTTGCGACGATCAGATCTAAAATTAAGCCTTACTTGAAAATAGTCATAATCGGTGCCGGCAAGCAAGGCAGGCTGGTCGGCATATACTTCAAAATCACTGGTGAGCAAAGTATAAATCTTGCTCGCATTGATATTGAGGCGGCTATTATTTTCGAAGCTCAAAGAGTAAGACAAATCGATATTTTCATCTGTACGCACTAAATCCTTGTTTAAAAAAAGATTGTATTCAAGTCCCGGGCCATGTTGATTGATGGTACCATTGGCTACTATAAAATTTAGTCGTACATCTGGATTGATACGAAAATAATTCGTCCTAGGAACAAAGCCAGTCTGTGCATCATAGTTCTCACCGACATACTGATGATTCCAACCTAACTGCAATACTCCCTTTGTATAATTTAGTTCCAAGCCATGCGCAAAGTCATCTGTGTTTTGGTCTGGAGTAAACGACTTATGAATAAAAGCTTTTCCATTCCATCGATTGTCTTTGGTGGCTAGATTGTAATCTAGGCCGATAACCCGATTGAAGGAATCCAAGGTCTCGGATTCAAAATTTGTGAAGTTGTCACGATTGACAAAAATAAGCCCCACACTAGAACGAGCAAATAATTTTCGCTGTACAGCTGCTACTGTATAATTAAAACTCGGCAAATCATTTTGTTTGTCTTCTTGAGTTTGCATATTGATCAATCCGACTCGCCAGTCATTATTGATCTTACCCGTGAGTCGCGCACCTACTAAAATCGGGTTTTCAATTCGGCTTGATGTAGTGGTATCTGTCGCAATTCCAATCCGTCGACTAAAAAATGGATTGATTCTGCTATTACCAAAGCTATTAAAGAGATCCGCATTCTCAATAAAAAACTGTCTACGTTCAGGAAGAAATATTTCAAAGCGATCCAAGTCAGTCACTTGCCTATCCACTTCCACTTGCGAAAAATCTGGATTGAATGTCAAATCTAAATTGAGACCAGTAGTTACTCCGATCTTAACATCGCCTCCCACCTTTGTGAAAGTATTTGCACTCGTCTCTGTTAGATCTTCTTTATCTCTGGTGATACCTGCGCTTACAAATGGGATCAAAGAAATGCTTTTATTATTTTTTGGGATTGGGTCTTTCCAAACCATATGTTTCATGAAAGCCAAATTGGTAATCCCCTGATTGTTGGGATTGTTTAGCATTGTCAAAATTTCGTTGGTTTGACTATCAAATCGGTAGGCCCCCACTCGCCATGTCTTGGAGTCTACTTTGAAACGAAGGGTGCTAAATGGAATCACCATTTCTGCACTCCAAAATTTTTCTCCTTTATAAATTTCTGCTTTCCACTTATTGTCCCATGCTACCGAAAAATCCGAAAACTCGGTACCGCCATTAGAAATGGTCCCTTCACGCAAGACGCCCTCCGGATTGATCCCAAAGATGAATGCATTCTGACCATCATTGAAGGTATCAAACATCACGGTAATATTGTCGCTACCACCTGCCTGCCAATCTCTACGCAAGGATGGAACGACGTAATCATTATGAGCGGAATAACATTTAATACCCACATAAAGAAAATCATCAGTAAATGAAAAGTATAGCTCTGTAGGATGTGAAGGCTTTTTACCGTTATCTGGAAAGTACTGGTAAAAATTCTTAGCGGAATAGCCATCTTCCCAAAACGCCTCTTGTAGTTGCCCATCCAGAGTGATGGATAGGGGTGTTTTTTTGATGTATATACTATCTTGAGATTGCGAACTTAAAGTAAGGGCACAGCAAAGGCTTGAGAAAATAACTAAGGCTAGAATAGCAAATCGCTTCATCGCAAGTAATGGTGACTTACACCATCAAAAGATTAGGGAGTTAATAAATACTTTAGGGGGGCAAATATATACTAGTCCGTATTTATTTTACGCATAATCCCTTTGATAAAGTCATCGGATACCTTTCTACGAGGCACATTATTCTTAATTAGCTTTCTGAACGACTTTTCTTTTGTCAAAAGTGCGTTAAAAGAAGGATCATCTTGCATCTGATTTAGAAGCTTCATCTCATCTTCATTACTGAGGGCATTATCAAGATACATATTAACCTTATTCGTTAGATCTTGGTTAGAATTTTGATCACTCATAATCATTTATTAATTAAGCAATTAAATTAAGTATTCTTTCTTTTATCCTTATATCCGAGATTAGTTGCATAATCTTGCAGCTTCTTTTTGAGCATATTACGCGATCTATGCAATCTCGATCTTACAGTTCCAACAGGAACATCTATAATTTTGGCTATTTCTTCATAGCTAAATCCTTCAATATCACATAAGAGAATGACTGTTCTAGAGTCTACAGGAAGGGCATTGATAGCGTTAGTCACTTCATCACCCATTAAATTTTCAAACATTTCCTCTCTCAGATCCTGATAACTACTGAGTGTAGCATCTTTTCCTTCATCTAGGAAGTTTACTACCTCGTCGTAATCAATTTTTGAAGGTTGTTTGCTCTTCTTCCGATAATCGTTGATGAAGGCATTCTTCATTATCTTGAACAACCATGCTTTAGCATTCGTTCCCACATCATACTTATCAATGAATCTATATGCCTTTAAAAAGGTCTCTTGTACTAAATCATTAGCAGAAGCATCGAATAAGGTAAGATGATATGCAAAGGTAGACAAGGCGTCTGCGTGCGGCAAAAACTCATTTTCAAAGATGAGATCTTTTTCAGTTTTAGAAAGCTCCTTACTACCAGTCATTTGCGTATAAAATTAATAAATATATTTGAGTCCACTACAGAAAATCCTAAAATGAACTACGTCAATTTTCGGTGTAGACTCATATTTAATTCGAAAGATAAAATATCGAAAACAGTTAGTTTATATCTTGATTTTATCTTTAATATTCAATTTTTCCTCAAACCAACGTATAGGAGATTGATTCTTGTCTCCTGTGCGTGTATCACATACAAAAAAAGCATAATATAAATCTATGTGATTCTTATTTTCCTTCATTAGCTTCGTTAACTTTATAGAAGCTGTCTCTGGATCTCTGTAAGCATGATCTGCTCTCCATGCATAATACGCATCATCATGCGTTTTGACTACTTGCAGTAGATCTTGTTCGTCTGTATAATTTGACAAAAACTCGTAAGCAATATGTGCATGATGTTTAGTACAATCTTTAGCCATTAATTTACGATTTTCTTTATATTTAAAAGTATCGTGTACCAAGGCTAGAATTCGAAGCTTTCTTCTTAATTCTGGATTAGTATTAATAGAATCAATATTGTCAAAAATTTCTTTGACATGGAACATGACCTTTCCTTCAGGATGCCCAAATCGAGGAAACCCCCATTGCAATCCAGCAATTACGTCAGGATCATTTAATATTTGTTTTTCAAAATCTGTTTCGGGAGTAATTAAAGCATTAAGCCCTGGAGATTTTGAAGCCTGATATTCCATTCTAAATTATATACAGTTAAGCTAATTTAATAAAATAGGAAACAGAGGTATCTTTTAATTTAATACCAAATATTGGCTGCTTGGGTAGTTAATTTCGTGTTAAATCAAAATTACCAAAAAACAACAAAATTTCGGCAGACGTTTGGTAAATTAAACCTTAAAAGGTTGTAATTGAAAATATAGTGCCAAAAGGGTGCTAAAAAGCTTTTTAAAAAATCAACAATCTTCAATGAATACAAGCTCTGTAGCATATTTTCGAATAGATTCCCTCTTGAAGAATGTTATAAAAAATCTTACAATATGAAGAATATACTTTCTCAACTATTTATGGGTATTATCGGTGGCTTGGTTGTCCTTGCGGGTATCCACTTTATGGATACTGATACACAGGTGCAAGCAGATCAAGTCAAAGCTGTAGGTGTTAATTATTCTCCAGCAGAGACCACAACAACTACGGTAAAGGTTCCATTTGACTTTGTAGACGCTTCCAAACGCACCACACAATCTGTAGTGCATATCACTGCAAAAAAGGAAAAGTCACTCAGCAGCAACCAGCAGCCGAGTCCTTTTGATTTCTTTTTTAGAGATGGTGGAGCCCCACAGCAAGGTACTGGATCAGGAGTAATCATCTCTAAAGACGGATATATTGTCACCAACAATCATGTCGTAGAATTTGCTGATCATGTAGAAGTAACTTTAGCCAATAAAAGAACCTATATAGCTGATGTAGTGGGTACTTATCCAAAAGCTGATCTTGCAGTGCTTAGAGTTGATGCAGAAGATTTGCCTGTGCTAGATTGGGCCGATTCTGATAATGCGCAAATAGGAGAATGGGTACTGGCTGTTGGAAACCCATTAGAGCTTAACTCAACGGTTACTGCAGGTATTATAAGCGCGAAGGGAAGAAGCATCAACATACTTAGAGAAAAAGGCAATGACGCTATTGAATCTTTTATACAAACTGACGCTGTTGTGAACCCCGGCAACTCAGGAGGAGCGCTTGTAAACACAGATGGCGAACTATTGGGCATCAATACAGCGATAAAATCTGGAACTGGATACTATGCTGGTTACTCTTTTGCCATCCCTTCCAACATTGTTAAAAAAATCGTCAATGATATAATCGATTATGGTTCTTACCAGAGAGCATTCTTAGGGGTAGAAATTGCAGAAATAGATCAAGAAAAAGCAGATAAATTGGGACTTGATTATGCTAAAGGTATCTACATTGATGGCTTGGTAGATGGAGGTTCTGCGCAATTTTCAGGCTTATTAACAAATGATGTGATTATAAAGATTGATGATAAAGAAGTTAATACGGTGCCTCAGATTCAGGAAAGTATTAGTCGATCTAAGGTAGGAGATATCATCAAGGTAACCGTTTTGCGTGATGGTAAATATAAAAATATTGATGTTAGGCTGAAAGCAGCAAAATCGTAATTACAATTGTGCCATAGATTGCAACACTTGGCACAGTTTTTACACATATGTTATTGTCTGAGGATATACAAGAGGTTTAAAACATCTCATCCTTAAGACCTAAATAGCAAAATATAGTGTTCTATATAAAATAACTTGTTTAAAGTTGGTTTTTCGTTTTGTTTTGATGCGTCTGTCCTTATTTTAGGGCAGGCGTTTTTTGTTTAGAACATGAAACATTAGTGTTGATGAGCATTGCCCGCGCCTCTAGGAACTCTAATATTCTCCACTATATCTTGAACACTCTGCGGAGGCTCAGGAGTCATTCTAGAAACTACCAGAGAGACTATTAAATTTACCACCATAGCAATAGTACCAAATCCTTCTGGAGAAATACCAAACCACCAATCTTCGGAAGCACCTCCACCAAACATTTGCAATTTGTATTTCATCATATAAAATAACATCAATAATATTCCGACCACCATCCCTGCGATCGCTCCTTCTCTATTCATTCGCTTATCGAATACCCCAAGAATAATGGCTGGAAAAAACGAAGCCGCTGCAAGCCCAAATGCGAGTGCTACGGTAGCAGCTACAAAACCTGGTGGGTTAACACCAAAATAACCAGCAACCAAAACCGCGAAAAATGCACCTACCCTAGCCCACATCAATTCTCCTTTCTCACTAATATCTGGCTTGATTTGTTTCTTGATTAGATCTCTACTGATAGCCGTAGAGATCACCAAAAGTAAACCTGCCGCTGTAGATAATGCAGCCGCTAGTCCTCCTGCTGCCACTAAAGCAATAACCCAAGCAGGTAAATTCGCAATCTCAGGATTAGCCAATACCATGATATCACGATCAACTACAAGTTCATTTCCATTCCATCCTTTTGGATTGGCGATTGAAGTCACAAACGTATCATTCTGATCATTATAATATTGCACTCTGCCATCTTCGTTTTTATCTTCCCAAGTAAGTAAACCTGTCTTCTCCCAATTACCCACCCATGCTGGCATTTCCGCATAAGGCTTATCTGAAACGGTATTGATCATATTGGTTCTGGCAAAAACAGCAATCGCTGGTGCAGTGGTGTAAAGTATAGCAATAAAAATCAAAGCCCAACCTGCCGACTTCCTAGCATCGCGTACTTTGGGAACGGTGAAAAATCGAACTATCACGTGTGGCAAACCCGCAGTACCTACCATTAGTGCTAGTGTGATCGCAAAAACGTCTACCTTTGATTTCGTACCCGAAGTATATTCAGCAAATCCGAGATCAGTATGCAGCTGATCTAATTTATCCAATAGAAAAGTGCCGTCCGCTGTAGTACCTCCAAAACCAATTTGTGGAATAATATTGCCCGTCATATTCAGGGATATAAAAATAGCTGGCACCATAAAGGCAAAAATCAAAACACAGTACTGTGCTACTTGTGTGTACGTTATCCCTTTCATACCCCCTAAAACAGCGTAGAAAAAAACGATAGCCATTCCAATCAGTACACCGATATTAATATCCACTTCAAGAAAACGAGAAAACACTACGCCTACTCCTCGCATCTGTCCCGCTACATAGGTGAAGGAAACAATCAAGGCACAAGCCACTGCAACTGTCCGAGCTACATTTGAATAGTAGCGATCTCCAATAAAATCAGGAACAGTAAATTTTCCAAACTTCCTAAGATAAGGTGCCAACAATAAGGCTAGTAAAACATAGCCGCCCGTCCAGCCCATCAAAAAAACAGAACCATCATAACCCATAAATGAAATCAGGCCTGCCATAGAAATAAACGAAGCTGCACTCATCCAGTCCGCTGCTGTGGCCATTCCATTTGCAATGGGATGAATACCTCCGCCTGCAATATAAAACTCCTTTGTAGAACCTGCTCTGGCCCAAATGGCAATACCTATATAGAGTGCGAAGGTCAATCCAACAATAAGAAAAGTCAACAACTGCACATCCATAAATGGCTTTTTGGTTTTTAATTATTTAAAAAAAAATCTTGTGAACTATTTTTCGTCAACATCATAGTCTTTATCTAGCTTATTCATAAGTCTAACATAAATGAATATCAAGATCACAAAGACGTAAATAGAACCTTGCTGTGCAAACCAAAAGCCTAGTTTGAATCCTCCAATTCTAAATTGATTCAACTGGTCGACAAAAAGGATACCGAAGCAATAAGACACCAAAAACCAGATACTTAAGAGTATTGCGAGATAGCGAAGATTAGTTTTCCAATATTGTTTTAAGTCTTTTTTTGACATATCTATTTATTACGAATGCAAAAGCATACACTATGATAAGAAATTCATATTCTATTTCAAAATGATTGACTAGATTCAGATTTATTTTTGACTTTGTTTTTATGTATATTGGTTGGCCGCATCTAAGACTAGAATATGTACAAAGCCATCAAACAAGCCCAAACTATAGTAGAAGATTTCATTTCTTTGATTTATCCGCGCTTGTGCCTTGCATGCATGCAGGATGCGCCAATGCCTAGAGAACATATGTGTTTAGCCTGTCAGCTTGATCTGCCTTACACAGATTTGCATCATCATCAAGAGAATACTTTTACAGATCGCCTCTGGGGTCGTTTTCCATTGCATACTGCTGCCGCACAATTATTGATGATCAAGGGAGGGCTTGCTGAAAACATTATCTACAACATAAAATATAGAGGCGCCATTGATTTAGCAAAGTCGTTAGGTAGATCCTATGGTAGGCAACTGGCCAAGTCACCCTTATATCAAGATATAGACATTATCGTTCCAGTACCCATTCACAAATCAAAACTAAAAACACGCGGCTATAACCAATCTGCCATCTATGGACAAGGTCTTTCTAAAACTATGAAGATCCCAATGTTTGAAAATGCTATCAGAAAACTGCACAAAACGAGTAGTCAAACTAGAAAAACGAGAATGGAAAGATTATCCAATGTAGAAAGTCAATACGCCATTTCTCAAAAGGAAAAAATAAAAGGTAAACATGTACTACTAGTAGATGATGTGATGACTACTGGTGCAACTCTTGAAGCCTGCGCTTTAGAGATATTGAAGGTAGAGGGCACAAGAGTAAGTGTGGTGACTGTGGCGATGAAAAATTATTAATTGTTGGATCAGAATTTTCAGAATTGTAGAATGAAGAGAATTTTGTTTATTCCATAATTTGGTTGATATCTCTAATTAGAGAAAATATTCTATTCTGCATTAACAATTCATTCATCAAGATTTACATTGCATTTATATACTTTCTTGCCTTCTTTTCGTCTTTATAAAAAGGAATAAATCAACGAATATGAAAATTTCAAAAAAATTACTTGTCGGTATTGCGGCCGCCTTATTATTAGGTGGTGCAATTTCTCAGATTGAAAACAAGGAAGAACCCAATACAAATAAAGAACTTGGCAAAACTGATTATGACGTCAAGGCTAAACCAACTCATTATTATCCAGTTAGAAAATCTTGTCCTGGCTGCGGCATGGGCTAATTTTCTAAATATTAGAAACTGTGACTAAAGTTAAATCAGCCATTGCGTGTAATCTAGATCACAATATCTTGCTTTCAGCTCTACCCTTATTCCAATCCGAGGAAGTAGATGCAATCGAATGGTCTATTGATACTTTATTCAAAGTGAAAAATATCCCTGACTGGTTTGTCGAGTTGCTAAATGAATTCAGTAAAAATAATAGGCTCATTGGTCATGGTGTATTCTTCTCTATCTTTTCAGGGCGATGGACAACAGATCAAGAACAGTGGTTGACTCATCTCAAAAATATTTCTGACACTTTCAAATTTGAACACATCACCGAACACTTTGGATTTATGACTGGTGAAAATTTTCACCAAGGTGCTCCAATTAGTGTCCCATTTAATAAAACAAGTTTATCTATTGGTCAAGACAGACTCAAACGTATCTCGCAGGCTTGCGCGTGCCCAGTGGGACTTGAAAATTTAGCCTTTGCTTACTCTCTAGAAGAGGTGAAGAAACACGGCGACTTTCTCAGCCAATTGGTATCACCTGTTAATGGTTTTATCATCCTAGACCTGCATAATCTATACTGTCAAATGCACAATTTTGACGTATCATTTGAAGACATCATTCAATGCTTTCCACTTGATTTGGTTAAAGAGATTCATATTTCTGGTGGGTCTTGGGAGTCTTCTGAAGTGAATAAGAGTAAAAAGGTGAGACGAGACACTCACGACGATGCAGTTCCTCTAGAGGTATTTGCTCTTCTTGAAAAAACCATTCGCCATTGTCGTAATCTTGATTTTGTTGTCATGGAACAACTGGGTAGTGGCTTAAAAAATGATGCGGATAAAGCACAACTTCAACTTGACTATCGTCAAATGAGAAAAATCATAGCCACCAATACTTCTATTGAGGAAAGCAATAAACAATTTAAAGCTCCAAGTAATCTAAATCTCAAGGATCCAATTCAATCTGAAGAACTACATCTAGAACAATTGGAACTGAGTCGAATATTAGAGCAATCAAAAAGCTTAGAACAAGTAAATCTAAAACTACAAAACTCTAGCTTAGCTAACACAGATTGGAATATTGAACAATGGAATCCTATAATGATCGAGACTGTGTTTAAGATCGCACAAAAATGGAAGGGAGGGTTTTAGTTAAGAAGGCGCGTTTTCAAACAAACCTTAATCCCAGTAAGATGCCAAATGAAAGTAGTCGACCATTTTGTATTGGGTATGCAGGATTAAAAATTCTGTTAATGGAGTGTTGAATATTGGGCTCTATAAAAGCTTTGGTTTTCTTCGAAACTTTAAATTCATAGCCAAGTCCTAATTCTAAGTTCCAAATAAAGTTTCTAAGCTCATATTCTGCATTTCTTGCCCCCTCTCTTTGTCTACACTCAAATAAAATATGATTATAATTAGTAATTAGATTAATCAAAATGTCAAGTCCAAACCTCGTGTACAAGTGATTCTCTTCACCTGTGACTTTGTATCTCGTTTGCAAAGGAATGCCAAGAAATAAAGATTCAACTTCAGATTCAAGAAATGAATTTCTTGAATCTATCATCAATTCTGGCGTTATATCACAACCAAATATTAATGAAAAATCAGAGAATTCTAATTTTTTATAATTAATAGCAAGTCCAGTCAAAATTTGAAACTTATCATTTAGATCAAAATATATCGGAAATTCAAGGCCAACTGAATAGGTATTTGTAGGTTCAGTATTGTTCTTGTCAATGAAAATTATTCTATTAAAGTCATTTTGAATTCCTATACCAAACGACTTATTGTTTTGGCATAAGAGAAAAACTGTAGAATGAAGAAATAAAAAAAATAATATGCCTTTAGCTCTTAGGTTACTCATTAGTAATGGTTATTCCCTGTTGAGGATGTAAAAAAAGTTATACCTTCAAAATTAATAATTATTTCATAGCAGAATGTATTAAAAAAGCAAAATTGAATAACCTAATCACAAACCCTACACACTATCCGTTATAAGATTATAAAATTAAATATCAACACTCCCTATCCAACATAAAGCCAATACACTTTAAGAAAAACCAATAACTTTATTGAAACTTTACTAAAACAAAAATCATGAATTTTAGAGACTACCTACCACTATTTTTTATTCTGATAAGTGTTTATATTTTTAATTCCTGCGCAGACGATGATGGCTGCAGCGATGCCACCACAGAATACACCTGGACTCAAAACAAATCTATCCTATTTAATCCAAGAGTAGACAGCACTATAGTAAATGATAGTGTAATCTATTTTTCAGAATTCTCCACGATAGATGGTCAAGACAACTTGTTTGAATTCACTAGACTAAGTCAATCGTGCCCTGACATACTTGACAGTGGCGGTGGAGTAGCATTCTTATTTGTAGTACCACAGGATTCAACCGAAAATTTTAACTACAACGATATTGAAATTTTAGAAACTTCAGCCCATCAAAGAGGACTAGGTCTTGTTGGTATTTGTGGTATGACTATCGAACAAGGAACCATCAATGGCACTAAGATAGATGAAAATACATGGCAGGTTGCCGTAGACGTTCTCCCTAATGACGATGGGAAATGTCCTCCTCAAAGAATTACATTTGACCAAATATTCACTTTGGAATAAAATCCCCGGACAAGCGATCGGAGATGCCACGATCCCGAAAGCTTTCGGGAGAGTGGGTGCGCGACCAAGGCCGGTGGTGCAAGCAGGAACGGATACCATCGTAGAGCGCGGTGCTCTGTAAAGACAAGGCATGCCTTGTCTTTTAGAGACCTAGCATACCTTGTCTCTACTGAGGCATGGCCCCAAATAATTATAAATGGTAAATGGCAGATTATAATGTCGCGTCAATTATTCACGACACCGAATGGAGAACACACTCAGTTATGCATTCAAACTAAATTCTGGAAATTAATAAATTCTGGAAATTCTGATTCTAGCAATGTGAAAATTCTAATCTATCAATCATTATCCACCAACGTTCCCACAGCTTCCCCTTGTACAATCCGCATTAGATTGTCAGGCTCACCGATATCGAATACCACAATCGGGCGATCGTTCTCTTGGCAAAGCGTGAAAGCTGTCATGTCCATGATATTTAGACCTAGACTGATAGCACGTGAAAAAGAAATATTGTCAAACTTCTTAGCGTCCGGATTCTTTTCTGGATCAGCAGTGTAGATACCATCTACACGAGTTCCCTTTAGGATAACATCTGCTTCTATCTCGTTGGCACGAAGTGCAGCAGCTGAGTCCGTAGTGAAATATGGCGAACCAGTACCTGCAGAGAAAATAACTACCCTCCCCTTCTCCAGATGACGGATAGCTCGTCGACGTATGTAAGGCTCAGCGATCTGACGCATCTCGATAGCAGAAATTAAACGAGTATACACACCAGTAGACTCCAATGAACTTTGTAGAGCCATAGCATTGATGACTGTAGCCAACATACCCATATAATCTCCCTGAACACGTTCGATGCCTGAGTCGGCAGCTTGCAAACCTCTAAATATATTACCTCCTCCGATCACGATAGCGATCTCTGTTCCGAGATCTCTAATGGCTTTGATTTGGTGAGCATAATGCTTTAACATATCTGGATCAATCCCAAAATTGTTTTTACCCATCAATGATTCACCACTTAATTTGAGAAGAACGCGTTTATACTTAAGAGCCATAGAGAGAAGAGTTTTATATTTTTACTGTTATAATCTGCAAAAGTTCTGCCAATCAAGGAATACCACTTCAAGTTGAGTAT
>CALIEI010000165.1 GCA_938022165.1 uncultured Saprospiraceae bacterium | reverse complement strand
CAAATGGGATGTTTCGCTAAATTCACCCAGGGCTGAAGCCCCGGGCTCTTATATTTAGCCCCACCTCTGCAAGTTGGGCAGGCACCTTGTGGCTATTAAATTTTATATGATATACTCAAACTTATATTTTCGTAACAGCCTTGCGTGAAGGGGTGGAATGATGACGACTGCGGATAGCTAAGAAGTATGGCTGGCGTCAGTCCGCGCATAGCCTAGTGCGCATGCAGGGACCAAAGCGAACGCGGCGTCATGCAAGACCTGACCCCATCGCCGTAGCTTTAGCGAAGGAGATGTGGGGCACGCCCAAAAAATCAAAAAGATAATAAATTGAACCACTCTAAAAAGGATAATCAAACTACTTTAAAGCTTCAAGAGCCTGTTCTGCTCTTTGCCTAGAATCATCAAAACTGGTAGCTTGGAGATAGGATTCTTTAGCCTCCTCTATTTTGCCTTGCTTCTCTTGTGCCAAGCCTGTATAAAAATAGGCCATGCCATATGTATTATCTAGTGAAGTAGTGATTTCAAAATGTTTCTCAGATTGGGCGAGAGAATCCATCTGGAAATAAGCTAAACCAATATTGAAAAATGCGGCAGGCTGTTGTTTTCCCGACTGGCTAGTCATTTCTTGGAATACATCAATAGCCTCCTGAAATTTTCCTTGTACACCTAAAAAATTTCCTTTTGCCATATAGGCTTCATACAAGTCTGGATCAACAGCAATAGCCGAATCATAGTACTTCAGAGCTAGGGGATCTTCTTTCTCTTCATAAATGAAACCTAGTCTCATCAGCGCATCAATGAAATCAGAATCTTTTTCTAATGCTAGCTTATAGGATCTAATCGCTTTTTCTTCATCGTCAATATCCTGAAAGTTGACGCCCATCATATAAAAAGTCTTAGGGTCGAATCGATCGATCTTTGTCGCTTTTTGTAAGGTAGTAAATGCGTCGTTATTTTGCTTGAGTATGATTTGATACTCAGCCAGCTTATGAAGGATAGATAAATTAGCCGGGAACTGATACGAGGCTGCTTCTAAAGTTTTTAACGCCAAGCGAGAATTGTTGTATGACAAGTAGGTATCTGCTAAACGGATATGCGCATCCACGCCTTCACTGTCCAAAGAAATTACTTTTTTATAGTCAGCGATGGCCTCATCAAATCCTTCTAATTCGTAATATAAGTCCCCTCTTTGGAGGTACAGCTCTGCTTTGTCAGGGTTAGCTTCTATTTGTCTATCCATTTTTTGCAGCGAGGTAAGGCCTATGACAGTTGGCACCTCTTCAGTACTTTGCTCAGCAGAGCCACCACAAGACATACTTAGATAAACGAAAACTAGAAGACTAAACGTTATTATTTTTGTGGGCATATATTTTTTAATTATGCTAAACATTGAATGAATGGTTCGGTAATTTGCGTAAAATTATAAATCTCAACTTTGGAGTGGACTCAAAACTGAAAGTAAAAGTAATGGAAAAATCTAAAATAGCCGCTATCCTTAAAAAATGGATTTTGTGTGCAAATTACTTTTTTTGGTTTTTAACGCTTAGTCAAGCGCAGTTTTTTACGGATACATATTTGGTGAATAGTCAGGGTTCTAACGTTTCTATCCAAGATGTACTGATCGATGGCGAAACTAGCTATATCTATGGTACATATACTGCAGCTATGACATTTGAGGGTGTTGATTTTTCTCATCAAGGCAGTTCTGATGTCTTTTTACTTAAAAGAATAAATGGCATAACGGAATGGATACTTTTTGGTGGCTCCGCAGGGAATGATTTTGTTAGCAATCTTGCTTTTGATGAATCCAATAATGTGGTATTGGGTGGATCATTCACCAATGAGGCTACTTTTGGCCCTCTGACTCTTGAGTCAAGTGGGAGCTCAAGAACTATTTTCGTGATAACACTGAGCCCAGATGGCGACATACTCGAACATCAAATAGTAAATGGAACCGGGCAAAAAGACATCATTGGCATTGAAGTCGTAAATAATCAAATCTACATCGCAGGCACATTTGGTGATACTTTATTTATGGACGATGTAAATGCGGTCTCCACTTCTAATGAAGATATTTTCATTATGAAGCTCCAAGACAATACAGCACCAGCGTGGATTGAAAATTACGGTTTAGAAGGCAACAATGAAACTAATGACTTTTCATGGAATGAACCAAGTCAACAATTTATCATCTCGGGTCAGTATGACAGAAAAATCAGTGTTGCTTCAGACACTATCGTAACCAACACTTTTGATGAAGATTTATTTTTAGCGGCATTCAATCTTGACGGCAGTGGCAAATGGATAAGAAAACTAGGTGGGCAATTAGATGATATTAATGAAGCGCACACCACTGATGAACAAGGCAATATTTATCTAACGGGAGAATATAGAGGAATAATAAATTTCGATGACGGCACACAAATAAATACTGGAGGGATAGGGAATTCAGACGCCTATCTTATAAAGTGTAATGCTCAAGGAGATAAAGTTTGGGCAAGGACTCTTGGCGATGCAGGGAATGAAACTGGAACGGACTTAATTATTGAGGGAGACCGTATTTATTGGTCATGTTTTTATAACAAAACTTTTTCTATTGACGGGATCACCTTTACAGAACCTAATGGCTTCCAAGCCGGGGCATTTGGCATCTTTAACATTGATGATGGTCAGTTGGAAGCTAAGCTTACTGCTAATAGCAATAGTCTTCTCATACCTCAAGGAATAGCCACCAATACTGATGGTATCGTTTTGTATGGCGAATTTTCAGGGGAAGCTAGTTTTGATCAAGTATTTAATGTTGAGTCTTTCGCTGGATTTGCTACTCAGATAAATTTACAATCAGTTTCTACTGATGCCATAA
>CALIEI010000164.1 GCA_938022165.1 uncultured Saprospiraceae bacterium | reverse complement strand
TATACCTTAAAGTATGGTGCAGGTAAATTGGTCTTATCCATAGGTAGGGTACAGACCCCAACTTTAGCTATGTTGGTCAAGCGGCATCTAGAAATAATCAATTTTGTATCCAAGCCATTCTGGGAATTAGAAACAGTATATCGAGATACTAGTTTTCGTTACGAGAAAGGTCGTTTTGAGAAAATTGAAGAGGGAGAGCGTATCTTACAGCAAGTAGCTGGTCATCTGTTTACAGTGAAAAGTAATGTCAAGAAAAAGGGCAAAGAATATGCACCTAAGCTTTTTGATCTCACAGGTTTGCAAGTGCACGCCAATAAACGTTTTGGCTATTCAGCAGACCAGACACTTAAATTAGCCCAGCGCCTATACGAGAAAAAGGTAGTGACTTATCCTAGAGTGGATACAACGTATCTTCCTGATGATATGTACCCAAAAATTGGTGGTATCATGAAGGGTATGACCAACTATGGTATTCTTGTGCAACCTTTGATGGGCAAAGCAATCAAAAAGAGTAAACGGGTTTTTGATAATAAAAAAGTGACAGACCACCATGCCATCTTACCGACAGGAGTGCAGCTAAATCTGGTTGGAGAAGAATGGAATATCTATGATGTGATTGCTAAACGATTTATCGCCAATTTTTACCCAGAGTGCATTGTCAATAATAGCACTGTTATTGGAGAAGTCAATAAAATCAAATTTAAAGCTACGGGTAAAGAAATTGTGGATCCAGGTTGGAGGGTAGTATATCCGCCTAAAGCGAATGCTGTAAATGGAACTGATGATAAATCCGGAAAGCAGAAAGAAGAAAAAATATTGCCTGCATTCCAAGTAGGCGAGTCAGGACCGCATGAACCTAGCTTAGTAGAAAAGCAAACCCAGCCGCCTAAGTACTATACGGATGCCACTTTATTGAGGGCTATGGAAACGGCAGGTAAAACCGTGGATGATGAAGAGCTGACCCAGCTGATGAAAGAAAATGGGATAGGCAGACCTTCAACGCGTGCCTCTATTATCGAAACCCTATACAAAAGAAAATATGCCATCCGTAAAAAGAAAGCTATCTACCCAACAGAACTTGGAGTGCAATTGATACAGACTATAGAAGATGATCTATTGAAGTCTGCGGAGTTAACAGGGCGCTGGGAAAAGAAAATACGCCTGATCAATAAGCAGGAATATAAGCCTGGTGCTTTTATTCAAGAGATGAAAAAAATGACTGCTGAACTTGTCGATTCAGTTCGCATGTCTAAACAATCTAGCAAAATAGATGTGAGCCAGATACCAGATAGGAAGTTTGGTAAAAAAAGAAATTACAAATCAAATTCTGCTGCATCATCCTCAAAACCCAAAAGAAAAGCAGCAGTCAAGAAAACCAATGTGACGGAATGCGCTTGCCCAAAATGCAAAAAGGGAACTATGCTAAAAGGAAGTACAGCATATGGTTGTTCTCAGTGGCAGTCTGGTTGTAATTTTAAGTTGCCATTTTCTTTTATGGAAAAGAAAATATCGGATAAGCAGATTCTTAGACTCCTCAGCAAAGGAAGTACAGTAAATCTAAAGGGCTTTAAACGGGGTACAAATAAGGTAGATGGGGTAGTCCGCTTCGATGATCAGTTTGGGCTCGTACTGATTCCGCCAAAAGCAAAGATGCCTACTAAAAAGGTGTCTGCTCAAAAGAAAGAAAAACTAGTTTGCCCCAAATGCAACAAAGGAGAGGTGGTAAAAGGAAAGACTGGCTATGGCTGTTCTGCATGGAAATCTGGTTGTGACTTTAGGTATCCATTTGATCAGCTTCTCCAAAAGATTGGGAAGCGTAAAGCGACTAAGGCTTTAGTAACCATGTTGCTTACTCAATAGCAATTTACATCAATATTTAGGTCGTTTTTAGCTAGGGTGTTAAAATTTGCCGCAGAGTGGATTTTTATGTCAAATGTCATTATATTTATGACAAATGACAAAAATGGATATCCAATATTTATTTGAAGAAGGTGCGATTTATCAAAGAGTAGATCTTATAAACTTAACCAGACTCGGAATTCAAGCGAAATATATTGGATCCATTCAAGAGTATACATCTCTTACGGATAAGGAATTAAGCACTATTTTGCCAATTTCTCAGCGTCAACTAGTCAGATATGACAAAAACCACAACCTAAATAAAGAGATTACTTCTCACCTAATACTGTTAATTGAATTGTTCCAAAAGGGATTTAAGTTATTTGGAAAAGAAAAGTTCAAGACATGGATTCGTGTACCGAATAAAGTATTGAGTCAAAAAACACCTATCGAGATAATGGATACCTCAATCGGCATAGGTATGATAACAGATGTGATAGGTCGAATAGAGCATGGCGTATATAGTTAGGTATGAAGCTGTTTCGAATATCTACTTCTGAATACATCAATGATCTTAGTGGCACAGGTGCAAAATTATATGGAGGAAGATGGAACAAGAAAGGAACTGCTTTACTTTACTGTTCCCAAAATATTTCTCTTAGTGTTCTAGAAATTCTTGTTCATTTCGATGGATTGACTGTTCCTGATAAGCTGGAATTTATTGAGCTAGAGCTACCGGAAAAGTATATTGTAGATTACTCACCATCAAAATTTAAGAAACTAAGTGCCATTAAAGATGTAGAATTTCAATTCAAGTCTGAAGGTCAAGAGTGGATTTTGTCTGAAAAATCACTTGCATTAAGAGTGCCGTCTATTATAATTCCTTTGGAATATAACATTCTTATCAACCCATCCCATCCTAGTTTTAGATTTTTAAAGAAGAAAAAGATTAGGAAATTGGATTTAGACGATAGACTTTTTAAAAGTTAGCGATGAATATGGATCGAACTTATAACTTTCGTCGCAAATTAAATTATGAGTCCACTCTGGAAACTAGCGGATTGCAAAAAATAGGTTATTTTGGATGAGATTTTTTATTTTCGAAATTCAGTGATGCCTGAGCACGCCTATTTATAGTCGCACAGGCATCAGTGGATTGAGAAAATGAAAAATATCGCCAAAAGA
>CALIEI010000163.1 GCA_938022165.1 uncultured Saprospiraceae bacterium | reverse complement strand
TGCTACATTGAGCTCCGTAAGTTTGTTGTTTCCTTTCAGCGTTTGAAACGCACCATCTAACTTTTCCTGTAAACTTTCAAACATGACTTTAATTATTTTGCGCAAAAGTACGATATTTCGGGCAGCTTTCTAGTGATATTTAGGCCTTATTATGAGGATTATTTGGGCGATCCCCGATGAAAAATCGGGGCCTGGCTATGCAGGGGTGCGCTGTCGCTCCCGTCCCCTTCATTTCATTGCGGTGACTGCTCCCTACGGTCGCACCCTTTCTATCCATATCGCTTTTTTACTTGCGGTTAGCATTTAACATCTAGCAATTAGCATTTAGCATCTAGCATTTAGCATTTAGCAGCCAAAAGCTAATACCTAACAGCCAATAGCTCTTTTGAGAAAAATGACGTATCTTTAAATTTAGACATAATCTATCCCATGAAGAATCTCTTATTAATACTAGTTCTAATACTTTCCTTCAATATTTGTTATGTCCAAAACTGCCCTTTGATTGTGATCGAAGATGTGGAAGGGATGCCTGGAGACACTGTTGAAGTCACCATGTACCTTTCGAACATAGAGGGCTTTTTAGCCTTTCAAGGGACTATTAACCATGACATTAGTGTCTTGAATTTTGTAGGTGCTGAACCAGGAGATTTATTTGATGAGGACTTTAGGGTCGAGACTAATGAACCATTTGTGGGGACTGGACAAGTGTTAATTGTAGGAATGAATAATGCTTCTTTAGATACTTATGATTTTTCAGCTACACCTACAGAATTTATTAATCTATATTTTGTGATTGTAGGTCAAGTAGGAGAGCAATCACCAATCATATTTGATGATAGTGTACTCGGGATTGAATTTGTTTCACTTACAAATACTGGGAGTGCAAGTGTACAGCTTTGTGGAAATATTGCTGGATCGGTTTCCATTTCAGATAACCCAACTACGCCGAGTGATTTTGATGTTAGCGTTGCGATAACTAATGTTTCATGCATGCAAACTAATTTAGGTTCTATTGCAGCTACAGGCGTTTTTGGTACACCACCGTATACTTTTACTTGGACGGGCCCAAACAATTTTAATGTTGTTGATCAATCAATTGTTAATGAATTGCTACCAGGCTTCTACAACTTGACTGCAACTGATGCGGATGGCACACAAGTAGTAATCAATGGCATTGAAGTGAAAGAACAAAGTGGTGGATTTGAAATAACCACTACCATCCAAAATAACTTTTGTGACGATGACTCATCAGGCCGGATTACGACCAATACTACTTCTAATACTACAGGAGGCCCACTGACCTTTGATTGGAATACCGGAGCTACTTCAGAATCAATTTTCAATTTGGCAAATGGATTTTATTCACTAACGATAACAGATAATCTAGGCTGTACACAAACCCACGAATTTGAAATAGACGGTTCAAGAGGTTTTTTAGTCAACTTTGAAGTTGGCGCATCTTGTAACGGTGAAAGCACAGGTCATATATATCCTGACGATGGTGGTGAAGACTATAATTATTTTTGGAGCAATAGTGCAATTACGGATAGTATCTCGAATATTGCTTCGGGTACTTATGATGTTAGTATAGAGGATGCCAATGGTTGCTTACAAGTAACAACAGTTGACGTACCAGAATTTGAAGAAAATTCATCACTTCAATTGGATATTCAGTGTGCTTCTTTGGGTATGAACAATGGGAGCGTATTTCCGAGTTTTACAGGAGATCTAGAGGGAGAACCGCTCTCAGTGTCGCAATTTCAAAATAGCCAAGGTGAAGATCTAACTATAATTGATTTGTCACCTGGAGATTATTTTATCACTGTTACTTCTGTTAATGGATGTGCATATACAGATGAAGCCACTGTAGAGGAAAGTTTGTCTGATATCAGGACAGACTATTATAGCTGTCTATTAGACTCGATACAGTTTGAAACCAGTTCTAACAATCCTAATTTACAATATACTTGGTTTCCTGACTCTACATACGTGGATCGTACTGCTGCAGATCCTATTTTCTTAACCCATAATTTCCCATTACCAAATTTTAATACAGTACTGATTGTTACAGGAGCAGAAGGATGTACAAATACCATTGGGGTGACTATTAATGAAACAGATGCTTGCGTATGGCCAGGAGATACTAATAATGACAATACAGTCAATGCACAAGATCTTTTACATGTGGGTCTCGCTAATGGTTCTTCTGGGCCAGCTAGACCAGAACCAAATGCGACGGAATGGTTTACCCAACCATCAATACTTTGGAATGATAATATCGGAAATTCAGGATTGGATAAAATGTTTGCAGATTGCAATGGAGATGGCCTTGTTAATGATGATGATATAAGTGCGATTGTACAAAATAATGGACTTAGTCATCTAAGTTTTACAGAAGAATCACATCCAAATAGAAATATGGGAGCCCCCTTATTTGTTGATCTTCCCGATGAGATTATTGAGAATTCCGCAACTGATATAGGTATTACGCTCGGTGATGTGAACGAGCAATTAAGTGGAGCATATGGTATTGCTTTTCAGATCTTGTACGATCCAGCTGTTACTACTATTGAGCCAAATAGCTTTAATGAAAAAGGATGGCTGTCAGGGGATAGCCAAAATATTTGGGATATTAATTTTCAGGATATTGAAGAAGGTGTTCTAGATGTGGCTCTTACTAGGACCAATGGAGAAGGCATAGATGGATTTGGTACCATTGCACTTATTAATTGTACTTTCAGTGCATCTGTCCAATCTGAAATAGAAATCGAAATTGCCAACGCAATTGTATTAAATGCTGATGCAGAAGAGTTACTTGTTCAGCCTGTGCCTACGACTTCTATTATTCAAACCTCAAGTACGCAAAGTATAAATGCCACTCAGTTCAATGAATCTATTTTTCCAAATCCAAGTTCTGATTTGTTGCGTATCCAATCTGATCGCGACATAGATTCTTACACTATTTTCAATGCTATGGGCCAGTCTAGCTTACAAGGCTCTTTAAGCCAGAATCAAATCAACATCGAAAAATTAAACGCCGGTGTTTACTTCATTCAGCTTTCTGGAGAAAAGGGAGTGACTACACATAAGTTGGTGGTGGAGTAGGTAGTTTTTTCTAATCTACTTTGCAGTAAACTATGAGTCCATTCCGGAAAGTAGCGGATTGCAAAAAATAGGCTTTTTTGGATGAGATTTTTTATTCTCGAAATTCAGTGATGCCTGAGCATGAGTGGATTGAGAAAATGAAAAATATCGCCAAAAGAGTCATTTTGTGCTTTCGTGACTTTTCGGAGTGGACTCAACTATGAGTCTAAAAACTTTTAATCACTCAAGCACCACAAATTTCTTAATCCCTAACAAACTTTGCTCCTTGTCTTTTATTTGCAAAAAGTAAACACCTGCTGCTAAATCACCTTCAGTGATTAGAGTGTACTTCTTCAGAATGTCTAAATGTTTAATAGCCCTGCCAAAAGAGTCAATAATGGAGGCCTCCAAATCAATGTTTTCTTTCACGTCTAATTCTAAGATAAAAGTCCCTGAATTTGGATTGGGGGTTATGAACATTGATTGATTAAGCGGTAATTGTGATACGCTCGATACCACATCCAAAGTGACTACGTAGATTTCAAGAGGACAATTTTCTTCATCTTCAATAACAACAGTGTAAGTGCCAGCTTGATCTACAGTAGTACCATCTGGAAGATCGTATGTCTCACCTTCGCTAATAACAGCTTCAATAAACTGTTCTTCTATAGGAAAGCAAGAGACCATAGTATTAAAAGTTGTATTGGTTACAATGGGCGGATTAAAATCAAAAAAGATGGAGGCAGTATTTTGTATTTCTGTATTTTCAGGTATGCCTTCATTGGCTTCAATAGAGTAGGTGACGTATCCTTGAGAACCATTAAAATCTATAGTGCTATCAGGTAATAGTATATTTTGAAAATCGAAGGTGACAAATCTACCATCTTGGATATTGGTACTCAGCTCACTTCTGTGGCTAGAGTTGATGATGTTGAAAGTGCTCACATCCAATTCTTGATCGAGCGTATCTCTAATCACCACATTAAATGCGGTATCATTACCCGTATTCTGAAAACGTACCGTATAGATCAGGGTATCTCCAAATTGAGTATAGTTCTCTTCCTCTGGTCTAAGTGGGTCGATGAGTTTGTCATTAGGGTCATAGGCGCAGCGAATTTCTTCTTCGTAATTGTGTTTGAAGAAATTGGTAAAGCCCTGCGTGTTGGTAACTTCTGCAGCCGAAAAGACTTTGATCTTAGTGCCGGGTTCAATGTTGCCACCTAGTCCAGGGATACTCAATTCTAAGCTTCTAGTGATGGTCTCACCAGGATATAGGTTTTCAAACTTCCATCCGGTGCTTCCATCAGCAAGAGTAGTATCTATAGGTAATACTGAGGTAGCAAGATTAGTCAAGGAGTCTGGTATGACCCATAGCACTCCTTCAGTGATTATAGTGGTTCCTTGATTTTGAAAAGTGAAGTCAAACTTGACGTCGGTATTGCATCGCGTAATGTTTGATACCCCATGCATTATACCACTGAGAAATGTATCTCTTGGAATAAAGCCGAAGTCTAAATCTTGAAATGAGTTTCCGTTTACTTCAATAGAGTATTCACTAAAGTCGGAAGATAGAATCCAGTTAGGGTTAGATTGAAAAGTTACTTCGTACATTCCATCTGCGACGAAATACGCATAGCAGCCGTCATTATTTGGAGCATAATAATCTTCATTGGTACTTAATCTACTTAGTACATTTTCAATTGGTCTTTCATTCGCTTCTTTTTGACCATTGTTGTTTTCATCGTAATAAATGCAACCAGATAAGGTGCCCTCAACAGGAATATTGTTAGGATACCAAAGTAATTGAGGGGGAGTATAGAATCCACCTGTAATTATTAGTAGGTCATTAGTTCCATTACTATCTAGATCTGTTGTAAGTGTTTCAAATCCTGATTGATATTGCTCTATTATAATATTTTCATCAAAATTAAAGTTTCCATCATTTAGTAAAAGTTGGAAGTTTTCTTTTCCCAAAACACTTATTAGAGCTAAATCAAAATTACCATCTAAGTTGTAGTCTGCAATCTCGACCAAGCCAAAACCTGAAATTTTTGTAATTTCAGATGGAACCGATTTAAAATCTAGAAAAACTCCTGCACCATTATTTTCATACCAACCCACTTCTCTTTCATTGAAAATATCGATATCTCCATCTTGATCAAAGTCTACAAATTTTGGATCTGGATTATTAATAACCTGTGAAATCAATATAGCTTCCGAAAAAGTACCATTACCGTTATTTTTTAACCATGAATATCTAGAACTCGAGTTTCTTACAATAATATCAATCTTGTTATCAGAATCTAAATCATAAGCCCAGATATCATTAGGTCCATCCATGAATCCACTTTGCGGTAAAATCGGAAGTAAGACTTTTTCGGAAAATTCGCTATTACCTAGATTAATAAGTGAATACATCGCTTTTTCTGTATAAGAAGTTAATAGGATATCTGATTCTCCATCATTATTAATGTCAGAGATAAGGATATCCTGTATCTCTATTCCACTAAAATCAGAGATAGTAATTTCTTCAATAAAATTTCCACTTTTATCATTTATTAATACACTTAGTCCATTTGTGTCTTCGGCATGAATGATATCTAGAAAACCATCTTTATTAAAATCAAATACTGTAGCATCTCCGGTCAATCCAGATAGACCATCAATATTTCTTTTACTGAAACTTTGATCTTGGACACGTTCATAAATTGACATTCCATTTATATGAAGAAGCAATATTTCTTTTTTCCCGTCATTATTAAGATCAAAGGTATTAAGGTCATAGGATGATCTAGGGTCTTCATCTATTAGGATTTTTCCCTGAAAGATTTGAGCTTGTATATTAATGGTATATGTATATAGGAAAAGAAATATAAAAAATCGACTTTTCATGTTAGATTAATTATTGTTGTAATATGTTAAGGACAATAAATTAAAGATAGGTAATTTTCAATTCAATTACTTAAACCGAATTGTCAACTTAGTCTTTCCCTCCCGATTTCCTTGTTCCCACTTTGGACCTTCTTCTAATAGTCGAATGGCTTCTTCATCACAGCCAGAACCCAATGATTTTTTGATTTCTATATTGATTGGGCGTCCTGCATTATTTACATCAAAAAGGAGAATTACTTTTCCTTTAATGCCAGCCTCTTTAGCGGCTTGAGGGTAAGCCAGATTAGCTTTTACATAAGCTTTGAACTTATTCATTCCCTCACTAGGGTAGTCAGAATAGCTTGCTGTAGATTCTCTTTGATCACTAGATCCTAATCCTGTAATGACTACTTCAGATAATTCTACGCCTTGTTCTAAAGAGACATCTACTTGGTTGCTATTGTCTAGTGTTACTTCTTGTGTGTCAAAGCCGGTGTAAGAAATGACTAACGAATTAGCATCGTCGGGGATCTCTAAACTGTAAGTACCGTCGATGTCGGTGGTAGTTCCGTTCCTTGTTCCCTTTTCAAATACGGAGACGCCAATTAGCACTTCTCCAAATTGATCTGTAATTGTGCCCTCAATTTTCTTAGTTTGATTTCTTTTTTTCGCTTTTGACCTAGTTGTATTTTCTACTAGTTGTTCTTGATATGCTTCGGGAGATACAATTCTATCTTCTTCTGCTCTTGATTCAACTTTAGATGGTGAAGTTGGCGTTGGATTGAAGGGACCACTGGATTCAATAGGTGAACCATCAGTATAGACAATTCCATCTATGACAACTCCTTCATGTGATTTGTTTGTGGTTTCCCTATCATTTGATTGTGGCATTTCATTATTAGCCATTGTGAAATTTTCAGAATCTTGTTCTACTTCCTCATTTGTGTTTCCATCCCAATAGTAAGTCTTAGAATCATTTTTTTGTACAGTTGAATTAGAGTTTGCATTTTGACTGATTCTTTTATTTTCTTTTGTTTTTTTATAAAAAGCATCATTTGCATTTTCAACTCTATCATCATAGCTAGCTACGCTTGTAGAAATTTCAAGTAATTCTTGATTAATATGTTGATCACCTATTTGATCGGGAATTTGAAATATAAGATCTGATTCATTATTCTTCTCAACGTCAGCAGATTTATCAGCACTTTGCGAATCTTCTGCCACATAGTAAATTTTATCCTTCTTTAAATTTTGATTTGCAGTTGCCTGAGACTCTTCAGTGTTTTTCTCATGCAAGTTTGACATCTTTTCCATATTACTAAAAGGTCGCCAAATGAAAAATCCAACCGATAATAAAAGTGCTATACCAGCAGCTAACTTAAGCCAAGGCATAGGGCTCTTTTTGCTTTGTTTATTACCTATGCGCTTAGCAAGTCTATCTTCAAGACTTTCGATAGAAGAGCGTCGATTAACCATGCTCATTTTATCAATCCCCTCCATTGCATCACGCAGATATGGGTTCTCTTGGGCTTCCTGCTCAAGCTCACGCGTTTCAATTCTAGAAGCATTCTTGTTGAAGTACTTCTTGAACAAAGTGATAATATGATTACCTGATTCTTTCAATGCAATTTTTTAAGTTTCTTCTCCCATTTTGAATGTAGGATCGTATTTTATTTGGTTCTTGATTTAGTATATCAGCTATTTCCTTGTAGCTCTTTTTCTCAAAATAATGATGCCTTATACAGCTAGCCTGGTCTTCTGGTAGCTTTTTTAGGCATATTTCGAGCTTTTCAAGCATTTTTTCATCAAAATCTTCCTCTAACCAATCATTATCAGGATGCTTTTCTCCTTGATTATGCATAAGCTCGTTATCATAAATAACTGTTAAGGATTTTTTGTTTTCCTTTCGCAATTGCATCAAGCAGTAGTTTTTGCTTAAAACATATAGCCACTTATCAAATTTATCTATTTTTTGCAGTTTTACTTTTTCGATTAATTCTTCAAAAATAGACATCACCGCGTCTTCTGCTTTGCCTCTGTCTTGTAAGTATTTATAGCATAGACCTAATTGCAATTCCATATATCTATGATAAAGTTCGCCCAAGACAGCCAATTCACCGGTATTCACATACTGGTCTAATAGTTCAGCATCTGACCTTGATTTTTTATGTCTCGAAAATAGTGCGATAGATTATTTGTTTATTTCTACTATGAAATACCAATATAACTTTAATACAATAATAAATGATCAATTCTGAGGTATAATTGAGCCTGTTAATATGTTGTATTTGTCTTGGCCTCCGTTTCAGGCTTGGAATTATTTTTAGCTTTTATGGCTCAATTTTCTTTTCGGTAAAAAATGCATCTCTCTTCCGGTAAAACACAAAGTGCACAAAGTAAGCAAAGACACAAAGAGGAGATCGGTAGAATCGTGATCTTTGTTTTTTACTTTATCCAATATCCCTACTTAGTCGCACAGTCTTTGTGCTGAAAAATGTGCTGCAAGCACAAAATACAATAGCGATGGGTTTTAACCCATCGTAGGCGGTAAATAGAATGGAGCCCCGAAGGGCCTCAATATTAACCTAAAATAAAATCTGCAATATTGAATTATCTCCCGGCCTAGTGCTGTGCAGTAGTGCCTCCGATAGGAGGCAGACTCGAAGTTTTCCCTACTTTTTTAGTAGGGAAAATGAAGAGGCCGACCGCGTGCCGCCAAAGCTTCAGCGGTGGCGCAGCGAAGAGCGAGCTACGGAACATAACGGCATGACGAAACGCAGTGTAGTCAGGTAGGCTCCAATAAGGTCAAATAAAAAAGATATAGAATAATTATGCATTTTTCAAAAGTCTTGCATCCTACAATTGTAAATCAAATTTTTAGAACAATAAAAATCAAATTATGAGAACAATGAATCAGGTAGATAAAATGCTTGTGATAAGTTGCCTTATACTTTTATGTAACCATTTGAATGCTGCAAGCATCAGGCTTTGTGGTTATGTTGTCGATGAACAACAAATACCCCTTATAGGTGCATCCATAATAGAGGAGGATAGCCAGAATGGAACAACGACGGATATAGATGGTTATTTTGAATTACAGTCAAAAGTTGAAAATCCTAATTTGCAGATAAGCTATACTGGATTTATTACCCAAACAATAGTTGTTGACGAGACCGTCGAGTACGGAAATTTGAAAGTAGTTCTGTTTCCTAAATTCGATTTGGAAGAAGTGGTCGTAAGTAATTTTAGTATGTCGAATAATATTTCTAGTGACAATGCGAGAAAAAGAAAGTATGTAGTTATTGATGGAGTAACATATGCAGATGGTATTCCATCTACACATACATTTAAATTTGAGTCTTACAACTCAAATATTTTTCAAACTTACCATGCGGTAGATAAGAATGATGATCAACTCAATACTGAAGACTATGATATAATCAATGAAAATGGATTCCTAACCTCTACCACGAAACCCGTTTCTACGTTCTCCATAGATGTAGATGCTGCTTCATATAGCAATCTTAGAAGGTACATAGATAATGGACAAGCTCCACCAAAAGATGCAGTCAGAATTGAAGAAATGGTAAACTACTTTGATTATGAATATCCTCAACCTCAAGGAGAAGATCCTTTCGAAGTAATCACTGAGTATAGCGACTGCCCTTGGAGCGCAAAAAATAAATTAATCCATATAGGCTTACAGGGAAAAGAGATACCAAAGGAAAATTTGCCAGCGTCAAACTTAGTGTTTCTCTGTGATGTATCTGGAAGTATGAATAGTCACAATAAACTTCCACTTCTACAAGGTTCTTTAAAGATGCTAGTAAATAATCTAAGGCCAGAAGATAAAGTGTCACTTGTAGTATATGCGGGTAGTACTGGTGTAGTCCTTAAGCCTATAGGGGGTGATGAAAAAGCAAAAATTAGAGAAGCAATTGATATGCTTAGTGCTGGTGGAGGAACTGGTGGAGCAGCAGGAATAAAGATGGCTTACAAGCAGGCAAGATCTGCTTTTATCGAAGGTGGAAATAATAGAGTCCTCTTGGCTACGGATGGTGATTTTAATCTTGGAGTGAGCAGTGACGCGGATCTGGTAAGATTGATAGAAAAAGAGAGAGAAAGCGGTGTGTTTCTGACTGTGATGGGATTTGGAACAGGTAACTATAAAGACAATAAAATGGAAAAACTAGCTAATCATGGAAATGGAAACTATGCCTATATAGATAACATAAGCGAAGCAAGAAAAGTATTGGTTTCTGAATTTGGAGGCAACCTATTCACAATCGCAAAGGATGTAAAGTTACAAGTTGAATTTAACCCTAAGCATGTAGAGGCGTACCGATTGATAGGATATGAAAATAGAATGCTGGCACGAGAAGATTTTAACGATGATAAAAAAGATGCAGGAGAATTGGGAGCTGGTCATACGGTGACTGCTATGTACGAAATCGTGCCAACTGGGGTAGAGAGTGAGTTTGTCAAAACTGTTGACCCGCTCAAATATCAAAGAGCGAAAAGTAAACAAGTCCAGTCATATTCTGAAGAGTTGATGACCATAAAGTTACGCTACAAGAAACCAGCTGGAACAAAAAGTAAATTGATCAGTAAGCCTGTTAATATAGATGCAAAAGAACTGGAAAGAACAAGTGATAATTTTAGATGGGCAGCGACGGTAGCTGGATTTGGAATGCTGCTAAGAAATTCTGACTTTAAGCAAGAGGCCAACTACGAAAATATGATTGCCATGGGCAAAGGAGCATTAGGGACTGATATGGAGGGATATCGTCAAGAAATGATCAAGATGATGAAGAATATGAGCGCTATTGCTAAGCTAGCAGAGGAGTACGAGGCAGATCTGGGTAAGTAAAATATTGGGGTATCGTGGATAAAGCGATACCCCCTTATTTTGTTTAACACTATGTATAATATCAAATAAGATTCTTTTAGGTACATTGCGATACAATTGAGAAAAATTTGCTATTTAAACCTTCTAGACTTCTTTCTGTAAAGGCATTACTATTATTCACTATTGCCTTTTTTCTATATTCGCCAGCTTCCTACGCGGTGAATAAAAATCTATCTTCTAAGTCTTTAATACATTCCAGTGAGAATAATGAGAAGGAAATCGCTGTTGCTCCGGAGTCTATAATTAGAGCAGAGAAAAAAGCAAAGAGAGCGTTTATATTCACAGCTATTGGTGTTGGATTTTTGCTTGTCACTATTGCAATATTGGCTACAGGCGCCCTAGGCTCGATTCTTCCTATGAGTGTGCTAGGA
>CALIEI010000162.1 GCA_938022165.1 uncultured Saprospiraceae bacterium | reverse complement strand
GCACAAGTGTCTATCGGAATGCTAGGCCTCGAAACATCAAGTATCAATATGTCATCATTGACTCCTGGGCTATATTTTCTTAAAGCAGGCAATGACCTTGGTAAAGTGTATAAAGAATAATTAATTTTTTAACTAAAAACTAGATACAAATGCAAGACATCAAATTTCCAGTCAACTTCACTTTCAACATTGGCACCTTGGCTAATGATTTCACAGCCGTAGATGCATCAGGCAAAACGATAGCCTATGTCAAACAGAAAATGTTCAAATTCAAAGAAGACATTGATATCTTTTCTGATGAAACAAAAACTAAAGTAATCTACAAAATCAAAGCGGACCGATGGCTGGATTTCTCTGCTGCCTATTCCTTTTTTGATGAAAATGGAAATGAATTTGGCAAGATCGCTCGCAAAGGTTGGCGCTCCATTTGGAAGGCTAAGTATGAGATCATCGACCAACATCAGAAACCACAATATGTGATTGGAGAGGAGAATGGTTGGATCAAAGTTGGAGATGCGCTACTTGGTGAGATTCCGATCATTAATTTTTTTACGGGATATTTATTTAATCCTTCTTATTTGGTCAAAAACAGTTTAGAAAATCCTGTTATAAAGCTCAAGAAGCTACCTTCATTTTGGGGTAGAAAATTTGAGCTGACTAAGATGGGTGAGCTGGACAGCGACGATGACGACAGGGTTATGCTGGGTTTGATGATGATGATTTTGTTGGAGCGTAGGAGGGGGTAATGGCAAAAGGATGAAGCTCTAACTTTGTACTCTTTGTGCCTTTGTAGTAAAAAGCATCGCTTACTCGGCAAAACACAAAGTTCATAAAGAGGACAAAGTGCACAAAGGCTTCTCTCTTTCGGTAAAACACAAAGAGAACAAAGAGAACATAGGCTTCTCTCTTTCGGTAAAACACAAAGTTCACAAAGAGGACAAAGAATCAAAGGAGGGTGAAGCACTAACTTTTTGCTCTTTGTGCCTTCACTTTTGCCTTTGTGGTGAAAAGCATCGCTCTCTCGGTAAAACACAAAGTCCATAAAGAAAGCATAGACTCATAAGGGTAATAGACTAAGCCCGCCACAGACTGTAGCTGTTTAGCAGAAGTCTGTGGAGTCCCCAAATCAACATTGGCAAACATATTTTTCTTAAATTTATATTTATATTGATGGAGTGAAAATATATGCGTAAAATCACGTAAACTAAAGTATGGCAAAATCGAAACAGAAGAAAAGTAAATCAACAAAGGTTAATCTTAATGCCCCAGCCTGGTTTACCAATGCCAAGCTGCATATGGCTATCATAGCGGTGTTTGCTGCGGTATTATACACCAACACACTAGGCCATCAATATGCCTTGGATGATAGTATCGTTATCATCGATAATGACTTTACCAAAAAAGGCTTCTCAGGAATTGGTGACATTATGCGATACGACACTTTTCGAGGTTTCTTTAAAGTAGAAGGCAAAGACAAGCTCGTCTCGGGAGGGCGATATCGACCTTTTACTTTGGTCATGTTTGCTGCGGGAATCAGTATGTGGGGAGAAAAACCGGGCATCAGTCATTTTATCAATCTGCTGCTTTATGCTGGAATAGGCATCATGCTTTATCTCTGGATACAACTACTATTAAAAAATAAAAAGAATTATGGTTATGGATGGTTTATCGCCTTAGCCACTGCTCTACTCTTTGTCGCTCATCCTGTGCACACAGAATGTGTCGCCAATATCAAAGGGCGAGACGAAATCATGGCTTTGCTCGGAAGTATCGTAGCTGCTTACTTTATGCTGAAATCATATCGATCTGAAGCAGGATCCAATTCGAAATATATTGGCTTTGCATGCTTGGCATTTTTGATCGCTATTTTTTCAAAAGAAAATACCATCACTTTTCTTGGTGTGATTCCATTAATGTTTTTTGTTTTCACCAAAGCTAATCTAGGAGAATCTATTGCTAAGACTCTACCATTATTAGTACCCGCCATTTTATTTATAGTAGTGCGTACAGCAGTGATTGGTTTTGACGTAGGCGGAGATCCACCTAAGGAGATGATGAACAATCCTTACATCAAAGTAGTGGGTAGCAACTATGTGCCTTTCACAAGTGGAGAGAAACTGGCTACCATCTTCTTTACTTTACTAAAGTACTTGCAGCTGCAGGTGTTTCCGTACCCATTGACGCATGACTACTACCCTAGACATATAGAGATAATGAGTTTTACGAACTGGCAAGTTATTTTGAGTGTGTTGGTTCACTTTGGATTGTTGATCTACGGATTGATGTTGAGTGCAAAAAAGAAAATCCTTGGTTTCGGAATTCTATATTATATAGGGACTTTATTTATCGTGTCTAATTTATTGTTTCCTGTAGGGACCAATATGGCGGAGCGATTTCTTTTTATGCCGTCTGTAGGTTTTTGCTTTGTGGTGGCGGTATTTCTTCATAAAGTTTTTGTAAAATTTAATGACGGCAAAATCAACTTCAAACAATATACTGCGCCACTAGGCATAGTAGGTGTGGTCGCTTTGTTATTCGGAATCATGACTATTCTACGAAATCCTGTCTGGTACAATAATATGAGCCTCTTTGTAAATGATGCAGACATCTCCGTCAACAGTGCTAAGCTCCAAAACTCTGTAGGTGGAGAACTGGTCACTAAATCAGTGGAGGAACCCAACGAGACTAAGCGTAAAAATATGATCACCAAAGCAGTTGGTCACCTGAATCAGGCGGTGAAGATTCATCCAAACTATAAGAATGCTTATTTGCTTTTGGGTAATGCACATAACTACTTGCAGGAGTACGAAAAATCTATTCAATACTATGAGCATGCATTGAGTCTAGATCCTAATTATGCAGATGCAAATAATAATCTAGCCATCACCTATCGTAGCGCTGGGAGGTATTTTGGAGAACAAAAAAATGATCTTGGCAAATCTTTAAGCTATTTAACAAAAGCAGAACAAGCAAATCCTGATGACATAGAGACTATTAGACTGCTAGGCGTCGTTTATGGTATGAGTGGAAATTCGCAAAAAGCCATATCTTACTTTAGTAAAGTAACTACCTTGCAACCCAACTCAGCTTCGGCATGGTTGAATCTGGGTAATGCCTACGGGCAAGCTGGTGATGTACAAAAAGCGGAAACTTATAGACAAAAAGCCATCGGCCTAGATCCAAATGTATTGAAGCAACAGTAAAAACGGGCTGCTTTTAAAAACGGTTACACTAATTAACAATGAACTATCTATGCGCACTATAAGCATAATTCTATTTTTCCTGATTGGGTTTAGTCCAACATCTTGGTCTCAGGGCAACACCGACACACAGGCCGACGCTTGGGTGAATGGTGTTTTTAACAACATGAGCCTTGAGGAAAAAATCGGCCAACTTATGTGGCTCAGAGCTTACTCTAACAAAGATGAAACGCACTACAAAAAGGTAGAATCTTATATCAAGGATTATCATATTGGGGGGCTTACCTTTTTTCAAGGTACACCAGAAAAGCAGGTAGAACTCACCAATCGATATCAAAAATTGGCAAAGACGCCGTTGTTTATATCTGTTGATGCAGAATGGGGATTGGGTATGCGCTTTAAAGAAGACGGAATAAGTTTTCCTCGACAACTTACTTTGGGTGCAATACAAGAAAACAGACTAATCTATGATATGGGTAAAGAAGTTGCCCGTCAGCTAAAGCGCATCGGAACCCACATCAATTTTGCACCAGTCGCAGACGTAAACAACAATCCCAATAACCCAGTAATCAATACGCGTTCATTTGGAGAGGATATTTTGAATGTAAGTAGCAAGTGCTACATGTATGCGCAAGGGATGCAAGAGAATGGCGTCATGGCTTGCGCAAAACACTTTCCAGGTCATGGAGATACAGATGTTGACTCGCATTACGATTTGCCTTTGATCAAACATGGACGTGATCGAATCGACAGTCTAGAACTATATCCATTCAAAATCTTAGCGGAGCAAGGCGTGGAAAGCATGATGGTCGCTCACTTGCAAGTTCCTTCTATAGATAATGCAGACAATATGCCCACTACTCTATCTCCGAAAGCAGTGAATCAAATTCTCAAAAAAGAACTGAATTTTGATGGCTTGATTATTACCGATGGACTAGGCATGAAGGGAGTAACTAAACACTTCCCCTCTGGAGAAGTAGAAGCCAAGGCACTCCTAGCAGGCAACGACGTTCTTTTGCTTCCTGAAGACATAGATGCAGCCATGAAGACGATAAAAAAATATGTGGAAGAAGGCAAGTTGCCGCAAAGCATAATTGACAATGCCGTCAAAAAAAATCTTTATGCTAAGTATAAATATAAGCTAACCAAGACACCCACCATCTTTGAGCAAAATGTCAGAAGAGACCTTGAAACTCCTGAGGCGATCATCTTGAAAAGAAAACTCTATGAGTCGGCAATGACGGTGGTGAGGAATAAAGCTAACATCATTCCTTTTCAAAAATTGAAAGACACTAAGTTTGCTAGCTTGGCGCTTGGCGCTGAAAAGAACAATTTATTTCAAAAACGCCTAAGTAGTTATACAAAGGTAGATCACTTCCAAACGAAGAAGGACAATAGTTCCTCAAGCAGCTTAGTCGATAAACTAAGTAAGTATGACCAAGTCATCATTAGTCTGCATGATATGAGTAGCTATGCCAGTAAGAAGTACGGTATAAGCGAAGTAGAAAAGAAAATAATAAAGGAACTATCTACCAAAACCAAAGTATGCCTTGTTGTTTTTGGTACGCCTTATTCATTAAAGCATTTTGATGACATTGACTGGTTGGTCTGCGCATACGAAGACGATGATATCGCAAGAGATGTTGCCGCCCAAGCTTTATTCGGAGCCATTTCCATGAGAGGAAAGCTACCCATCACTGCTTCGCCAAAGGCTGTCTACGGGCAAGGAGTGAGTACGCCTAACCTATATAGACTGGGATATGATATACCAGAACGTGTTGGGCTCAATAGCTTCAAATTGCATCACGGCATTGATTCGCTAGCCAATGCTGCGATAGATATAAAAGCGACTCCCGGCTGTGCTGTAATGGTAGTGAAAGACAAAAAAGTAATTTTTCAAAAAGCGTACGGACATCATACTTACAGCAAATCAACAGCTACCAAAATAGATGACATTTGGGATCTAGCTTCGCTTACTAAGGTGTGCGCCTCTACATTAAGTACTATGGACTTGTATCAGCAAGGAAAAGTTGCGCCTGAAAATAGAATGTCTGATTACCTTCCTGCATTAAAAAGTACCAACAAATCTGATATCACACTGGGAGAAATGATGAGTCATCATTCTGGATTGCAGGGCTGGTTAAAATTTTATGAAGAGACTATTTCAAAAGATGGAAAGAAAGGGAGACCAAGCAGCAAATTCTATAGTACAAAATACAGTTCTGAGTATCCTGTTCATGTAGCCAAGAATCTTTATTTGCAAAAAAACTATCCAGATACAATGCGTCAGCGTATCTATGATTCTGATTTGCGGACAAGCAAAAAATATAAGTATTCAGACTTGGGATTTTATCTGATAGCAGATATGGTAAAGGAGGTAAGCGGAACTCCTATAAATCGCTACGCCAAGAGTAGAATATATGAGCCTCTAGGTTTACAGACTATGGGATACAATCCGACGGAGCGATTCACATTGGACAAAATCCCTCCAACAGAACGTGATGACTACTTTCGAGCACAAAAAATACAAGGACATGTGCATGATATGGGCGCCGCAATGTGGGGAGGTGTAGGTGGACACGCTGGCTTATTTGCGAATGCTAATGACATCGCTATCCTCTTTCAAATGCTACTCAATAATGGATACTATGGAGGGGTACAATATTTTAATCCCGAAACGGTATTTAAATTCACGCAACGATGTCAAGGCTGTACACGTCGTGGACTTGGATTCGACATGTTTGAATTAGATAACAACAAAACGCAGAATTTTTCTGAGTTGGCCAGTAAGAGCACCTTTGGACACTTAGGCTTCACTGGCATAGCTACCTGGGCTGATCCAGAAAATCAAATAATTTACATCTTCCTTTCAAACCGAACCTATCCTTCGATGTTTAATTATAAATTGGGTAAGGAAGATTTTCGGCCAAAAATTCAAAGCATCATCTACGAAGCTATGCAGACCGAAAGCTCTACACCTTAGACAAACAACATCCTATCTAAGCACGGATTAAATGTTAATAAGTAATTTTCATCTCTTTCTTGCTTGTTTTTAAAAGCACCATTTTCTTTCATTTTTAATTAAAAGCTAAAAAAGCGCTACCTTTATGTAACTGTTATGTAACACAGTAAGACTAAGTGTACATAATTGCTTGACAACCAGCTAATTGCTATGTAATCGCTATATGAATTCTGAACAATTAAGTGTACTTTTAAGAAAATTAGTTTCTATATCAAAGGAGAATGAGTGGATTGAGTTTAAAACTAATAATACAAATCCAGAAGAAATTGGTAAATGGATAAGTGCTCTCAGCAATACGGCACTCCTCGAAAATCAAGAATATGGATTTCTAGTATTTGGGGTTTCAGATGACCGAAAAATAATTGGAACTAAACAGTTTATTAAAACCCTAACCAAAGGGAAAGAAGAATTAGAACACTGGTTAATTCAAAGATTTTCTCCCAAACTGGACATCAAATTTTACGATTTCTTTGAGGGCGAACTCAAAGTATCAATAGTTAAAATTCCTGCGGCTATTTCTCAACCACTACGATTTCATCATGAAGCTTACATAAGAATTGGAAGCATAACAAGAAATTTAAAAGAATTTCCAGAAAAAGAACGTAAAATATGGCTTTCAAAAAACAGTCAAAATTTTGAAGAACAAATTGCCTTAGAAGAATTAACCTTTACTCAAGTAACGACTCTTCTAGATTGGGAAACATATTTTGAGTTAACCCAAAAACCAAAACCTACTTCTCAGGAGAATCTTATTGAGATTCTAATAAAAGAAAAACTAGTACTTAGAAATTTCGAGCAATACAATATAACAAATCTTGGAGCAATCCTATTTGCAAAAGACTTGAATGACTTTCCTAGACTGTACAGGAAATCAATAAGGGTTATAGCCTTCAAAAACAATAATAGAATTCAAACTGAAAGAGAATTTTTAGGCCGTAAAGGCTATGCTTATGCATTTAGTAAATTAATTGAATTCCTAGACTCGTTATTACCAAAAAGTGAAGCAATTGAAAAAGCGATTAGAAAAGAATTATCTCTATTTCCAATTATAGCATTAAGAGAGCTAATTGCTAACTCTTTGATACATCAAGACTTTAGTATTTCAGGAAGCGGACCATTAATAGAAATATTTCAGAATAGAATTGAAATAACAAATCCAGGAATTCCATTGATTGACACTTTGAGATTTATTGATCATATCCCTCAATCAAGAAATGAAAAATTGGCCTATTTAATGAGAATGTTAAATATTTGCGAGGAGAGAGGAAGCGGTATCGACAAAGTAATAGCTTATAGTGAACTATATCAGCTTCCTCCACCTGAGTTTATCCAAGGGCCTAATTATACTAGAGTAATATTATATGCCCCACAAAATTTAAGAAAGATGGAAAAAAGGGATAAGATTCGCGCCTGCTATCAACATTGTGTTTTAAAATATGTTACTGGTGAAAAGATGACAAATGCCTCCCTGCGTGAAAGATTTCAAATAGAAGAAAACAATTATCCTATTGCCTCAAGAATTTTATCAGAAACTATAAAAAGTAATTTAATAAAAGATGCGGATCCTAATAACAAATCTAAAAAACACTCTAGATATGTTCCTTTCTGGGTCTAACTAGGATTATGCTTTAAGCAATAACAAATATTTAAACCACATATCGTCATTTCTAATGTCGAATATAAAACAAGGATTAGATTGGTTCAAAAAAAAGAAGTGGAAGCCTTTTGACTTTCAAATCGAAACATGGGAAGCCTATCTCGAAGGCTATTCAGGTCTGGTCAATGCACCTACTGGATCAGGAAAAACCTATTCTTTATTTGTCCCTATATTATTAGAATTTTTACAAGCTAAGCAAAGTAAGCCCAAAGGGCTGCAAGCCATTTGGATTACGCCAATACGTGCACTAGCGAAAGAAATAAAAATTGCAGGAGAGCGCATTGCAGAAGATTTTGGGTTAGACTGGGATATCGCGATCAGATCAGGTGACACCAAACCCAAAGATCGTCAAGCACAAAAGAGAAAGCCTCCACATATTCTCATTACCACTCCTGAGAGTTTACACTTGTTGCTCGGATCAAAAAACTATGAAGATTATTTCGGCAATTTAAAATCTATAGTAGTTGATGAGTGGCATGAGCTGATTGGCTCAAAGCGAGGTGTCCAAATGGAGTTGGCACTTTCTCGAATTCGGGGTTTTGTTCCCGACTTAAAGGTGTGGGGAATATCAGCTACGATTGGCAATCTAGATGAAGCGCTGGAGATTTTGTTAGCTGACTTGATGGATAGCGGCAAAGTCAAAGTCATCAAGGCGGATATTGAAAAAGAGATCGTCATTGAGACACTACTGCCCGACGTGATTGAAAAATTTCCTTGGGCGGGTCATCTCGGGCTTTCCATGCTCAAAAAAGTACTGCCCATTATTTACAATAGTAAAAGCACACTGATCTTTACCAACACAAGAGCACAGAGTGAAATTTGGTACCAAAATTTACTAAATCTGGATCCTGACCTGGCAGGTCAAATAGCCATGCATCATGG
>CALIEI010000161.1 GCA_938022165.1 uncultured Saprospiraceae bacterium | reverse complement strand
TTTGCGCTCCCGGTAGTAGCGATATGAGGTGGTCTGGGTAGATAGTGAAGTAAGGAGACCTGACGGATGAGCGCATAGCGAATACTAAGGACGACTATACGCAACATCGACCTAGACTATCGAATACAAGCGGATGACGGGGATGGATAGGTGCGTCGGCTGCGCCCTTCTTCTCTAAATTATGAATTATGAGTGATGAATTATAAATGCTGTTCTTGTGTGTTCTGTGCTATAAAAGAAAAACGGATTAATTTGAAAATTCGTCTAAAGGCTAATAGCTAATTTCTAATAACCTCTTTCAAATTATGAATGCTGCTCTTGCGTGTTCCGTGCTATAAGGGAAAAACGGATTACTTTGAAAATTCGTCTAAAGGCTAATAGCTAATTTCTAATAGCCTCTTTTAAATTATGAATCTACTCTTGCTCAAGACTCTTGCTCTTGCTGTACTTTTCGCTTTCCACTTTTAACTTAGTTCTTTTTTACTCTTGCTCACAACTCAAAACTCTTGCTCTAATTTCTTAAATTACGACATGGAATTGAATCATAAAGTATTTGGAGAGGGGGATCCGGTGATCATCTTGCATGGTTTGTTTGGGATGCTCGACAACTGGCAGACGATCGCGAAGAAGCTTGCGGAAAACTATATGGTATATATAGTAGATCAGCGCAATCATGGCCGCTCGCCAAGGATGGATGATATCTCCTATACGCTGATGGCTGAAGACCTGGCTGCATTCATGGAATCACAGTGGATACATTCGGCGCATATCGTCGGACACTCCATGGGTGGAAAGACGGCGATGCAGATGGCTATGGACCATGAAGATATGGTCGAAACACTGATTGTTATAGATATATCGCCGACAGCTTCTCAACGAGGGCATGATGATGTTTTTAAAGCATTGCATTCTGTCGATATAGCAAATCTGGAAAAGCGGTCGGATGCCGCTGCAAGCATGAGTCAATATATAGATCAAGAGGGGGTGAAACAATTTTTGCTCAAAAATTTGACGCGCCGAAAGGAGGGAGGCTATGCTTGGAAAATGAATCTACCCGTACTCACTGAAAAGTATGAGCGGATACTAGACCCTATACAATCTAGTGGAAGCTATGACGGTCCTACCTTATTTGTCAAAGGGGGTCGATCTAGGCATATCCAAGATGAAGACTTAGGTATGATGAGGGAATTGTTTCCCAATTATGTGATGGAAGAAATATCGGAGGCTGGGCATTGGGTACATGCTGATGATCCTGCTAAGACCTTGGATTTGATCAATTCCTTTATTCTAAAGAATGCATAGCGACAAAGAATCGATTTTGAGTACACTTTTAACTTTCAATTAATAAATTGGTTATTCTATATAATAGTATCTTGCGTTATTTGAGCGTTTAAGTTGTATTAAACGCTTTTTGTCTAGGTATTTATAGATTAAAAATATTTTGATTGGGACAGTGAATGTACTGTTGGCTTTGGTATAAAAGGGGATTTTGGCATCATTTTGTCTATAGTATGGGAAATACCTCCCACATAATTATTGCTAAAAGGGTTTCCCTTCGTCCCCCCAGGATGACTTTTTAGCATATTCCAAGTCAGAAAAAAGTACAGTTAAATTACAAACTTATGTGGAAGACGAGCATAAATGGGAAAATGTTAGGATTGATAGTGGTAGCTTTCTTTACCAGTGCATCAATCGACTCACCACCGAATCACGAAAAGTATTTCGAGATTTCCAAGAACATTGAAATTTTTACCAACCTGTATAAGGAGATCAACACCTACTATGTAGATGAGATCGATCCTGCCAAGTTGATGCGTATAGGTGTAGATGCGATGTTAGAATCGCTAGATCCTTATACGAACTATATCTCGGAGTCAGAGATAGAAGGATTCAGATATATCACTGAAGGAAAGTACAACGGTATCGGTGCACTGTTCCGTAAAGTAGATGGCAAGATCATGATCACAGAACCATGGGAAGGTCAGCCTGCACAAAAGGCTGGACTCAAAGCTGGTGATGTTATCCAAGCGGTAGACGGAAAATCTACTGAAGGAAAATCTACTGAAGACGTTATTGACATACTTAAGGGATATCCGGGTACTGAAGTAATTCTTACGGTGCAAAGATTTGGCGAAAATAAATCAAGAAAAATTACGCTGGTGCGTGATGAAGTAAACGTTCCTAATGTACCATACTCTGGAATGATTTCAGAAAATATTGGTTATGTTGCTTTGACAACCTTCACCAGAAATGCAGGTAAGAATGTAGGTAACGCCGTAAAGAAACTTAAGGAAGAAAATCCTAAGCTTAGTGGAGTAGTGTTTGACCTTAGAGGAAATGGTGGTGGACTACTTACGGAAGCAGTAGATGTAAGTAATGTATTCATTCCTAAAAATGAGCTTGTCGTAACGACTCGTGGTAAAGTGAAAGATTGGGATAGATCGTTTAAGACATTAAATAAGCCGGTAGACGAAGAAATTCCATTGGTAGTATTGATTGATAATGGCTCTGCTTCAGCTTCTGAGATCGTATCAGGTGTATTACAAGATTTAGATAGGGGTGTTCTTTTGGGACAGCGTTCATACGGTAAAGGTCTAGTACAAAATACTAGAGACGTAGGATATAACTCTAAAGTAAAGATGACTACAGCTAAGTACTATATTCCATCTGGTAGATGTATCCAGTCTGTAAAATATAATAATGGTGAACCTCTTGACATTCCTGACGTAGAGCGTACTCCGTTCAAAACACGTAATGGTAGACAAGTTCTTGATGGTGGTGGTGTGAAGCCAGACGAAATGGTTGGGGAGAACGAAGAGCTTAGAGTAGTGAAAAGTCTTAGAAGTAAATACTTGATCTTCTCTTTTGTAAATGAATTCGTATCAACGATGCCTGAGATGACTTCTATAGAAGATTACCAGTTTGATGGATTTGATCAGTTTATAAAGTTCTTAGAAAAGAGAGACTATAGCTACGAATCTGAAAGTGAAAAAATGCTGAATAAGTTGATGGCTAAAGCACAAGAGGAGGATTTCGAAATCAGCTCTGAACTTAAGAACGCTGCTAGCAAAATCAATGATGTAAAGATCAAAGATATCGCTAAGTACGAAGATAGAATCACTAGTCTAATCGAAAAAGAAATTGCTAGTCGTTTCTTCTACGAACAAGGCAAGATCAAGATGGGACTTCGCAATGATGTTGAGATCAAGGAGGCGATCGAATTGCTTGGTAATAAGAGTAAGTATGAAAGTTTGTTGAAATAGGAAAGAGAGGTTAGATATTAGATAAAAAAAGCCCAAGTTCTCTGCGAGAGCTTGGGCTTTTTGTGAATTACTTTGCATTAATTTTGTAAACTTCCTCTGGGATTGGTTAGTGCAGTTTCCTCAAAATATCTCCGAAACATTCTCTTTGGTTAATTCACATCAAATTCACTAAAGCCTAATTCCAATTCAAAAGCATTATCATTATGAACAACTCCACTTATTTCGTGAATAACTGCCTTTTCAAAATCTATTGAACTAGAAGATGAGGCTGAGGAAAGAAATTTCTCTATATTATCTGATCCCTTAATATCAGTAACTTCATTCCCTAACATATATTCACCATTAGAATCAATTATTATGGCTCTGAAGTTAACTTTAAGTGCCGATACATTGTCGTTTCGAACTGAGAAGCCAACACCAGTTATTACAATTCCATTCGCAAAATAAGTAGCCATTTCAGGTGTTGATGAACTCGCTGGGCCACCTCTAAACTCAGTAACAGGGCCAAAAGTACAATCTTCCTTTAATTCTCTACCTTTGACTACAATTGTTCTTAGGTTATCATTGTTAACACTGAGTCCTATTCCTGACATATAAAAATTATTTGGAAGTTGAAGTTCAGCTTCTTCGTTATAATTTACTCCATCGGGACTTACCCAACCATTACCAATCTTGGTTAAAGTACAACGTGTTTCAGTTACATTATCATTTGAATTATTATTGTCACTAGCTCCACCGCTAGTTTGAGTAATAGGCGTTAAGATATCTTCTTCTTCACAACTGGTGAAAACAAATCCAAGCATTACCAAACACGTAAATAATATAAGCACATTTTTTAATCTTAAATTTTTCATTTTATTTGATTTTTAATTATCTAATTATTGACAGGTCAAATATCAGATGAAATGCCGCTTAGAGCTTGCAAAATGGTTGCAAGTGGTTATAAAATGATTGCAGTTTGGGGTTTTTATAATTAGATAACGATCACAAATCGATCTTAAGTTGTTCTATTACAGGTACTTATGGAGTTTCCTGTTAAGAAAGTGATATTTATTCGTACAACTCTTGGGAAGTGGGCTACTTCAAGGATTCATTCAGTATAAAATTCTAGAAAAAAAGCAAAATCTTGATTTAACTGAAGTTAATGTTGAAAGTATATATCCCAACCAAGGCTATGAACAACTTTCTATTGACATAAACTCTTCTGCAGTACAGAATGCGGACTTTAAAGTCTATGATTCTTTAGGGATGTTCAGAAAAGGGCAAAGCAATGCTAAGGTGATATTTTTCTAGCCACTTTTTGATTAAAATTTAGGCTGCTACAGCCTGTGATTTGCACATTCTTCTGCCAATATTTAATGCATTAGAGCAGTGGATACCAAA
>CALIEI010000160.1 GCA_938022165.1 uncultured Saprospiraceae bacterium | reverse complement strand
GCAAGAATTGCTCTGCGATCTCTGCGTGTTTTAAAACTCTGCGGCCTCTGCGTGAAACGTATATATTAGAGAGGTGAACACCATTGCTCACTTGCACCGTGTTTCGGGTTCACGCAGAGGACGCTGAGGCTAAGCTATCATGTGCCACGCAGAGGACGCTGAGCTGCTCTATCTTGTACATTTGGTTTTGCATTTTATCAGACTCGACAAGAGGGCACATCTCGAACACGCAAGAATTGCTCTGCGATCTCTGCGTGTTTTAAAACTCTGCGGCCTCTGCGTGAAACGAATATGTTAGAGAGGTGAACACTATCACTTTCTTGTACCGTATTTCGGGTTCACGCGGAGTGCGCTGAGACTAAGCACTATTGTTTTTGAGTAAAAATTAGCGCAGCGTTATATTTAGAAGCCATATTAGATCGAAGTAGATTACTATTAAATTTTTGGGCGCCAGCGTCCAATGATTTAATAGGAATTGTAACGAGAACTAATAGGGCAAATAAAGATAAATTTTTAGGAAAGAGGCATAGTCTTCACTATGGCTCTTGAGTAAAAATTAGCGCAGCGTTATATTTAGAAGCCATATTAGATCGAAGTAGATTACTATTAAATTTTTGGGCGCTTATATCCCGTCATCCGCTTGTACTCAGCACTTGCTAGCCATATTCAGGATATGCCTGACTAGTATTCTCCCGAAGTGTCGGGATCATCCGTCGCCAGTCATTCCTTCATTATGACTATCCAGCACTTCGTATCGCTTCTACCGGGAGCGCGGTGAAGTGGTTAATAGAAGGTTTGAATGTTTTTTTAATCTGGAATATTATTTTCGAAAATTAAGTCTTAAAGCTTTCTGCTAGCTGTAGTCCCTGTAGGACTAATTTTTTATTTTCTCTCTTGAATAGGGTTGCACCCTATCCTATAGGCCTTGCTCCTTCCAGGAGCTTAACATTTCAGGTGGCTACCAAGTTTTGGAATTAAAATCAATAAGAGAGAAATGAAAAAAAGTGTAAGTCAACAAAGAAGGAGAGAAGCAAAAAAAAAGTGAAGAGCCTTTACAACTCTTCACTTTTAACTCCCAGCCTTTAACTAAAATTAAGCTGGTTGTCTTACCTGAGTTAACAATTGTACTCTGTTAACCATCTTTACAAGATTTTCTTCAGTACTGATGTCTGAAACATAGACCTTATTCGGACTAAGGCTTACCAAAGCTTCACCAGTAGTTTTTCCAATCGCGATCAATTTTTGATGATCCTTAGGTGCATGATTTTTAAAGTAAGTTCTAGCATTCAAAGGAGAAGTAAATACTAGATAGTCTGCATCAGAACTTTGAGTAGATTCTTTAGGTACATTTTTGTATACAGGAATATCTACCACCTTAGTCTTATCTGCTATCTTCTTTTGGATAGATTTGAGAGAGTTCTTTGCTCTAGGAAATGCTACCGTTTGACCATTTGCAATAGCCAAAAATTGCTTAGCTACTGCTGAGCTATCGCCCTTGCCATGGAAGTCCGCTTTTAGGCCTTGTGCTTCTAGCGCTTTGGCTGTACTGCTACCAAAAGTAGCTAGCTTTTTTCCATTTAATTGTTCGGGCTTAATTTTTTTGAAGAAGTACTTCACAGCAGTTTTGCTATAAAAAAATACCCAGTCACATGATGCATCAAACTGGAAGTCCATGCTTGAAAATTTAACCATTGAGCTTCCTTCCGTTTGGAATCCCATCGTTTCTAATTCCGTTTTAAAAACGTTTTTGTCTGTAAGTGTCCTTGTAATAAATGCTTTTTTCATTAATCGAAAATTTCTATTGCTTTTAAATCTAATAAATGAAAGAACGCTAGTGCAGTAACTGCCACGTCTGTTTGGGCTTCTCCGGCGTTATCATATTCTGCACCATATATCTTTTTATGTATTTCTTGTAGACTTGGCCATTTGTAGCCAGGTCCTTTACCTTTTATTTTACAAAACCAAGTAGCCTCCTGCATTAAGCAGTAGTTATTGCCATATTCTAAGCTATGGCTTATGCTAGCTCGATACAATTCTGCACCAGCTACACCATGATTGAAAGTTTGATTAAAACTAATGATGTACTGAGCTTCTTTAATGGCTTCTGCAAAAGGAGACAATGCCTCCTTTATAGGGATACCATTTTCTTCAGCCATTTTTTGACTGATTTTATGTTTTCTCTCAATAGGTTCCGTAATACTAAACCCTTGTGGTTTGATAAGATCGTTTCTGCTATTGATGAGCTCTCGATCTTCATTGTATACTAACCAAGAAAGATGAATCATTCTTGGCCAATTAAACGGGTCATTTATAGGACCCTTCCAATTTTTAGGTACTCCATTGGCGGAGGTGTCAAAAAAGAGGTACATAATATTATGTATTATTAAGACTGCAATTCTTTAAATAAGTCATCCGCTAGCTGAAAATTTGTACTATAAGATAAACGTTTTCTGATAATTGGGCCATCCCAGGTCTTGGCAAAGCCAGCAATTGCATGAAAGTTGCCCATTTTATCTTTTTCGCAATATACACCTAAAGGCATGTGGCAACCCCCTTCCAATAAATTGAGAACTCTTCGCTCTACATTTGTACACTCTGAAACCTCAGAATGATGCAGTTTTTTCAAAATTCTTCTCAATTCTATATCTTCTTCTCTTACCTGATAGGCGACTACACCTTGTGCTGGGGCAGGAATGAATTCTTTTGGATGTAGTTTGAATACTTCAAATTCGGACAAGTCTATTTCCAGTCTGATGAGGCCTGCTGCCGCTAGCAGAATGGCATCTAGCTCACCTTCAGCTAGTTTTCTCAATCGAGTTGGCACATTTCCACGTATATCTTCGAAAGTGACACCTGGGCAAAGATCCAATAACATCGCTTTTCTTCTTGCTGAAGAAGTTCCAACCTTGGCATTTTTTGGCAGGTTTAGTGTTAGATCAGCATCAAAGCTTGATTTTTTGATAATTAACCAATCTGCAGGATTTTCTCTTTTGGATACACCAGCTACTACTAAGCCATCCACCTTTTCGGTAGGGAGGTCTTTCATAGAATGTACAGCCAGATCTACTTCTTTATTAAGGAGAGCAGCTTCTATTTCTTTAGTAAAGAATCCTTTTCCCTCGATCTTGTCAAAAGAAAGATGTTGAATTTGATCTCCCTTAGTTTTTATAATATTTAATTCACTTTCTATGCCTATATCCGCTAGGGATTGTTTGGCAAAATTAGCCTGCCATAGCGCCAACTTGCTTCCCCGAGTTCCTATTTTGATAATTCTTGACATCTATAGATTAAGTGAAAAATTTATATGTGAGTCCACTCCGAAAAGTCACGAAACCATAAAATGACTCTTTTGGCGATATTTTTCATTTTCTCAATCCACTGATGCTCATGCATCACTGAATTTCGAGAATAAAAAATCTCATCCAAAATAGCCCATTTTTTGCAATCCGCTACTTTCCGTAGTGGACTCATATGTAACTTTTGAATAATCTTGGCTTGCAAATGTATGCAATACTGTTTGAACTTAAGGCGAGGAGATCATAAAATTTAAATTTTACAATTAGACTACAAGCTATTAATACCTCACTTCGTTAGATGGAGGATAGATATTTATTTTACTAACTTTACTCTATGCAAATAAATGTAAAAAAATTAGCTGCATTGCTCAATGGAACCATAGAAGGGGATGAGGCTACAATCGTGTCAAAAGCGAGTAAAATTGAAGAGGCAGGCCCTGGCTCAATCGCTTTTTTGTCGAATCCTAAATATGAATCTTATGCCTATACTACTAAGGCATCGGCCCTATTAGTAGCAAAAGATTTTGAACCAAAAGAAGTGGTTCACCCTACATTAATAAGGGTAGATGATGTGTACAAGAGTGTAGCATTCTTGTTAGAGCAGTTTGGAGGACAACATAAAAGGGCTGGAGTCTCTGAAAAAGCGGACGTAGAAGATTCTGTGGATATAGCAGCTTCAGCTTTTGTGGGGTCATTCACTGTAGTAGCCAAAGGAGTTAGCATTGGAGAAGATTCGCAAATAGAAAGTCAGGTCAGCATAGGAGAAAATGTCAAGATAGGGAAGAATGTAAAAATCTATCCGGGGGTTCGAATTTATAGTGATTGTGAGATTGGCGATAACTGTATTTTGCATAGTAATGTTGTCGTGGGATCGGATGGATTTGGGTTTGCCCCCAATCCAGATGGCACTTATAGCAAGATACCTCAAATCGGAAATGTAATTATTGAAGACGATGTAGAGGTCGGTTCAAATACGACTATAGATAGAGCTACAATGGGCTCTACAATCATTCGAAAAGGAGCAAAACTAGATAGCTTGCTGATGATTGCCCATAATGTGGAGGTAGGTTCAAACACCGTTATTGCTGCACAAGCAGGTATCGCAGGAAGTACCAAGATAGGGGAGAATTGCATCATAGGTGGTCAAGTTGGTATCGTTGGCCACGTTCAAATTGCAAATGGAACCCAAGTTCAGGCTCAATCAGGTATAAATAAGTCCTTAAAAAAGGAAAATCAAAGATGGTATGGCTCTCCCGTAATGCCTTATATGGATTATCTCAAATCATTTTCCATTTTCAGAAAACTACCTAAGGTTGAAGAAAGGATTAGGAATTTGGAGAAAAAACAAGATCAAAAGGCGTCCTAGCAGTTGATAATTAGTAATTTTGTATTCAATTCTGCAAAATTCTTGATGAAGCAACACACAATAAAAGATTCGTTTTCCCTCGAAGGGTTTGGCCTGCATACTGGAGCAAAATGTGTAATCACTTTCCATCCAGCACCGGCTAATAATGGTATTAAGTTTTCAAGGACTGATCTAAAAGAACCTGCTTTGATCAAAGCAGATGTATCTAAGGTGTTTTCAACCATTCGATGTACCACTATTGGTAAAGAAGATGCCACTATTAGTACTATAGAGCATGCATTGTCAGCTTGTTATGCATTAGGTGTTGACAATGCTCTGATAGAAGTTGAGGGACCTGAAGTGCCTATTTTAGATGGAAGTGCTACAGCGTTTGTGAGCAAACTAAATGAAGTAGGCTTGTTAGCGCAAGACGAGGATCAAGAGGTTTTTGAAATTACAGAAACGATCACTTACACTGACCCAGATTCTGGGGCAGAAATCATAGCGGTTCCCTACGATGGGTTCTGCCTAACGGTGCTTTTAGATTTTGATTCCCCTGTTTTGGGCGCACAATATGCGCAACTTGATAAATTGTCTGATTTTCAAGAACAAATAGCACCCTGTCGAACGTTTGTCTTTGTGAAGGAATTAGAAGCTTTATTAGATCAAAATTTGATCAAGGGTGGAAGCCTAGATAACGCTATAGTTATTGCAGATACTTCTTATTCTGATAAAGAACTGAAAAGCCTTGGCAAGAAATTGGGTAAAAAAGACCTAAAAGTTGAAAAAGAGGGGGTACTTAATACCACTAATCTTCGTTATCCTAATGAACCTGCTAGACATAAATTACTTGACCTGATAGGAGATCTTTCTCTGACGGGTACAAAAATCAAAGGGAAGATAATAGCGCGTAAGCCAGGACATAAAGTGAATGTTGCTTTTGCTAAAGAGCTTAAGCAAAAAATAAGCGAGCATAGGAAATTAAGAGGTAAGCCAATCTACGATCCAACTATTGACCCTATAATGGATACAGAGGCTATAAAAGGTATGATCCCCCATAGATACCCATTTCTCTTAGTAGATAAAATTATCGAGCTTTCTGAAAGTCATGTAGTCGGTATTAAAAATATCACTTTTAATGAGCATTATTTTCAAGGACATTTTCCCGGAAATCCAGTTTTTCCAGGTGTGTTACAAATGGAGGCTTTAGCTCAAACCGGCGGGATATTGGCATTATCCACCGTTGAAGAACCAGAATTGTGGGACACTTACTTTATTAAAATTGATAAGTGTAAGTTTAAAAACAAGGTTGTCCCTGGGGATACCTTGATCCTAAAAATGAATTTACTGGCCCCTATAAGAAGAGGTATAGTACAAATGCAGGCCATAGCATACGTTGGCAACAAAATAGTATCCGAAGGAGAGCTGACAGCACAAATAATAAAGCGTAACAAATGAAAATAAAAGAAACTGATAACAAGCATGCCTATATTCACCCCAATGCTAAAATAGGGCATAATGTAAGTATTGCCCCATTTTCATACATCGACAAAGATGTTGAAATTGGCGACAACACGTGGATTGGCCCTAATGTTACCATTTTTAATGGTGCAAGAATTGGTGCAAACTGCAAAATCTATCCAGGAGCAGTTATTGCTGGAACACCTCAAGATCTAAAGTACAAAGGAGAAGAGACCTTCGCTTTCATAGGAGAAAATACCACTATTCGTGAATATGTTACAGTCAACAAAGGCACAAGCTATGCGCATAAAACTGTAGTCGGAAGCAATTGCCTTTTAATGGCCTATGTTCATATTGCACATGACTGTATCCTTGGTGATAATGTCATCTTGGCAAATAATGTAAATCTTGCAGGCCATGTTGAAATCGACGACTTTGCCATCCTAGAAGGTTTAGTAGCAGTGCAGCAGTTTTTAAAAATAGGTGCACATAGTTTTATAGCTGGAAATACGATGGTGCGCAAAAGTGTACCTCCTTTTGCTAAAGCTGCTAGAGAGCCAATCTCTTATGCCGGAGTTAATTCAGTTGGATTACTCAGAAGAGGATTTACGGAACAGCAAGTAAAACAGATTCAAGACATCTATCGAATTCTCTATATCAAAACCAATAACACCAGCCAAGCCTTATTGGAAATAGAGACCAATATAGACGTTACCAAAGAGAGAGATCAGATTCTAGATTTTGTCAGAAATGCGGATCATGGTATTATGCGTGGTTTGCGATCATCTAAAAATAAATAGTAGGTGTCTTGTCATAAGCTTGTATTGGATAATGTTGGAAAGAAATTTCAATACAAGTGGATTTTTAAAGATGTAGACTGTCAACTGCAAACTGGTGATGTACTGTCTGTACGCGGTAATAATGGAGCAGGCAAATCAACGCTCCTCAAAATAATATCAGGGCATCTTAGCCCTAACCAAGGTCAAGTCCTTTACAGTAACAAAAACAATGAAAAAATAGATAGAGATACTATTTATAGTCAGATATCTTTTGCTGCCCCATATATCAATCTCTTGTCTCGGCTAAACCTAGAAGAGATTTTAGATTTTTATCAGAGATTTAAGCCCCTTCGATCAGGTCTGGATACGGCCCAACTTATCAAACTGACAGGGCTCAAAGCCGCCTCTCACAAACAATTACGATTTTATTCTTCAGGAATGCTACAGCGTGTAAAACTTGCAATGGCGATCTGCGCTGAGAGTAGTGTTTTGATATTAGATGAACCGACTACAAATCTGGATGATGCTGGAGTGAAGTGGTATCAAGAAACATTAAAAGCGCATAATGACGACAGAATTATCATTATCGCATCCAATGTAGAGCACGATTTCGAAATGTGTAATAAGTCCTTGTCGATTTTAGACTATAAGAAGAAAGAGAATAAGCTAAAGGCCCTATAGTTTCTCGCCTATACCTTCAAGAAAACCTTTTAATTCATTGAGCTTTTGCAATGCTTGGTATTTTCTTTCAAGTTTTGTTTTATTGGATTCTATTTCTAGCTGAGCACCTTTAAGTGTAAAGCCTTTCTTTTTTACAAGATGATATATGATACTGAGTTGTTCGATATTCTTTTTAGTATACTTTCTTTCGCCCTTACCATTCTTATGTGGTTTAAGGATTTCAAATTCTGATTCCCAGTATCTAATAAGAGATTTTGAAATATCGAAGAGTTTAGCAACTTCTCCAATAGAGTAGTATAATTTCTCGTCACTTAGCGTTTTTATATCCATAGGTTTCACAATTTACCCCAAAATAAATAATCCACTAAAACTAATGAAAATATTAGCTATCTAATTTCTTGATTAATAGACTATTCGTCTTTTTAGGATTTGCTTTTCCTTTAGAGCGTTTCATGATTTCTCCCATAAAAAATCCAAGTAGACCTTTCTTACCTCCTTGATACGCCTTTACCTTATCTGGGTAGGCAGTGATGACTTCTGTCAACCACTGTTCTAGTTCGTCTTGATTTGAGGATTGGATTAGGCCCAATTGTTCTGCTAATTGCAAAGCGGATAAGTCTGGTTTATATACCATTTGTTCAAAAAGAGATTGATAGGCTGCACTAGCGCTCACTGTGTTGTCTTCAATCAATCCTAGCAAATCATTTATTTGACTATGTTGAAGGGCAAGTTCATCAATGGGTATATTCTTTTCCTTGCAAAAGGGTAAAATCTTATTTATTAATAAGTTTGAAAAGGCCTTCGTTCGTTTGAAATTTTGCGCGTAGTCTAAAAAGTATTTAGCGACTGCAGGCTCAGCGCTAATTATTTTTGCATCCGCCTTACTTATCGCATATTTTTCCACTACTTCAGATTCGAACTCCCAAGGCAATATTGTTAATTGATCACGCTCCGTTTCTATTTCCTTTTCACTGATAAGTACTGGTGGTAGGTCTGGATCTGGAAAATATCTATAATCTGGTGCGTCTTCTTTTGACCTTAGCGGGGTAGTGGCACCCGTATCAGGATTAAAATTGAGGGTGTTTTGAGACACCGTTCCTCCCTGTTCCATAATTTTTATCTGTCTCTTCGCCTCATAATCAATAGCTTGCCTAGCGAACTTCATTGAGTTTACATTCTTTACCTCACATCTATTATTGTATTCCG
>CALIEI010000159.1 GCA_938022165.1 uncultured Saprospiraceae bacterium | reverse complement strand
ATCTGGATCCAACCAAAGTCCAAAGTAAGTATCATTAATACTTTCAGGAGCTCTATTAACCATTTTGTAATGAGTAAAAGTCATATCGTTCAGCGGATCATCGGTAGCAAAGGCAAAAGACTGAGCTTGTACTTCCATTTGGATTGCATCCCCTCCAGTTTGCGTATGGATATTTCCAGCATCATTAATGATCCAAAATGTCATTTGGTCTGCATAGCGATAAGAGCCACATCCTCTCATACTAAATACTGGATAGTCGCCATATTGAGGTGTGTAAATTCCATCTTCATTGTGATCCCAGAAAGAAGCAAGGCCTTGCGGAACAGTAGGCAAATGAAATCCAAACTGCTCAAAGAAAAATTCATTTCCTAAACCTGGCCATTCTTTTATAGCTTTAGGTATATCTGCTATATTGTAAGTTGTGTTTTCTTTTTGGGAATTCCAATATTGCATGAGATGTAGATCAATATCTTCACTAGTCACCGTGAAAAAACGATCCCAATTTTCACAGGTTTCTGAATCCGTTGCTCCATTCTCCGTCAATGGTCCCGGCCAAAAATCTTCTTTTCCAAAACCAAACCCATATTCCTGAGCAGCTAATTTTAAATTCCCTGTAGGGTCGACACCGCCCAACCAAATACCCCCCGCAAAAATAGAGGACACCTCTGGTTCTCCTGGTCCTAAGTTTGGAACAACATACCTTGCCTGTCGTCCATCCCATCCGAAGTCTCCACCAAGTAGTAGCCTAGCCTTTACATTATTGACATCTAAATCCGTCTGTTTTATACCGCGCGCACAATTTTGTTTATACGCCAGTGCTTTCTCCTTATCAGGAGCTATTGGCTCACTACCCAAATCAAATGCACTCAGCATAATTGAGAGACTGCAAAAAATACAAATTAATAAGTACCTCATGAATTGAAAAAATAAATATAAAACCGAAATATTTCAAATGTAAAATGTAAAAATAGAAGAGAAAAAAAATGAAATTAATGAAAGCTTTTCAACATTTGCTTTCAACTCTCCATTTTCAACTCATTGATATATACCTTACTAAATCAAGAAGCTGATAATCGTATTGGGAAAATAACAAAACTAATAGTACACTCCAGTTCCCTTTATTGCATAAATCAGGATTCTGAATAATAGGGAATACACTTCCGTCTCTATAAATTAGCAATGTTAGAATTAGATTTTAGACATCTGAATAAGAAATGCAATAGGTTTAATAATGCATAACATACAATTTTTAATTGAATATTAATGTTTAAAATTCAAACCAAAATCAATAAAACATACATGAAGGTTCTAACGATTTACTTAAGTTATCTATGGGTAGGAATACTGCATGCCTTCTTTGTGGGTTGCAGTTTTTATATGTGCTTTGGTAAAACATTAGTCCAGTGGAAAATTTGGCAAGTAGCTCTATTATTTTTTCCAATCCTTCTATTTTTTGAAGTCTACTGGATTCCGCTATTCAATTACTTAGGACTTGAATTGTTTATTACTTCCCCTGAAGCACATGATTATTTTGGTATTACCGAAGAAACAAATCTTGTCACTAAACTTCATCCAAGATGGTTCAATTGGATTTTCATTTCGCTACAGGCCATTGCAGGAGCATGGATCGGTAGGAGAATGTTTAGAAAGATGCAGAAGTAAATGTAAAACCGAAAAAATTGAAATATAAAATGTAAAAGCAGAAAAGAGAAAATTTGAAACTAACTATAGCTATTCAACATTCACTTTCAACTCTCCATTTTCAACTAACAACTAATTCAAAACTGACAACTTCAATACTCGCTCTCCTACTTCTTCTGAATGTATATGAATAAAGTACAATCCACTAGGCACAGGTAAACCCGCTGCACTTCTCAAGTCCCATTGGAGGGTAGCATCTTGACTCTCTAATTCAAATTGTCGAACCAGATTCCCAGCAAGCGTGTAAATAGTCACTGTAGACTCTAGTGGCAGATTAGTTATATTAACTAGATCTCCTGCATTGGATGACGCCATAGCTGGATTAGGAAATACTTCAATCTGATTTAGTTTTTCATGATTCACTTCTGCTGTGGATACTGTATTTGAGACTTCAAAACAATTATCAAAAAGATCTTGTGCTAAATCATCTGCCTGATACAATCTGCTCATATCAGGACATGGATACTCAACGTCTGGCACCCAAGGAATACCGATAATCAATTCATTTATTTGTCCAGGGTCTAATCTAAATGGTCCAGCTGATTGAATTGTTCTACGGTCTTCTTGCGGCAGATTTGCAGTACACATTGACCATCCATTTTCATTATTAGGTTCATCGTATAAAGCAAATTTGGTCTGTATTGTTGATGCGCCAAGACCAGAACCTCCTACCGTTAGGGGGGTTCCATCTTTCCAGGTTCCACAAAGGTAATTGTAATATTCTATAGGCGTAGTTGGATCAGTTTGAGCAGGACTAGTAGTAGAATTCACTCTGTTGAAGTACATGAAAGAACTCATCCCCTGCTCGACAAGTGTGTCTGGGAATTGTCCTATCTCCGGATCAACCAACTCACCATCAGCAGTGAATACTTTGGGTGCTAAGGGGCCTCTAAAGTAATCTACCCCGAGGTATGGAATCTTGTCACCATAAGTATTAACACCGCCTATACAATTCGCTCCACTAGAGCCATCCACAGCATCACTGTTATAAACATACATCATATTACGGGTCGTATCACATCCCACAAAATCATCTTCACCACATCCTAAATCTGGATCTAACCAAATCCCGAAATAGGTATCAAAGATACTTTCTGCAGCTCTATTGATTAATTTATAGCGGCTAAAGGTCATATCATTTATCGCATCATCGCTGACATAAGCAAAAGATTGAGCTTGAATTTCCATCTGAAGTGCAGCCGCATTAGACTCTGTGTGTATATTTCCTGCATCATTAAATATCCAAAATTTCATCTCATCTGCATAATGTGGAGAATTGCATCCTCTGATTTCTATAATTGGATAATCACCATACTGGGGCGTGTATATTCCATCTCCGTTTTCATCCCAAAAGGGAGCTAGGCCTTGCTCTGCGGAAGGAAGATTGAATCCAGACTGTTCAAAGAAAAATTGGTTTCCTATAGCAGGCCACTCTTTTATACTAATGGGGAGAAGATCAATATCATAATCCATATTGTCTTGTTGAGCTTGTTCATATTGCGCAAGATGTAGGTCAATATCGGCACTCGTTACTGAGAAAAAGCGATCCCAGTTTGCACAAGTTTCTGCTTGTGTCTGCCCAATGCTTGTGAGGGGCCCTGGCCAATAATCCGAGGAGCCAGTACCTGTACCATATTGCTGAGCAGCTAATCTTAAATTACTTAATGCATCGACACCACCAAGCCATATAGCTCCTGCAAATAAAGAAGATACCTCTGGTGGTCCACCCGGTTCTACTTTAGGGACAATATAGCGCCCTCTGTTTCCATCCCATCCAAAATCACCGCCTACGAGTAATCGAGCTCTGACATTATTTATGTCTAATTCTGTCTGTGCAGTAGCTTGGGCACAATTCATTTTATACGCTAATGCCTTCTCTTGCTTAGAAGATATGCGTTCACTATCAAAATTAAATGCACTTAGAAAAACTGTATAGCTGCAAAAAAAACAAATTAATAGATGCCTCATAATTATTAGACTAATGAATGAATATCACAAATTAATAAAACCTGTAATTCGTTCAGATACTATTTGAACCATTAATCAGCATTCTGATTAATGGTGTTTTTGCAAAGAGCAAATATCCGACCACCATCTATTATGTATCCAGGAATCTCTATTCCTATTCTCTCGGTACAGTTATGTCAAGCTGCATAACTTGATTGTCCTGACCAATGGCGCCAGTAGGTGCGTCAATAAGAATCTGATAAGTGGTGTCATTGAGTAGCACAATCTCAGCAGTGTTCCCTGATAGGAGTGTTTGCCTTCCTCCAGCACCTGTATCAAAAAAGCCACTCATTTGATCAAATGTTTGAGTCGCAGAACTAAAAACAGTTTCATATTGGCCGGCTAAGGAAAAGTCCGGAAAACTAACTGTCTTTGTGAACTTTAAGAAAATGTCAACCGAATCCACACAAGATTCTGTGAAGCCTTCTATACTAAAATTGTGTTCTATGCCTACCACTGTAGAATAGTTATAGTCAGTGATATCGTAAGTAGCGTTATTAAATGTCATTGTATTGCCATTAAACTCTTTACCACTGCAAGAATCCTCTAGCTCTTCTGACATATCATCATCACTATTACATGAGCTAACTAGAACCAAGAAAATGAATAAAGTAAATAAGGGTAAAAATTGAAATACTCTGTTTTTATTTTTCATGAGTTAAGATTTTTATAAAAAAATAGGCTTACACAAGCCAAACGCGCGTCTGAATAGCATAGCTTAGATAGTATAAAGGTCGAAATTTATTCTGCTTTTGTGCATTAAAAATCTGAAAAAAACAACATAAGGTAAAAGTGGTAATTGACTTTATTTTATACACAATATAGTCTACACCTACATGAATACTTTTTGAAGAAGACATAGGGTGATTTGATAAATATTGTAGAATGGCTTATATAGTAGTACTTATATTGAAGCTCACCTTCTAGTCAACAAGAAGGTTATATAAGCTATTTTTGAGCTTCAAAATAGTCATATTTGAGCTTCAAAGCAAATGTCATAATGCTAAGTCATTTCGCTAATGAATAAAAAATTTCATTTCGTGACCAGCCTTGCGATAAGGACAGAAGTGATACGCAGTAGTCTAGAGGCTTAATGAAGTAGTGGCTGACGACGGATGAGTGAATGAATGAATACTAGTCAGCCACATACTGAATAAGGCTCTAGGCTGCTAAGTACAAACGGATGGCCTGACCCCTGTGTGCGAGCCTGTGGAATGGGAAAAGGGGATCGCCCAAAGGATAATCCAACCCGCAATCATAGTTATTTTTCTAAAAAAAAATCTACTCCCTAGTCAAGCCTTTTTATCTCTTCAATCAAAGCTACACTCTCATCTTTGTATTTTTGAAACAGCGGATTTAAACTTCCAGCATTCATCAAGTAAAATGTAAAAAGTTTATTTTCATACTCTTTACTAGTTAGAAAATAACGTACACCTTCTTCATTATAATCACTTAAGAAATATGGAGCATACCATTGATATTTTTCCAGGCTTTGAATATTTTCTACTGCCATATCCCCTACACGGCTTGATAGATCCTTAATGTTTTCAACTTTACCTGAGTAAAAGTTTAGAATCCTATCTGTAAGAGAATCTCTTTTAATGTCAGACTTGCTTTCAAAATCAATCAATGATTGATACCCACCTAGACTTGGTGTAAAATCCCTATATGAACTAAAAAGTGCTCCGCACTCAGAGCAATTTTCAAGATTGGATGCATCAATGGTGTCCATACTAGGCCTATTGCCTAGCAAGTAATTTCTAGTGAGCGAGTCTAACTCATTACTCTCTTCAAGTACTTCTATAAGTGCTATTGTATCTCGAATCAAGTCATGGGCTACCGTTTGATATATTTGCTGAAGCTCCGCCTTTTGCTTACGTTTTTCATTGGAATTGTTGATCGACACAGCGATCAGTATCCCTATAATCACCAATAGTATTTCGCCTATGGCATACAAGATATATTTACTGACTTTATGTTCTAAAATCGCAGACACTCTAATTTTTCTAAATATTTTCATTGTTTAATTACAGGCTTATCGTGAGCTATGATTAGAACTGTTTAAAGATAATAAAAAAATCAATTCAGCAATCAACTTTGAATAGCTAAAACCATTTAATTTTGATTAAAACAGCATAGTAAATCTCTTGCTTAATTTTCATACGAAGAGATCTTACATTTTTACATTGGTTCGTCTTCCGTCAAATCCATATTCAAAATTATCAAATCAATATCATCTTGGACTGTCTGGTCAAGAGAATGATATACGCTTACCCAATCATCGGTTTTCTCCTTGTTTAATTTTGGTCCAATCCAGTCTGCCCAGAGAATGATTATGCTGTACTTGGTACTTTTTGAAACTTCCTTTTCTTCCTTAAAATTAATTTTGGCAATATGTTGAAGCACCTCTTCTTTTGTGAGACCCATACTTGGCGCATCTTCCAAAAGATCCAATTGTTGGATGAAGCTATCTGCATGAGCAGTGCAGGATTTAAGCGTGTCTTGATGCATGCTTTTTTGAACGCCCTTGCTATCAAAAAAAATAATACCAGGCACTTTGTTTACATCTAGATCTAACAACTTATGATAAGATTTTGAATCAATAGGTCTGTACATTTTGTACTCTTTATCAAAAACTTTCTGTGCGTACTGAATCACCTGCGTATCGGTTTTTGGTTTAGGTTTTTTGACACCATAAATTATTTTGAGGACTGGTTGACAACTTGTTAATCCGAAAAGAAACAGAAGAAAGAAGGTCAGGTTTTTATACATAATTTTTGTTTTTTATGTGAATGCCTCAATGAAAGCATCCTTACAGATCTTAATAAAGTCTATTTCCTAAAAATAGTCAATAGATAGTCATTCCATCCAAAAATATGGATTTGAGTCAAAAATAGTACGATATTGTTGAGTTAGCAGACAACTATATCAAGTATATAGATGTATAGGTTATTTTAAAACATATCTCCACCATTAGCATGAAGAACCTACTTTTACTCATTGGCATTAGCCTAATTTCCTTTTCTCTTTTCGCTCAGACTGTAGTCCAAGAAAGAACTTCCGATTTGATGCCAGAGCTTTATTCCATCTCTGGAGATGCTATTCTGGAGGAGTTATCCACAGGAAGTTTACAATTGAGATTGTCTGACGATTTTACCACTCCAAATGGTCCTGATGTAAGAATATTTCTAAATAATACTTCCTCTTCAGCAACTGGTGGTGTAGAAATAGTAAATCTATCAAGCATAGGCCACTTTAATGGCGCGCTTACGGTGGATGTGCCAGCAAATGTAGCTATAGATGATTATGACTTCATAGTGTTTTTCTGCTTTGCTTTCAATCAACTTTGGGCCTCTGGAGAGTTTGGTCCTGTGACTGGTAGCGGCGGTGGAGGCCCTATCTGTGACCCTAGCTCTATTATCAATTCTGCTGGAAGTAATTTTATAGACATCTGTCCTAGTGATGGACAAGCTGACGTGGTACAATTAGCAAACACTTTAGGGCTTAGCGCGGGACCTGAGTATGCATACTTAATCACTGATCAAAATCAGATTTTACAAGAAGTGGTCTTAGCTGATCAATATGACTTTGAGGGACCTATAGAGGCTACTCAGAGAATTTATGGTATTCACTATAGTGGTACACTCCTCCCCATAGTTGGAAATAATAGAATCTTCACTTCAGCTACGGGTTGTTTTGAGCACTCGTCAAACTCTGGCTTTATACAAGTGACAAAGAATGCTTGTATTACCTGCGATGAAAGTACAGTCAATATAGCCAATGGTAGCCAAGATATGGATATATGCCCTTCGGACAATGCAAGCGATGTTATTCAATTTGAAAATTCTTTAAACCTAAATGCTGGTTCTGAATACGCTTATCTTTTAACAGACGAAAATGAAATTCTAGAAGAGGTAATCTTGGATGATGAATTTGACTTTGAAGGATCTATTGCATCTACTCAACGAGTATATGGTTTACATTATATGGGTACGTTGAATGCTGCGATAGGTCAGGTGCGAACGGCCACTACAGCTACTGACTGTGCTGAACATTCTAGCAATACCGACTTTATCACTGTTACCAAAAATGCTTGCTTCGTTTGCGAACCAAATAGCGTAAGCCTTATCAATGGTAATGGCAGCAGTGACATCTGTCCAAGCGATAACAATTCAGATGTCTTTGAATTTGAAAACTCTCTAGGATTGAGTGCAGGGGCCAACTATGTGTACCTACTCACCGATGAAAACGAAATCTTGCAAGAGGTGGTCTTTGCAGATCAATATGATTTTGAAGGTTCTAATCAAAATACACAGAGGGTTTATGGATTGCATTTTGATGGGGCGCTTAGCGCGACTGTAGGGATGAACAGAACAGCAACTACCGCTACGGGATGTTTTGAACATTCTAGCAGCACTGACTTTATTACTATAACTAAAAATGCATGCTTTGTTTGTGAACCGAATAGCGTAAATCTTGCCAATGGAAATAGCAGCAGCGACATCTGCCCTACTGATAATAATTCTGATGTCATTGAATTTCAAAACTCTCTAGGATTGAATGCAGGTGAAAACTATGTGTATCTTCTCACCGATGAAAACGAAATCTTGCAAGAGGTAGTCTCTTCAGATCAATACGATTTTGAAGGAACTGATCTAAATACACAAAGAGTGTATGGATTGCATTTTGACGGGACGCTTAATGCGGCTGTAGGGATGAGCAGAACGGTCACCAACGCTACGGGTTGTTTTGAACATTCTAGCAGCACTGATTTTATCACTATAACCAAAAATGCTTGCTTCGCTTGTGAACCAAATAGCGTAAGTCTTGCGAATGGAAACAGCAGCAGCGACATCTGTCCAAGTGATAACGACACTGATGTTTTCAACTTCCAAAATTCGCTAGGATTGAATGCAGGTGCAAACTATGTGTATCTACTTTCCGATGAAAACGAAATTTTGCAAGAGGTTATCTCTGCTAACCAATACGACTTTGAAGGTTCTGATCTAAATGCACAAAGAGTTTATGGACTGCATTTTGACGGGACGCTTAATGCAGCTGTAGGGATGAACAGAACAGCAACTACTGCTACGGGTTGTTTTGAACATTCTAGCAGCACCGACTTTATTACTATAACCAAAAATGCGTGCTTCGTTTGCGAACCGAATAGCGTAAGCCTTATCAATGGAAATAGCAGCAGCGACATCTGCCCAAGTGATAACGACGCTGATATTTTCAACTTCCAAAATTCACTAGGATTGAGTGCAGGTGCCAATTATGTGTATCTTCTCACCGATGAAAACGAAATACTACAGGAGGTGGTCTTTGCTGATCAATATGATTTTGAAGGCACTGATCTAAATACACAAAGAGTTTATGGGATGCATTTTGATGGGGCGCTTAGCGCAACTGTAGGCATGAACAGAACGGCTACTACTGCTACTGGATGCTTTGAACATTCTAGCAGCACCGACTTTATTACTATAACCAAAAATGCTTGTTTCGTTTGTGAACCGAATAGCGTAAGCCTTATCAATGGAAATAGCGGCAGCGACATCTGCCCAAGTGATAACGACGCTGATATTTTCAACTTCCAAAATTCGCTAGGATTGAATGCAGGTGCCAACTATGTGTATCTACTCACCGATGAAAACGAAATCTTGCAAGAGGTTATCTCTGCTAACCAATACGACTTTGAAGGTTCTGATCTAAATACACAAAGAGTGTATGGATTGCATTTTGATGGCACATTAAGTCCTGCGATTGGATTCACTAGAATTGCCACCACGGCAAGTGGATGCTTTGAACATTCTAGCAGTGCAGACTTTATAAGCATTACAAAGAATGCTTGTTTTGTTTGCGAGCCTAGCACCATCAATAATGCAACAGGCAGTAATAGCCTTAACATTTGCCCATCTGACAATAGTGATGATATTATTGTTTTTGAAAATTCTCTAGGCCTTTCGGCAGGATTGAATTATGCGTATTTAATAACTGACGAAAATGAAATCCTACAAGAAGTTGTCATGGGCAACCAATTTAATTTTGAAGGAACCAGTACTAATACCCAAAGAGTATATGGTATCCACTTTGATGGGAACTTAAATCCAGCTATAGGTCAAAATAGAACAGCTACAACTGCTGATGGATGTTTTGAACACTCAGAAGCGAGTCAATTCATTTCTATCAATAAGAACGCATGTTTTGACTGCAATCAAAGTACTGTCAGCTCAAGTAATGGACCAAGCCCTATTGAAATTTGCCAAACTGATAGTGCTCCAAATCTTATTCAACTTGTGAATTCTCTAGGATTATCAGCTGGCAGTGAATATGTGTATTTGCTGACCGACGAAAATGAAATTCTACAAGAGATCATTAGCACAGATCAATACGATTTTGAAGGCTCAAGCAGTGCTACTCAGAGAATATATGGAATGCACTTCGATGGTCAAATCAATCCAGCGATTGGCCAGAACAGATTCAACACAAGTGCTGATGGTTGTTTTGAACATTCATCCGAAACACAATTTATCGAAGTTATAAAAGACGCATGCTTTGTATGTAATAGTAATACCGTTAGTAATGCGAGTGGCAACAATAGCATTGACATTTGCCCTAGTGACAACAATAATGATATTGTTCAACTACAAAACTCACTAGGCTTAAGTGCGGGCAACAACTATGTTTACCTGCTTACTGATGAAAATGAAATCTTGCAAGAGATCATCCCCACAGATCAATATGATTTTGAAGGCTCAGGCAATGCCTCTCAGAGAATATATGGATTACACTTCGATGGTCAACTCAATCCAATGATTGGAGCAGGCAGAAGGCAAACTACTGCTACGGGTTGTTTTGAACATTCTGGTGATGCGCAATTTATTTCCGTGAGTAAGAATGCTTGTTTTGATTGCAACGCCAGTTCGGTATCTAATGCAAATGGTACTAGTACCCTTGACATTTGCCCTACAGATAATATTAGCGATGTTATTCAACTGCAAAATTCTTTAGGACTAAACGCAGGGAGTAATTACGTTTATCTACTCACTAACGAAAACGAGATCCTAATTGAAGTCATCAACGAGGATCAGTTCGATTTTGAAGGTTCAAGTCTAGAGACGCAAAGAATCTATGGAATGCACTTTGATGGACAACTCAACCCCGCCATTGGCTTGAATAGATTAGCTACAAGCGCTTCGGGTTGTTTTGAACATTCTAGTGATGCGCAGTTTATTTCTGTGAGCAAGAATGCTTGTTTTGATTGCAACAGTAGTTCGGTGTCTAATGCAAATGGCAATAACACACTAGACATTTGCCCTACGGATAGTGATAGCGATGTTATACAACTGCAAAATTCTTTAGGATTAAACGCAGGCAGCAATTACGTTTATCTACTCACTGACGAAAATGAAATCCTCATCGAAGTCATCAACGAGAATCAGTACGATTTTGAAGGGTCTACTCTAGAGACACAAAGAATCTATGGTTTGCACTTTGATGGTCAACTCAATCCCGCTATTGGAGCGAATAGAATGCAAACTACTGCTATGGGTTGTTTTGAGCACTCAAGTGATGCACAGTTTATTTCTGTGAGCAAGAATGCTTGTTTTGATTGCAATAGCAGTTCAGTGTCCAATGCAAATGGTAATAGTACGCTGGACATTTGCACTACGGATAATGATAGCGATATTATTCAATTGCAAAATTCTTTAGGATTAAACGCAGGCAGCAATTACGTTTATCTACTCACTGACGAAAATGAAATCCTCATTGAAGTCATCAACGAGGATCAGTACGATTTTGAAGGGTCTACTCTAGAGACACAAAGAATCTATGGAATGCACTTTGATGGACAACTCAATCCAGTGATTGGAGCGAATAGAATACAAACTACTGCTACTGGTTGTTTTGAGCACTCAAGCGATGCACAGTTTATTTCTGTGAGCAAGAATGCTTGTTTTGATTGCAACAGTAGTTCGGTGTCTAATGCAAACGGCAATAATGTACTAGACATTTGTCCTACAGATAATAATAGCGATGTTATTCAACTGCAAAATTCTTTAGGCTTGAATGCAGGCAGCAATTACGTTTATCTACTCACTGACGA
>CALIEI010000158.1 GCA_938022165.1 uncultured Saprospiraceae bacterium | reverse complement strand
CTGAACCTTAGCCTTGATCTCTTCAAATTGTTTTTGAATAGCTGCATCATCTGTATAGTCAAAGTCATGTAGTTCTTTGAGCATTTCGATCCCCATTGCGATTTTGAGATCATACTTCATTGCAGAATCTAGTTCCATTTCGGCATGCTCGGTTCTCCAAGTTCTAAATGAATTCGCGCCAGCTTCTTTTAAAGCTTTAAAATTTTTGCCATTATTCACGTCTAGGCCTGCTCCTTTGACTTGAAATATTTCTCCATTGATATAGAAGTCATACTCTCCATCAACCTTTTTGATTTCGACTTTATTGACTTTGGATAAATTCGCTTTATCACTATTTATATTCTGACTACTTACTTTTTGACTATCAGTACAAGAATAGTTAAAAGCTACACACATAATAAACAACAATAAGATTAGTCTAGACATTAGATTTTTCATTCTATAGATTTTATAGCATGCAACATAGGGATAATGTGTCTATTTGCAAAGTATGTTTAACAGCTATTAGGTGTTAGCTATTAGCCATAAGTAACTACGCTAAAAACTAATAGCTAAAAAGGGATAGGGGTAGAAGCGATACAAGCTGGGCTATGAGCCTATTAGGCTAAGGAGTCATGACGGCTCGATAGAGACTAATGACGACTATAGCCTAAAGGCTGATAGACAAGTGCGTACAAGCGGATGACCCGGTCCTAAACAAGCATGCCTAATCCTTTAGGTAGGCTTGTTTAGGAATCCCCAAAAAAAAGACAGCCAGCAACACTGCATTAGCCAAATAAATATCCTATCTTTGTATCCCGTAATGGGCTCAATACTTTCTCCTAATCTGTATTAAGTTTTATTTCAATAGTAAATTATCAAAGCGACCGAAAATACACCCCAAAAGGTGCTGTATTTTGGGTATTTTTATTGGAATAGGAGAAATCGTTGGGTCATAATCAATCTATCTTATGACTAAATATGTATTCGTTACGGGCGGAGTGACTTCTTCATTGGGAAAAGGTATCATAGCTGCATCATTGGCTAAGCTACTTCAAGCCAGAGGCCTTTCAGTCACTATTCAAAAATTTGACCCTTATATAAATCTAGATCCAGGCACCCTAAACCCCTACGAACATGGCGAATGCTATGTGACGGATGATGGTGCCGAGACGGATTTGGATCTCGGTCATTATGAGCGTTTTCTCAACATTCCAACTTCTCAAGCAAATAATGTAACTACTGGTGCTATCTATCAAACGGTGATCAGTAAGGAGCGTGCTGGAGATTATCTGGGCAAGACCGTGCAAGTGATCCCGCATATCACTGATGAAATTAAGCGCCGTGTACAATTGCTTGGCCAGACTAAAGAATACGACATCGTTATTACGGAACTGGGTGGTACAGTAGGTGATATAGAATCGCTACCCTACTTAGAAGCATTGCGTCAGATGCGTTGGGAATTGGGTTCAGACAACTGCCTTGTTGTTCACCTTACATTGATCCCTTACCTCAAAGCTGCTAAAGAATTAAAGACGAAACCTACTCAGCACTCTGTGAAAGAGTTGTTGAATACAGGGATCCAGCCAGATATATTGGTTTGCCGTACGGAACACCCGATCACCATGGAGATTCGTCGTAAGCTTGCTTTGTTTTGCAATGTGGAAGTATCTTCTGTTATAGAAGCTATTGATGCAGATACAATTTATGATGTACCTCTGCTCATGCTCAAGGAAAAGCTAGATGCAACTGTAATAAACAAGCTGAGACTTCCAGATAAGAAGGAGCCAGACTTACGTAAATGGAAAAACTTTTTGGGTCGACTAAAGAACCCATTGCATGAAGTCAAGATAGGCCTCGTTGGTAAATACAATGAACTACCAGATGCTTATAAGTCGATATATGAGTCTTTTATCCATGCTGGTGGCGTAAATGAATGTAAGGTCAATGTAGTACCTATCCATGCCAGCCATCTGGAGACCTCTCCAGAGGATGTAGAAAAATATTTGGATGGATTGGATGGTGTATTGGTTGCGCCTGGTTTTGGGGAAAGAGGCATACACGGTAAGCTAGAAGCGATTCATTATGTAAGAGAAAATAAGATTCCATTTTTCGGAATTTGTTTGGGAATGCAATGTGCTGCTGTGGAGTTTGCAAATAATAAACTTTCGATGAAAGATGCTTGCAGTACTGAGGTTGATAAATCTACATCATATCCTGTTATAGACTTGATGGAGGCGCAGAAAAATATAGAGCAAATGGGTGGAACAATGCGACTAGGGGCGTATGAATGTCACCTCAAAAAAGGATCAAAGGCATACAAAGCTTATGGCAAAAGCACTATTCAAGAGCGTCATAGACATCGTTATGAATTTAACAATGACTACATAAAGGAATTTGAAAAAGAAGGTATGGTGGCTACTGGCATAAATCCTAAAACCAATCTTGTTGAAATTCTTGAATTGCCAGATCACCCATGGTTTGTTGGCGTTCAGTTTCATCCAGAACTGAAGAGTACTGTAGAAAATCCGCACCCGTTATTTGTAAATTTTGTTCGTGCTTGTCGAGAACTAAAATACTCTCAAAAAGAAGCTCAAGAAAAAGTGAATGTTTAAACCGTGTGATATAATATAGGGATGCCTTTTTTTAAGAAAACACTTATACCCTACTATTTGCTCTTCGGGCTTTTGTGTTTTCTATGTCGGAATAATATTTTCTTTTGGGATACTTATCAGCTATGCGGAAAACAAGCCTGGGCACTATATGAAAATGGCTTGACACAGTGGATACTACCAAGTAAAATAGATAGTGGGCATCCGCCATTATTTGGTTTTTATCACGCATTGCTTTGGAAAATTTTTGGACCTAATCTATGGGTAAGCCACTTTGCGATGTTACCCTTTTTATGTGGTATTGTTTACTTTTTCTACAGGATAGGTGCACATTTTTTGGATGAACATAAAGCTGCATTTTTATTACCCTTTTTATTAGTTGATCCCGTTTTTATGGGACAAGCAATATTGGCCAGTCCAGACATCGTTTTGCTATGCTTTATGCTAATGTGTCTGTACGGTATACTTAAGCAAAGTAAAGTATTCATTATTGTAGGAGCTATATTTTTGGGTCTCATAAGTATGCGCGGCATGATGGTGCTTGCTGCTTTAATTCTCTTTGACCTATACTTACAACTACCCATTAAATCGTTGAGACAAATCTCAATAAGCACTGTTAGATATCTACCTGCTATATTGTTGGTAATAAGTTTTTTACTTTTTCATTATATCAAAACGGGCTGGCTAGGTCATCACGAAGATTCAAGTTGGGCAGAATCATTTGCTTATGTTGATTTTGGTGGAGGTGTTCGTAATACGGCGGTATATATTTGGAGGCTATTAGACTTTGGAAGAGTGTTCTTATGGGCAGGGATTATTCTAATATTAATACTTGGGCCACTTAGCTGGAAAGACCCAAAAGCAAAGAAGTTGTTGTGTATTATAGGCCTCTTAACGCTGATTATTCCTCCGGTTTTGTTGATTCATAAAGGATTGGTGTTACACAGGTATTTATTACCGATTTTACTGCTGCTAAGCGTTTTGTTTTGGTACTTATTGTTTTCTTCAAACATATCTAAAACTGCCAAACAAGGGATTTGGTCAATAGTTTTGATTGGAATGTTTACAGGTAACTTATGGGTTTATCCGAAGCATATTTCTCAAGGTTGGGATTCTACTTTAGGGCATTTGCCTTATTACTCTTTGCGTAATCAAATGATAGACTATTTGAACACGGAAAACATTAATTTACAAACCGTGGGCACTGCATTTCCAAACATTGGAAATTTAAAAAACTTTGATCCTAGTAGTTCCTATGATGGGTTTAAGAAATACAATTTGAAAGAAGATCAATACATTTTTTATAGCAATATTTACAATGACTTTACAGATCAAGAACTTGAAGCATTATCTTCATCAACTTGGAAAGAGGAAAAACATTTACAGTATTTTCCTGTGTGTGTGATTTTATACAAAAGAAATAAATGAGAAAACTCAGTTTAAAAGAACTGAATAGATTGGATGTTGCCACTTTTCAAGAGAAGAAAAAACATCCTGTCATTTTGGTTTTAGACAATATTAGATCAGCACTTAATGTAGGCTCCGCATTTAGAACAGCAGATGCTTTTGCCTTGGAGGAGATTATTTTGATAGGCATCTGTGCAAAGCCACCACACAGAGAAATCACTAAAACTGCCATCGGGGCAACGGAATCTGTCAAATGGCAATATTTCGATACTGTAGAGGCATCTATAGCCTATCTTGAGCAGAAAGGATATGATATCATTCCAGTAGAACAAGCAGCGGAAAGTACTTCTTTGGAGGATTTCGACGTTAATCTTGGAGCTAAAACAGCCTTAGTCTTTGGAAATGAAGTCAAAGGAGTTAGTCAAGAATTCATGGATTTAGCTGAAAAATGCATAGAAATACCACAATTCGGAACAAAACATAGTCTAAATATAAGTGTTAGTGTTGGTATACTTTCATGGTATTTCATCGAAAAAATGATGAAAGTTTAAGAATAATGTCGATTTTGTGGCTAACAGATCGCAAGAAACCTAATAATAATTAGCGTTACTAACCATTTTAACATATTCATGGCGAAACACTAAGATCGCTACACGGTAAATAGGTTTATGAACTATAATAAAATTGATGCTGAAATCAAGGAGTCTTTAAAAAACTGGAAAGATATTATTTCATCATATCAGGTTCCAAATAATAAACAAGCCTTAATCCAATTGCTAAATACATTCTTACCCTTTATTGGCTTGTGGATTTTAATGTACTTCAGTTTGCGTTGGTCTATATTGCTGACCATAGGATTAGGTATCATCAATGCCTTTTTCATGGTACGGATATTCATTATCCAACATGATTGTGGCCATCAATCTTTCTTTAAGTCGAAAAAGTTAAATAATGTTGTAGGTTATATTTGTAGTTTGTTTAGTTCTATTCCATACAAATATTGGGCACGAGTGCACAATTTTCATCATGGGCATAATGGTCAATTAGAAGTAAGGGAAGTAGGTGATATCCCTACTCTTACCGTTGCAGAATATCGCGAACGTTCATGGTTTGGGAAATTAAGATATAGAATTTGGAGAATGCCAATCATTACTTTTGTTATTGCCCCAGTTTTCTATTTCACTATTTCAAACAGAATACCGCTATTCAAGAGTAAGCTAAAGAATATGCGATCTTTGAGTAGGAGTCAATTGAGAAACAATTTATTGATTGTAGTTTTATATGCTGGACTAGCATGGCTCATTGGTTGGAAGCAATTTTTATTTATTCAATTTATGCTTATCTTTTTATTTGGTATCATTGCTTTCTGGTTTTTCTATGTACAACATCAACACGAGACTTCTTATAAGCAGTGGAAAGATAAGTGGGACTATTTATTATCTGCGATCAGAGGATCTTCATACTATAAATTACCTAAAGTTTTCCAATGGCTAACAGGTAATATCGGTATACACCATATTCATCACCTAAGTAGTCTGATTCCTAACTACAATCTGGAAAAGTGTATGCGGGAGAATAAGATCTTGAATAAGTATGTAACGACTATTGGATTTTGGGAATCGCTCAAAATGATGAGGTATAAACTTTGGGACGAAGAGCGTTGTAAGATGGTTTCTTTCAAGGAGTACCAAACTTATGAAATCGAACGAAAGCGAGCGGCTTAACTTTAGCCTCGCACTCCTAGCTCTATAGCTTCTAAGTCTTTGACCTTCCCTTTATCAATTGCAAATCGGATGAGGGTCTTTACCTTATGAATTCCTATGTTTCCGCACGCTCCAGGGTTGATATGAAGAAAGTTATACTTCTTATCCATCATCACCTTTAGGATGTGCGAGTGGCCGCAAATAAATAACTGTGGAGGATTCTCTTCAAAAATGCTCGTTACTCGTTTGTTGTATCTACCTGGGTATCCACCGATGTGTGTGATGAGTACATCCATACCTTCACAATCAAAGCGTAAATTTTCTGGATATACAAATCGAACTTCCTTTGAGTCAATATTGCCATATACTGCTTTGGTGGGCTTGAAGTCTTCCAGCTTTTCGACAATTTCTAAATTGCCAATATCTCCAGCATGCCAGATTTCATCTACATCCTTAAAATACTTGAATACACTCTCCTCGAGATGACTGTGTGTATCTGAAAGCAAACCTATCTTTTTCATTCTACTTTGTAAGTTCTTGAAAGATGTCTTCAACAGTGGTTTGTTCGAGATTAAGTTGTAATAAGGTGATTTTTTGTTCTACCGCAAAGTTGAATACTTGTTCCCTTAGGTCAACTTTCTTTGATCCAAGTATTCGATACTTGTTATCTCCTAATGAATTCACCTCCTGGATAAAATCTTTCTTTTTCAATATATCAGTAGGTAAGTTTTGCTTACATTCTATGAGAAGAGATTGGGATTCTCTCCTATTTACTTGCAGAGCTTCAATAGAATCATCAGCCACAAGTTTTCCATTATTGATGATGACAACTCTATCGCAGATGGCTTGTACTTCTTGCATTATGTGTGAAGAAAAAATCACCGTCTTTTCTTTACCTATAGATCTGATTACGTTTCTAATCTCCGCCAATTGATTTGGGTCCAAACCAGAGGTAGGCTCATCTAGAATCAGCACCTCCGGATCATGCATCATGGATTGCGCAAGACCGACACGCTGTCTATACCCCTTACTTATTTCTTGGATTTTTTTGTGTTGCTCTTTTTGTAAGCCTACCAATTCAATCATTTCGGCAACACGGCTTTTCTTGTTTTTTATCTTGTACAATCCGGCTATGAATTCAAGATACTCCTTGATGTACATTTCATGGTATAGCGGATTGTGTTCGGGAAGATAGCCAATCTTTTTTCTCACCTCAATAGGATCTTTGCTCACATTGAAGCCACATACTTCAGCATTACCAGAAGTTTGAGGAATGAAGCAAGTCAAAATCTTCATGGTAGTGGTTTTACCTGCTCCATTAGGCCCTAAAAGACCAACTATTTCGCCTTTCTTAGCAGAAAAACTAACTTGATCTAGCGCTTTTTGAGCGCCATAATGCTTACTTATTTTATCAACGACTACTGACATCTAATATGTGATTCCTATTTGTAAACAAGGTAAATAAAAAAAGATAATTGTGAATTGCAAAGGTGTAAATAAACTTTTCGTTCTTACAATATCCGTAGTGAGAATCCTAACAAAACATGGCCAGGCATCGTGTTTGATCGACAGTAAATTAAAAGAGGCCGCAAGAAAATCTTGCGACCCCAAATATTTTTATACTAATGAACTTGCCTATGCAGGTTCTAAAATATACGGATTTGACATAGAAAGTTTTCCAAAACGTCTCAATAAAACAGCTTCATTGGAATCATCTAACTTTTCTGCTTCTATAATATCTCTAATCATTGGCTGCTTAAGTCCAGGAATTCTTATCTTAAAAAAGGGCCAAAGAACTTCAGCTTTATAGATCTTGTCCAAATCAGAAAATCCAGTTAGTCTGGCATATTTATTCTGGTTTTTAAATTCTTCACTATATTTAAATACCCAAAATTTGTCTTCAATAGACAATTGAGCTATTTCTAAATTTTTAATTCTTAATACAAACTTAATTTCACCTTCATATTCAATTTCTATAGGCTTAATGTCAGTATTCTTTTCCTTTCTGATAATATTTTTAAAAATGTTAAACATCAAACGTATTTTCTTAACTCAATAAATCTAAGCTTCAATATTTCAACTATAAGAAACTTTCTTTCATCAGATAGATAACGAAAAATTGTATTTTTTAGTTCTTTTAAAACATTTTTCTCTGCGTTTTCTGTCACTAATTTAGCTATCTCTTCCTTATAATCCACGTTTCTTTGAGCTAAATATTCAATTAATTGGAAATGATTAGCTTTTGGATTATCATCAAAACTAAATCTTGGTTTAGATTTTGTCACAAAAGCTTGTATTTGGCTTGTAGAACCATGAACATATTGATTGTACATTTTGACAACTTGTGATTCAACTGTATTCCACAACAATCCTCTTGCAGTATCATAAATGGGAGAAAATTCAACTTTTCTATTTGATATATTTTTGATATCTCCAATAATTCCCCAATTGTAAAAATGCCTATCGTTATTTCCAACAATGGCATCAAAAGTTATTAATTTGACTAAATCCAATAAGAGTTCATCACATTGAATTGGATGCACATGAAGAAGAGCATTTTCAATAACATCAAATGTCAAAAGCTCTCGTCTTTTGTTACGGTCTTTATTAATTCTATCGATGAATTCTTTATCTTCAAAATATTCATGCAAAATTTCAACGCCATGAATTAATTTTTGGCTTCCTCTTTTAATAAAATCTTTACTTAGAAATCTAATTTGACCATTAGCAATTACAATTTTTGTTTCATTCATTTTTAATCCAAGCGCTTCACCAATTTTATTTATCCCATATTCCATAATTGATTCATGTGGATATGACTTACCTCCAAACTTTGCATAATAACCATCCCAAGATTTATAGTTTATTTTTTGAGACCTGCCAGGATAATAAAAATAAGCTTTAATATATTGCTTTGGTGCATCACCATCTAATAAGACATCGACTACATAATAATTGTCATTTTTTAGATTATAAATAGCTTGAGAATTTATAAACCCGGAATACTGAATTGATTTTTCAACTCGCAATTTTGAATTGGCTATTTGCTTTTTATCCATTCATCTCAAATATAGTCAAAAGTAAAAACAACATGAATAAATAGTTGCAGATCAAAATCCAAAAAAATTAAAATTTGAAAATTGATACAGAATTACTATACTCATTTTCCAATTGATCAGCATTTAGGGGAATTCCTACTTAAAGTAGCTTTTATAGACTGGTTTTCTATACCAGAACTGTAAGTATAGAATTGGATACATCAATGCATCTAAAACCACACTTCCAGAGCTATAGTAAATATCATCAATGATCATGGTTTGCGTTTCCCCTACATTTTCTAGAATATGCCGATGTTTCCATTCTTTGAGTGGAGGAGGAAGCAAAACACCTTCATCAACAAAAAAGGATCCTTCCTCAGAAGTTCCATTATCCGTAATGAGCGATTTCCATGATTGTTTTATGCCTAAAATACCAAGACTCATTTCTACTTTATCTCCTTTGGTACAACCATCGAATATCTCTAAGTCAAGATTAATCAGTGGTGGCTTTAAGGCCATGAACAAGTCACGATCAAATTTCTCAAATACGGATTTGTGATTTCCAGAGACAAGAGTAGATATTTTAATGTTCAAATTCTTAAGTTATATAACAATGGTTCGGTAATAAATTTTAAATCGTTGATAACTATCATTTTAAAATAGGGACAGATAACTTAATTAATTTGCAAATAATTAAGCACTCGCTCGGCTTTGATTTATAATTTGTCAAAGATTACCGAACCATTCTTTAATATAGAGTAACATGAAATCGTATACTAGGTTTAGGGTTTTCGGAACTAATTGACTGTTTGCTTGCTCCCCATCCCTAAACTTCTAGTATCTAAGAATAAAAACTTCTCACATTTTTAATTACTTTGGTGTACTTAAAAGCTAGCTCCGCGGATTTTAATTACTTTTCTTAAGATAAAAGATCTATTGAGCTAATAAATACCACTTAATCAGAATTAATGACATCTAAAAAATCAAGTTTATCCTTTTGGCAGATCTTTAATATGAATGTTGGATTTTTGGGCATTCAATATAGTTTTGGTCTGCAACAAACGGCCATCAACCCAATTTTTTTATACTTGGGTGCACCAGAAGAAATGCTTCCTATTTTGAATATTGCAGGTCCTGTTACAGGGCTGATTGTGCAACCTATTGTTGGCGCTATGTCAGATAAGACATGGTCGCTCAAATGGGGTCGGCGTAAGCCCTATTTCCTTATTGGAGCCTTACTAGGTAGTATTTGCTTATTTGCCTTTCCTCATAGTCCTGCCCTTTGGTTTGCAGTAGGTTTGTTGTGGATTCTTGATGTAGGAAATAATATGGCCATGGAACCTTATCGAGCATTCGTTGGAGACAAGCTTCCAGAGAAGCAACTCAGCTTAGGTTTTCAAATGCAAAGTTTATTTGTGGGAGCAGGAATACTGCTGGCCAACGGCTCTATAGTACTATTTCAATATTGGTTTGGTGGAGAATCTGTTGAAGAAGCAGGTACCATACCTCAATGGTTATACTATTCCTTTTTCATCGGTGCCTTCTTGTCTTTGACTACTATCCTATGGTCAGTTTTCAAGACACCTGAAATACCACCAACGGATGATGAACTATTAAAGATCAATGAGAGCAAGGGACTTAATTTAGGTCAAAAATTGGTTGAGCCCTTCAAAGAAATTACCGAAGCTATAAAAAAGATGCCCAAATTTATGTGGAAGATAGGTGCCGTGTATCTCTTCCAGTGGTATGCACTCTTTATTTATTGGCAGTTCACAACACCTCTATTTAAACTCACTATGGGGCATACCACCTCCGAAGCCGCCTCACAAGCAGCCAAAATGAGTTTAACTTATAATATAGTCACTATGCTGGTTGCGCTTGCGCTTGTACCGCTTACACTGAGATTTGGTGGCAAGAAGATTTATTCATTAAGCTTAGTGGGAACAGCGATTGCACTCTTTACCATTCCTTTTATCTCTGATCCAACTTTGGTTCTTGTACCAATGGTGCTCTTTGGTGTTGGATGGGCAGCTATGATGGGTATTCCGTACACCATGGTTTCTAAAGTAGTTCCAGCTGAACGTCGAGGTGTCTATATGGGTATCTTAAACATGATGATAGTAATCCCGATGTTTATCCAAACGCTAACTTTCGGACCAATTTATAAATACCTGCTATCGAATAACGCGATTAACGCAATGCTGTTCGCTGGGGTATTCTTTGCTATTGCAGCGCTCTTGGCAATGCGTTTAAATGAAACCAGCAAAGCATAGACAG
>CALIEI010000157.1 GCA_938022165.1 uncultured Saprospiraceae bacterium | reverse complement strand
CCAGTTATTTCTGGTTGTCCTACTGATATAACAATTACTACAAGTAGTGACGGTCTTGGTGATTGTGCTGCTGTCTATGAATTTGCACCACCAACAGTAATTGATGGTTGTGCAGATACACAATCTCCATGTGGTCCTATTTCGTTTACTTCTTCTGGTCCTATAAACCCAGGTGATTTTATACAAATTACAGGACCAGTAGATCCTAATGTAATTGTAGACCCAGTTCGAATAGACTTTACAGTTCCTTCAAACCCAACGGTAGCTGTAAGTCCAGTAACATTAACATTGGATTTTGTAAATCTTGATGGTGAGGCTACAAATTTTGCTCATACAGAATTTTTCCGAATATACGGTGAAGGGATGACTCTACTTGGGCAAACAGCTCGAACAGCAATACAGTGTGGAGATTTACCAAATCAACAATTTATTATTGATGCTCAGACATTCAATCAATGGGCATCGGATGGAGTAGTTACTTTCAATTTGGTACCTAATAATCCAGGTCCGGGATTAGAAAACCAAGGAATAAATAATACTTGTGGTTCAACAGAGGTAAGACCATCATTGAATTACGATTGTTCAACTCCTCCAGCAGGAGGATCACTTGTATATAGTGTGAATGGCGGTGCATTTATGCCAGCTACATTCCCAACTATCTCTCAAGCTTTCTTTGGACCTTCTTCAGGATTCACAGGCTCACCTGGAACGGGAACTGGCTCTATGACAGGAACAGGCTCTATGACAGGAACGGGAACAGGCTCTATGACAGGAACGGGAACAGGTACTACTGTTGGAACGGGAATGGCATTTGATGGTATTTCTACCGTAACCTTTGTTGCTACCGACTGTAGTGGAAATTCAACTTCATGTACATTTAATGTAACTGTTATAGATGACGAAGCGCCTATGTTTGCAAATTGTCCTTTAGATGCATTGCCAGCTACTGTTAATACTCCGGATTGTAATCCTGTAGATTTCACATTGCCAAGACCAGATAATGATGTAATTGATAACTGTGAATTAAATGCTTACGACAATACAATAATGTTCAATGAGCTAAGCTTTACAGCTCATCCTAACATCAATGGTTTTGTCATGGATACAGTTGTGAGTTCATTTAGTTTAGCTGGATCTCCTCCTCCTTCTGGAGATGGTGTCTTAAATATTATGTTTAAAGGAGATTTAGATAATACGCCACTGGGCGGAACAACATCACAAGAGACACTTAATATCTTTGGTGAAGGCGGTGTGCTGCTTGGAACGACTGGAACAAATGCTGGTTGTGGCGATCAATTAACGAATGTACTACAAGTGACTATTCCTGCAGCAATGTTACAAGCCTGGTCAGCAGATGGGCAAATAGATATAATAACTGCACCAGTATTCAATGGCTTACTAGGATTTGGTAACGACGGTGATCCAAATAATGATGATTTTGGCATTAATCCATGTGTCGCTCCAGGAACATTCTCTAGCGATCTTATACCTCCTGTAACGGATTTTGGAAATTCAATGCTTTCAGTGAATCTAGCATTCGAATCTACTGCCTTTGGTTATGCAGTATCTGGTGCGACTATCATACCGACTACAATGTTCCCATCAGACGGATCTGATCCAGTAGTTTCTTTGAACCCAGGTGCAAATACCATTACATATTCTGTATCTGATTTTGCAGGTAATGTGGACAATACATCATGTGTAAGAACTATTGAAGTAGTTAATCCTAATCTACCAAACCCAATGATATCGGCTAACATGAATAACTTCATGTGCCCAGGCGAGGATGTTATATTGACAGACAATTCTGGATATATGAGCCCTACAGCTATGTGGAATTGGTATGTAGATAATGCGCCATTAGGTTCAAATGGACCAGAGGATGTGTTGATTAGTACGACTACAGCACCAACAATAACTTTCCCAGCGCTTTCAGGTTCTACCTACTATCACGCGATTATTACAGATAACTTATGTATGACTGATGTTTCAAATGTTGTAAATATAACTACAACAATAATTGGAGTATCACCTATAATAGTAGCAACTCCTAATCCAGTATGTGAAGGAGATGACTTCTTATTATCTGTATCTAATCCGCAGGGATCATTCTTGACTTACAGATGGGAAGGGCCAAATGGATTTACATTTAATGGTCAATTCCCACCGGCAATAACAAATACTACTCAATTCAGTGAAGGACTATATTCTGTTTTTGTAACGGATACTAATGGTTGTGAAATTCCTGGATCTGTATTTGTTGAAGTTGGAACATTGCCAGAAACACCAACTGTGGATACTAACTCACCAGTATGTGATGGAGACGACATAGTTCTTTCTACAAGTACAGTTTGTGATACCTATACGTGGATTGGTCCTGATGGAGCAAGCACTGGTACATTAACTAATCCTTTACTGGTAACCACTGTTGGAATGACTAGCATACCTGAAGGGAACTCTGCTTATGATGCTGGATTGTGGTCAGTAATATGTACTAATGCCGAAGGTTGTTCTTCAGAATCAGCACAAGTAGAAGTTGTGATTTCAGATCCAATCGCAGTTGTACCATTCGTAGTTGGAGGTCAAGCTTGTGAAGGTGACGTTATACAATTAGATGTTAATAGTAATTCATTTAATACTTATGTGTGGTCTGGACCAAACGGATTTACTTCTACAGTTCAAAATCCAATAGTAACAGAAATTGGCTTGTACACTGTTGTTTGTACAGATGCAAATGGATGTACCGGTACAGGTTCAATCGATGTCCAGCCTTTACCTACGCCTACGATTACAGCAATTAGCTTTACTCCAGGTCCTGACGCTTGTGTCACTGGAGCAGAAGATTTACAATTCATGGTATCAGTATTCCCTCCAGAAAGTGCAACAAACGTTTACACTTACTTATGGGAAGGCCCTAATGGATTTGTATCTATTTCAAGAGATGCCATTGTACCAAATGTTTCTCAAGCTGATAATGGCCAATATAGATTAACTGTTACAGGAGCAAATGGATGTATGTCTGAACAGTTCCCAATCGATGTTAATGTTATTGATGCGCCAGTTACGCCTGTTATTACTGTTGATGAGGATATGATCTGTGAAGGAGAAATAATTAGAATAGAAAGCACACCATATGATCAGCCTGGTGTTCAATATGTATGGGATATACCTGGTATTGGAGATACTATTACCAACGTTCCTACATTGATCATCGATCCTGCTACAGCAGCTGATGGTGGAGCATACTCATTGACTGTAGATGTATCTGGTTGTGTATCTAATGCATCTGGTACCATAATAGTTGATGTTACGCCTCAACCAACTCAGCCAGTGATCATAATACCATCTATCATTTGTGAAGGTGAAGATCTTGTACTTACAATAGAGAATCCGGATCCAAATGCAGATTATCAATGGACTGGACCTGCGAACTTTAACTCTACAAGTATGCCAACTACAGTATTTGATGTAGCCAGTATAAATCAAGGAGAATATAGAGTGATTTGTATCCTTAATGGTTGCGAGTCTGAATTGTCAGACCCTGCTGTTATTGATGTAATGGATACACCAGAAACACCAGTAATTACTCATGATGGACCTATCTGTTTAGATAGTCCGGGTGAAGAATTGACCTTGTCAATAGTATCCCCAATACCGGGTGCTACTTATGAATGGTTCGATGATGTAGCTGGCGGAAATAGTGTAGGTACTTCAGGTCTTACGCCATTTATAACGCTCAATGATTTCAGTGCTTACACTGGAAATGGAACAAGCTTTATTGTAAACTTTACAGCAGTAGCTTCTATCAATGGATGCATGTCTGATGCTTCAGCAGTAGCGACTGTAGAATTTAATACTATACCTACTGAAATGGCATTTGCTGGTGATGATCAAAATGTATGTAATCAAGGTTCTATCTTCTTGAATGCCGTTGCGCCAAGTGTTGGTGATGGAAGATGGATTGAGATACCTGGTCCAACTGCAAACATTATTAATCCAAATGATCCTAATACGGCAGTAACAGGATTAGTGGAAGGTAGCTATATCTTCAGATGGATATTGTCTAATGGAGGTTGTGAAGATTATGCTTTTGATGATGTCGTAGTTGTAGTTAACTCTGAAAATCAGGAAGCTGATGGTGGAGGGCCGTACGAATTGTGTAATGCCACTGAATTTAACTTGGATGCAGTAGCGCCTATCACTGGTAACTTTGGTGTATGGACACAACCTGCTGGACAAGAAGCTTTGGGTATTACTATAGTAGATGACACGGATCCAAATACTTTGGTAACTGGATTAGAGGCAGGGAATACTTATACATTCACTTGGTGCTTAGGTAATCAAGGATGTGGACCAGACTTTGATTGTAGTGAAGTACTAGTAGTAAATGCTCTTATGGCTACGGAAGCGTTTGCTGGAAATAATTTTGAGGATTGTGGTGATGGTGTAATGTTGAATGCTACTGAACCAGATGAATGTTCAGGTAGCTGGAGTACATTAGATCCTGACAGCCCAGTGATTTTTGATAATCCTAACGATCCTAATACGACATTGAGAAATATACCAGCTGGTGAAAATATCTTTGTATGGACACTAGATTGTAATGAGTGTGGAACTACTTCTGCTATGGTGACGCTTACTTATGAGCCAGCACCAATAGCTGTAGACACCATAATTAATCTAACATTTGGAGGAGGTGTATCTGAGGCATTTGATGTGACCTTAAACGATAATCTGCCAGCAGGAACTACTATTTCTATAATAGGAGATGGTCCAATGCTTGGAACATTAGAGGATTTAGGTGGTGGAATGTTCACATACATCCCAACTACGTTCGGAAATGATCAGTTTGAGTATGAAGTTTGTAGTACTATTTGTCCGGATGTATGTTCTACAGCAGTTGTTACGCTTCGATCACTTGCTCAAGATAGCTGTATACCACCGACGATCTTTACACCGAACGGCGATAATTACAATGATGCATTTATCATATCCTGCTTATTTGAATTATCTAAGTTCCCAGATAATAGAGTAACTATTTACAATCAATGGGGTGATCAGGTATTTACTGCTCAACCTTATCTAAACGATTGGATGGGTACTTTCAATGGAGAAGATTTACCAGTAGGTACTTACTTCTATGTTGTTGATCTAGGAGATGGATCTGATCAAATTACAGGATTTTTAGTACTCGAACGATAATAAATTAAAAATGTAGCAAGAGCATTTGCTCTTGCTACATTATGTTTTCTAATCAGAAAATTTCTAATAATGAAAAAATTAATATTTTCACTAGTATGTGCATTCGGTTTCTTGACACTTGCTGCTCAACAAGAGCACCAATACACGCAATGGATGCACTCAAAACTAACCATCAACCCTGCTTATGCTGGTGCTAATTTTTCACCTTGCTTAACTGGTCTTTATAGAAATCAGTGGGTTGGTCTTGAAGGTTCTCCAGAAACTCAACAATTATCTTACGACATGTCGCTAAATAATGACAGAGTAGGAATAGGAGCAAACCTGTATAGAAATTCAGTAGGAATAACGGAGTATGTTACTTTCGATGGTATCTATTCTTATCGTTTTCCTGTAGGCAATGGTTTTTTAGGACTAGGTGCTCAGGCTTCTGTTCGTAACCTTACAAATGATTATACTGATCCTAGAATTGTAAGTACACTACCTATTGATCGAGATGTTGCTATACCTGGAACGCGGTTGACTAAATTTGTTCCTGATTTTGGTGTAGGTCTATATTATAATACCGATAGATTTTATTTTGGAGCTTCAGTACCAAGATTATTGAATAATGAAATTAATCTAGGAGGAGGTAATCCTGATAACGATAGAGAAGTATCACATGCCTTCATTATGGCGGGATACAAGATTGATTTAAATGAGAATCTTCAATTATTACCTCAAGGTTTAATTAAGTATGCTGATAATTCACCTTTGGATATAGATTTTAACTTGAGTTTATTGATTCAAGATAAGTACACAGTAGGAGGTACTTATAGATTTGGTGGTGATGATGAGAGTTTTGGAGAGTCAATAGATTTATTGTTGGGAGCTCAATTTACTAGTCATATTTTTGCAGGTTTATCTTGGGATTTCACATTATCTGAATTAAGAACTAATACTAATGGTTCATTAGAGATTGCGCTTAGATACTGCTTTGAGGGTGACGAAGGTGAGGAGTTTGCTAATCCTAGATTTTTCTAAGGTTAACTTTTATTCCCCAACCCACGCATTAATACTATCAATTTATGAAATCGCTATTAAAAATATTTGCATACACCTTAAGCATCTGCTTTGTTTCATTCACAATGAATGGTCAAAGCGGTGATTTAAACCAAATTAAGCTAAGAAATTGTTCTGATATCAATACAGAGTACTTAGAGTTTTCACCATCTTTCTATCAGAATGGATTGATCTTTATCACTGCACCTACTACCGCAGGGCCAAAGGATATGAAGATTGGGGAAACATTTTTTGAAATGTATTTTTCTGAGTTTGATGGAGACGGAATGCCTACTGATCCTGAGGATTTCTCTTTTCAGATGAACACAAGAGTTCACGAAGGTCCAGTAACTTTCAATAGAACATTTGATGAAATGTTTTTCTCAAGAAATAATCTAAAAAGAAACTCAACCAAAGCGGATGAATCGGGCTTAATAAGAATGCAGATATATCAATCAAAGAAAACTTTCTTTGATTGGGATGTTCCAACCAAAATGGCAATATCAAATAAAGAGTACGACGTGATGCATCCTACACTTTCACCTAGTGGTGATAAAATGTATTTTACATCTAACATGCCTGGCTCAGTTGGAGGAACTGATATTTGGGTAATCAGCAAAGTAGGGGATGACTGGGGAGATCCAGTAAACATGGGACCAGAAGTGAACACCGATAAAAATGATGCATTTCCATTTATTCATGAGAGCGGTACTTTATTTTTCGCATCTATGGGTCATAAGGGCTTAGGTGGATATGATGTATATAGAGTACCCGTTGAAGGTTCAAAAACTATGGGACCTGTAGAAAATCTTGGAGAGCCTATAAATAGTGCTGATGATGATTTTGGACTAATATTAAACCCAGAAGGCAATAGAGGGTATCTAGCCTCTGCACGTCCTGGAGGAGCCGGCAAGGATGACATTTATATGTTTGATGGATTTATAGCAGCGCCAAAAATGTTAAGCTCTATACTTAGAGTCTATGATGCAGAAACCTCTGAAAGAATAGAAGGAGCGGAGATTCGTGTCTTTGAGCAAACCGGAGATGGACTTGTCTCAGGTGGGGAACTATACGATGTAGTAGTTATGCCTGAAAGAGCTGGTAGTAATGATTTAACTTTAAAGTTAGTTAGAAAAAATACGGAGAGTCTTGGTGCACCAGACTTAATTACGAATGGAGAAGGGGAGTCACAATATGACATGCAGTCTGGAAGAAATTATATTTTCTTCGTCACTAAAGATGGATATACAAGTAACGAATTGACTTATTCTACAGTAGGAAAAGAAGGAGAACAGATAGTAGAAATACCACTTTCTAAAGAAAGATGTGCTGATGTAACTGGCCAAGTAAAGAACGTTGTTACAGGTGCTCCAATTCCTAACGCAACTGTTCGAATCAATAGTAGTTGTGGAACTCCGGAAGAACTTATTCAAACTGATGGAAGCGGTAACTTTACTGCTTGTTTACCTCCTAATTGCAATTATACATTTGTGGGAGAAAAGGCAGGATTTAATGCTGGAACTTCTACCTTGAATGTGACATCAGGTGCAACTGGTTTAAGTACGGTTATTAATTTAAGTCCAGTAGCTCCAGCTCTAGCTAGTAACCCATTTCCTGTAGGGACAGTGATTGTATTCGAGAAAATATATTATGATTTCAACAAATCAGCAATTCGTACAGGTGCAGCAAGAGAATTGGATGAAGCAGTTAGAATTATGCAGTCTTATCCTTCAATCAATATTCAATTGAGCTCTCATACTGATTCAAGAGGGGGGAATGTATATAACCAAAAGCTTTCAAACTCCCGTGCGGAGTCTGCGAAAAGATACATGGTCGCTCGTGGAATCGCACCTAGCAGAATCAGTACATTAGGAATGGGTGAAAACGCTTTGCGTAATAGATGTGCTAATGGAGTGAACTGCTCTGAGGAAGAACATCAATATAATAGAAGAACAGAATTTAAGGTCATTAGTATCAATGAAAATGTAAGAGTGGAGTATGGAGATAGAGGGCCTGAAGTGATAGATAGAAAAAGAGGTAGATAATCCACCACTAAATAAAAAAATAAAAAGGGGGTTTGTACATTTGTACAAGCCCCCTTTTTATTTGTTCGAAATTTGGAAATCAAATGACTATTTATTCTTTCTAGGGGAGAGCCTCAGAAGGGGTTTTATTGGTAAAAACATGGTTTCTAGACCGATGAAGGTGAGTTTTAGAAAAATACTTGCCAATTCCGTAGTTTAGCAAAAAAATAGATATGAAGATTAGATTTTGTGGAGCAGCAAGAGAAGTAACAGGTAGTTGTCACTTGATACAATTAGAAAATGGATATAAAATACTGTTAGACTGTGGATTGTTTCAAGGTAGGCACAAAGAAGTAGATGAAATTAATACTAAATGGTACTTTGATCCATCCACGATTGATTGTATGATCTTGTCTCATTCTCATATTGATCATTCTGGTAGAGTACCAAAATTGGTAAGAGATGGGTTCAAAGGAAATATTTATTCAACTCATGCCACGCGTAGCTTATGCGCGGTAATGCTTTTGGATAGTGCAAAGATTCAAGAACGTGAAGCTGAGTATGCGAATAAACTTACAAGAAGAAAAAAGAAAAGGGTAAGAGAGGAAGATCTTGTAGACCCACTGTATACTACAGAAGATGTTACTCCTGCTATGGAACGTTTTGTTTCCTATAGTTATGAGCGTTGGTTTAAAGTGACAGATGATATTGAGGTGCTATTTAGAGATGCTGGACATATATTAGGATCAGCAAGTGTAACTATACGCATTCGAGAAAATGGAGAAACCAAAACAATTGGATTTACTGGAGATATAGGACGTCCAAATAGGCCAATACTTAGAGATCCAAAACCAATGCCTGAAGTGGATTTCATGATTTGTGAATCGACTTATGGAGGTAAGGATCACCTAGGAAGACCTGCAGAAAGAGAAAAACTTCTTGAGATAATAAAAACGGCATGTCTAGAGAAAAAGGGAAAGTTGATTATTCCTGCTTTCAGTGTGGGACGTACACAAGAGATTGTTTACATGATGGATCAAATGGCTACAGAAGGAATTTTGCCACAAATACCCGTGTATGTCGATAGTCCATTAGCAATAAATGCAACTCAGGTTTTTGCTGGACATCCTGAATGTTATGATAATGAGATGTATGAGTATTTACTTACTGATGATAATCCTTTTGGATTTGCTGATTTAAAATATATCAGGAAAGTAGAAGAATCCAAAAGATTGAATACTATGAATGATCCGTGCATTATAGTGAGTTCTTCAGGGATGATGAATGCTGGAAGAGTAAAACATCATTTGTACAATAATATAGAAGACCCTAAAAATACCTTACTTATTGTAGGCTATTGCTCTCCACAAACACCTGGTGGACAATTGAGAGCTGGTAAGAAAGAAATAAAGTTGTTTGGTCAGGAGATGGCAGTCAATATGGATGTGAAAATGATGGATAGCTTTTCTGCACATGCCGATAGAAGTGAAATATTGGCTTTCTTGGAGAACCAAAAACAACAATTGAGTAAGCTATTCCTAGTTCACGGTAACTATGAAACCCAGCAAGAATTCAAGTATCTTTTGTATCAGCATGACTTTAAGGATGTACAAATCCCTAATTTAGGTAATGAAATCACTCTAAGTGCATAATTTACGTCAACATTTTGGCGATTTAGTGTATTAATTTACCCTAACTTGCCTTAGAATGAAGCAAGTTTGCACTCAGAAACGTTTAAATGATATGAAAATTACGCTTAAAAAATATCTTTCTTTCTTTTGTTTAGTGGGAATTGTTTTTGCCTGTACGGACGTAGAACAGCTAGAATTGGGTGAATTTTCAGCCGAATTTGCGATTCCCCTATTTAGTTCTGATTTATCACTCCAAGATATCATCTCAAATAGGGTAGACAACACGACACTAAGTGTATCTGAAGAAGGTCAATTGACGCTTAACTACACTGGTAATCTACTGACTCAAACGGCAGCAGATGTTTTTGAATTTACTGCAGCGTTGGTTCCCATAGAAGTAACTGACTCTGTCTTTCATATTCAGAATGAGGATTTTAGTATATTAGGAACCATAGAAATTGATTTTCTAAATTTAAAGCAAGGTCAACTTAATCTTCAGTATCAATATAACGAGCCTCAGGATTTGACATTAGAAGTTACAATCCCTCAGTTTGTGAAAGATGGAGAGCCTTACAATCAAACTATTAGTACAGCTTATACTGGAGACTTGCCTGTAACTGGATCCCTTCTTGGTGTAAACCTTGAAGGCTATCAAATACAAGGAGGAGATACTTTAATCACAATTCTGTATAATGCAAGACTGGAAGACGGCACAGAAATTATTTTACCTTCTTTCCTAATGCTGTTGACAAATCTTGAATATTCATATGCAGAAGGATTTTTAGGAAATGATATTTATAATATTGGGAAGGATACTATAGTTATTGACTTTTTTGATAATTGGGAACAAGGGATAGTGAATTTTGAAGACCCAAAAATCAATCTAACTATTTTTAATTCATTTGGTTTTCCTGTTGATGCAAATTTCATAGATTTAGATGTAATAGGTATAGAAGGGGAAAGACTTAGTTTGCAATCCTTGGCGATTGATGATGGGGTGAAGGTATTTCATCCATCGCTTGATCAAATTGGAGAGACTATAGTTACAAATTTCTCATTTACCAAAGAGAATAGCAATTTGACAGATATACTTGCGGTAGGTCCAGCATCCGTTGAATATGAATTAAATGGTGAGCCCAATCCAGAAGTAGGTTCAGAGGTGCGTGGGTTCATGACAGATAGTAGTTCAATAAATATTCAAATGGATGTAGAGCTACCATTGAATGGTTACACGTTTGGCTTTGCACTAAGAGATACATTTGATATTGATTTGTCAGAGTATGAAAATGTGCGATCGGCAGAATTTAAATTAATAACTGAAAATGAAATTCCACTTGGCCTAGATTTAGAAGTGACATTTGTTGATGAAAATTTCAATGTAGTTGATATATTGAACACTCAAGAAGACAATAATTATATTGAAGCGGCGCCTGTCAACTCGGATGGCATTGTAAATGGCGCAGCAGAAAAGACTATTCTTGATAGTTTTGATGCAGATAGATTTTCAAATATAAAATCTGCGAACAAAATTATTGTGCGCACTTCATTTAATACCACTAATTATACCATTCCACAGCTTGTTCAATTCAATGCAAATCAAAGTATAAAATCTAGGATGGGTCTTAAGGTGGAAATAGCAAACTAATATAGAATGAATCAAGGTTATAGGTGGTTTACAGCCTGCTTGTTTGTAATTGTATTTTTTATTTCAGGAAAAACACAAACTGAACTTGGTACATACTTTCTCGATGGTACTTGGGGGGCAAGGGAGTTGAATTTGACTGACTCATTAAGAGGGAAGATTGAAATATATCTACCAGGCATTTATTTAGAAAGCCATCATTCAAATCAAATTTCGCTTTCTGACATTACCACAGAAAATCCAGGTAGTACTTTTATTAGTCTTTCAAGTGTGATTGACCAATTGGAAGATTCAAATACATTTGAGAATAATTTCAAATTTAATACTATAGGTGTTGGAATAAAGTTGAAGAACTTTGATCTCGACTTTAGACATAATACAAGACTAAATTCTACAATTGGTTACCCTAAAGAATTGGCGAAATTGTTATTCGAGGGGAATAGTCAATTTATTGGGGAGACAGTTGAGTTTGGCCCTTCAGTAGATTATTTTGCTTATCATGAGTATGGCTTCGGGTTGTCACGTACATTTGGAAATTTTGCCTTAGGTGCTAGAATAAAATATCTAAGCGGAATTGGATTTGTAAGAACAGATCAAAATCAAGCCTCTCTTTTTACAGATGATGATGTGTTTCAGTTGACTTTCAATACTGACTATGTTATTCAGACTTCCAATACCATAGATATAAATGGGTTTAGCGATTTTACTTTTCAAGCAGATTTGGTAAATCAGTTTTTGTCGAACAATAATGGTTGGGCTTTTGATCTAGGCGCTTCCTATCAGGTAAGCAATAAATTATCTATTTCTGCAAGTATCTTGGATGCAGGGGCTATTACATGGAATAGAGATGATTCAAGGACCTTTACTAGTAATGGGAATTTTACTTATGAGGGATTTGACATAAACGCAATTCTTCTTGAAGAAGATACTGAATTTGAAATTAAGCTGGATACACTTGAAGAAGTCTTCGGTTTTGTGGAGTCTAGTTCAGAAAATGAAACAGAGTTAACTTCAAAACTATATATAGCTGGTCAATATCAGATTCTTGAAAAGGTTAGCTTGGGAGCATTGCTTTATTCTAATGGTCTTGATTTTGAAGACCTCTCATATGGTGTCAATCTTCAATATAGCTTTGGGAAATTAGCGATGTTAGGCTTGAATTATGGATATCGAAAAGACAGTTTTAGCAACTTAGGATTCCAATTTATATCTCGTTTGGGCCCAATTGTTATCTTTGGTAGTACGGATAATATAATTTCCTTAATTTTGAATAACAATTATAGGCTAAATGGCCGAATTGGCCTAGGCCTTTCCTTTTAGATAACTCTATAAAGAAACAAAATATGATAAGAACTATACTTTATTCCTTTTTTCTATTATTCACATTTAGTCTTGGCGCACAAGATTTATGTAGTAGTGATAGACTTGTAGAGCCAATTTTCGAAGAGGTACAAGTCACCAATAATGTTGTGTTTGATGCGGGCATTGGCCCTTTTAATAACGACATTGATTTGGTAATGAATATATACGAACCTGCTGGCGATGAACTAGAACGACGACCTGTTATAGTGATGGCACATGGCGGTAGTTTTGTAACTGGAAGTAGAAATAATCCAGTAATGGTAAACACCTGTACAGAATTAGCTAGACGTGGTTACGTTGCTGCTTCAATAGAGTATTCACTTTTCCCGTTTTTAGTTTTGGGACAACCAGATTCCACTGACCTTATTAATGTAATCACTAAGGCGATGGGGGAGATGAAATCTGCAGTCCGTTTCTTTAGAGAAGATGGTTTAGGGGAAAATCAATACCGAGTGGATCCAAATTTAATTTCTGTCGGTGGTTACTCTGCGGGAGCTATCCTTGCGTGTCATCAAGGAATGTTGGATGAGGATGACGTCATAGATAGTTTTGTACAAGATGCTATTGATACGCAAGGTGGCTTTGCCAATCTAGGGAATAGGCTTGGAGTAAGTGATGAGGTGTTATCTATATTTAGTATAGCAGGGTCTGTTTATGAAGTGGACTTTATAGATGAGAATAGTACACCTATTTATAGTGGTCATGGAAATGCGGATGAAACCGTTCCATATGTATTTGGACTCACTGGTGGGGTGGTGAATTCTCATGGCTCATTTAATATCCATCAAGAATACGAAGCACAGGGAATAGAAAATCAACTGTTTACTTTTGAAGGGGGAGGTCATTCAGATATTTTTACGGAGGCTATATTTGAAAATGATTTATTGGAAATGTATGAGAACTTTTTTGTTTGGAACAAAGATCAAATTTGTGGTTTACTATCTAGTAATGATGAATTGGCTGTAGTAGAAACTTCTATTTTTCCAAATCCTACTGATGGGGAGTTAAACTTCAAATTTGGAAATGATCTTAATTCGGACTATACTATTGAAGTCTATAATCAAATAGGGCAACAAATGTTCAGTAGTCAAAAATTTAGCAATCAAACGGCTCAGATTAATTTAGGCAGCATGAATAATGGTTTGTACTTAGTGAAAATAAATTTTGATGAAAATTATCATGCCATAACTAGACGTATTGTAATAGCAAATAATTAAGCGATTACCATTTAGGCGATTCTCTTAATAGTTGAAGATGGATTAAGTGTAAAGCTTGATCCATCTTTTTCATTTACATCAAGTTCTACTAAGTTTAAACCAGGTGTTTTGCCTACTTCAATAGAGCCTAGATCTTTTCCCATTCCTAATGCTTTTGCTCCATTTAGAGTAGCCCATTGCAATAAGGTTGAAAAGTCTACATAAGACTGGTATCTATTTATTGTTTTCATTTCCTCCCACACGGATAATTGCCAATTTGAGGTAAGGCTATCAGTACCTATGGTGAGCTTAGCATTTGCATCTATGAAGTACTGATAATTTGGAAGCCTATTTTCTATATACAAATTTGCATTCGGACAAGTAGCCCAATACACATTCTCACTCCAAGCATTAGCGGCAGCGATATCCTTATCAGTGGTGAGTGTATTATGTACGAATAGAGTCCTTTGCTTTGGATCCATATGTTCTATGGCATAATGGATACTCGTTTTTCCATTGGCTTTGAACTTATCCAATGGTATGTTGAAGCCTTTATAGAAGTCTTGAAATTGCCCATTACCCGTAAGGAATAATTCGTTTTCAGGAGGTGTTTCTTGATTGTGGATACTTACTGTCGCTTGATCCGTATTTAGTGCATTAATTTTTTTAAATAAAGAAGGTGAAACGGTATATGGGGCATGTGGTACAGCACTAACTTTATTATTTCCGCTACGTGCTTGTTCAAGATAAACTTGGTGGTATTTTTCAAATTCATTGCCAGCCCATTCGTCTTGTAGAAAGTCAAACATCTCTACAAAAGTATAATAAGCGATTTTACTTTTTTCCTTCTGTTCCTTTGTGTCGGCTTTGTTTGAAATGTCTCCTACTGCAACGATACCATTTTCGTACATATATTCATCACCATCTTTGATAGCTTGTAATATTAAATCCTGAGGCATGTCTCTAAAGGAAACAACATTGCTAATAAATGGAATCAAGCTGGTCCCCGTTGCCACTTTACCTTTCATGTGTGAAAGCTCAAGATGACAGTGGGTGTTTACTAGGCCTGGTATTAGATGGCCATGCAATTTTTCCACTTGCCCAGCATCGAAATTACTAAAGCCTTTAATCTCAACTATCTTGCCCTCTTCATTTATTACGACAGCAGTATCTTTCAACACCTTTCCATGGCCAGTGTGAATATAATCAGCGCTTATTATTCTCATTATGTTTATTAAATTTTAAATTCTTGAACCACCGTTCCATTTTTCATTCTTGGCTCAAACCAAGTAGATTTTGGAGGCATAATTTTCTTTTGATCGGCTATCTGAATTAGATCATTTATATCTACAGGATACAGAACGAAGCCAATCGCATTATCAACCCTGTGGCATTGGTTCTTAAATGAATCTAGCCCTTTTACCCCCTCTTGATACTTGATTCTATTGTCTGTGCGGATATCTTCTATTTGAAGAATTTCGGACATGATGTACTTGTTCATCAAATTGGCATCCAATAATATACTCGATCGTCTACTTAAAATCTTCTTTTTCCATTTAATCACGTACCATTCTTTCTGAATGTACATGACCATTTCAAACTTTTGCGACGGGTTTTGAAATTTAGAAATATGCTCAACATCGCAATATTTTGAAAGCTCAGCCATGAAACGCACTGGCGTAATTTCATCCCTTGTATTGATGATTCTATTGAAGTCGTAAATTTTTAATTGATTGGAAGGAAAAAAACTCGTCATTAAATATTCATAAGGATTGACAAGGTCATCTTTATGGTTGTTAGCCATTAGAGCGGTAGATGAACAGCGGTGGTGCCCATCGGCGATGTATGCTTCTTTTACATGCTTTTTAAACAACTTGCAAATATGCTCGATATCTTCAGCCTCTGTCACGGACCAAATTTTATGTATCTCCCTATCGCTAAATTTAACCTCGAATGTTTTCTTTCTTGATGAGACGATTTCTTTGATCCAAGAGCTAATTTTTTTGACTTCTTTATGAAATACAAGAACCGGTTTTACTCCTGCACCTCGTTTTAATATAAGATCTATTTGTTGTTGCTCCTTAGCGCTTATTGTGTTTTCATGTTTTTTAATTCTCTGAGAAACATATTCATCTATATGGGCACAAGTTATTAACCCTTCATGCTTGACATTATCTCTAGTGATCTGCAAGACGTAAACAGCTTCCTTAGCCGCTTTACGGAAAAACTTACCTTTCTTGTAATCAGGATATTTTTCCCTAACCGATGAAAAAAAAACCTTCGGCGAGGCTACGAATTTCATGTTCGGCAGAACTGCTCGGAAAGGTCTTATATGCATGATTTATAATGTGTATTTATTTTATAAAGTAACAACCGAAAATACAGACTTATCTACAGAATAGAAAGGAAAATCACAGCTTGATTTGATGCCTAGATTTCGAGGGGGTTTAAAAAGCACTATTTACTTTATCAATGACATGAAAGTCCCAAATAGCCAATTAGAATCAGAATTAGAAATTCTATCCAATAATACATCTGTTTTGCTGGAGAATAACTTTATTTCATTCATCATTTTGACGAATTCGGCGGAGTGTTCATCTTCTGCTTTGACTACCGCCAATTCTTCTAAGACTTTGGTCAGCGGCTCTAACTCTTTTTTCTTTCGTTGGGTGATGATCTTTTTTACAATTTCTAGCATGTCCTTTTCAGCAATAAAGAACTCTTTTCTCTCTCCAGTTTTATGTTCTTTATATACCAAGCCCCAGTCAATTAGTGCGCGCAAATTCATATTCGCATTACCCATGGAGATTTGTAGTTCATCTCGTATTTGCTCAGCACTTAAAGCCGCAGGAGCTATAAGGAGTAGCGCATGGATCTGGGCCATTGTTCTATTGATTCCCCAGTTAGAACCCAATGTGCCCATGGACTGAATAAACTTCTCTTTACCTTCTGGGAAAGTCATGATCTGCTATAATTTATTTTGAATGAAGAGATTATATTTTTAGGAATGGTGCTTTTACTAATTCTCCTTTAAGATGCTTCTTACCTGTATTGATAAGAATAGGATTGTTCACTTTTGCATGCTCCATATCAATATAGCCCATACCTATAGGAATGCCTAAGCTTGGAGACATAGTACCAGAGGTAACTTTGCCAATTACATTTCCTTTTTCATCTTCTATTTTGTATCCGTTTCGTGGTACTCTTCTGTCTTCTATGATGAAGGCCATTAATTTTTTTGATACTCCCTCCGTTTTGTGCTTAGTAAAGATTTCACTCGAATTGAATTCTCCCTTGCTCAATTTGGTGATCCAGCTTAACCCTGCTTCTATTGGAGAAGTTGTTTCATCTATATCGTTTCCATAAAGACAATATCCCATTTCTAATCTGAGTGTATCTCTTGCTCCAAGTCCGCATGGCACCAAGCCGTGGTTCTTGCCCAACTTCATCATGGTATCCCATAATGTTGGTAGTTGATCCGAATTAACATAAATTTCAAATCCGCCAGAACCTGTATATCCAGTAGCTGAAATAATTACATTACCCATACCAGCAAAGTCTCCTTTGACGAAGTTGTAATACTTGATCGCTGATAAATCAACTTCTGTCATTTCTTGCAACAAGTCAATGGCTTTAGGTCCTTGTACAGCAAGTAGGCCTGTTCGTTGTGAAATGTTTAAAATATGGATATCGTGATTATTTTGTTCGGCTAACCAATCCCAATTTTTGTCGATATTGCCAGCATTGACTACCATCATATATGCACGTTCTCCCGCAGAACAATTTTCTTCAGAGAGCCTGTACACTAATAAGTCATCCATGATACCGCCTTTCATATTAGGCATACATGAATATTGAATCTCGCCTATTTCAAGTTTCGATACATCATTGGTGGTTATCTGCTGCAAGAATGGAAGTGCGTCTTTACCTCTAATAATAAATTCGCCCATATGCGATACGTCAAATACACCGACTCCTTCTCTCACTGCTTGATGTTCTTCCTTGATGCTAGTATATGATATAGGCATATCAAACCCTGCAAAAGAGGCCATCTTAGCTCCTAATTCAACGTGTCTACTATGTATTGGAGTTTCTTTTACTACTTGTGTATCTGCGCTCATGATTAATTTAAAATTTTTACGGTTACTATTATATCGCCAACTTTTATATTCTGTGCTACCTCTAGGCCTTGGCTTACTTTCCCAAAGATAGTATATCTTCCGTCTAAATGAGGTGTAGGAGCATGAGTAATGAACCATTGCGTGCCTTCAGTGTGTAATCCAGCTGATGCCATTCCTATATACCCCGCATCGTCATAATATTTTTTACCTAATTCACTTCGAATCGAATAATCTAAGCCACCATAGCCATCTCCACGACTACACCCAGCCTGAATAACAAAGTTGGGTACTACTCTGTGATAGGTTTTACCATCAAAATATCCATCTTTTGCCAATTTGATGAAATTGACCACAGAGCCAGGCGCATCATAAGGATAAAGATCTACTATAATGTCTCCTTTCTTTGTTTCTATTCTAGCTTGAGGCGTTTCTGGTAAACTATTGAACAGCTCCATGTCGATTGGATGGTTATACTCAGGTTTCTTGCTTTCTATGCTAGTACCATCAAAAGCAGCTATTGCATCCTCTAAAGCATATAATGTCTCTGATTCTTCCGGTAATTTCAACTTTCGCTTGGCTACGTATAGGAAGCTGCTATTTTCATATTCCGCTTTAAAGTTTAACGTAGTGTCGGCGAGGATTCCAGCTGCTACTGCTTTCATAGCTGGATCGTTACCATTTATAGCTGAAGCAAAATATTGACTCAGTTCCTTTTTTACTTGTTTCTTTCCAAGACCAAAATTTCTGTCGAAATTTTTATTAGATGCGATAGTGCCGAGAGCTTCCATAGTAGCAGTACGCAACACAGGTTCTTTATGATTGAAGCCATTACTGAAAATGAATCTATAGTTCCAGCCGTACTCTCCCAAAGCTTTCATAGCATCCGCTCTTTCATAAATATTTCTTGTAGTGTCTCTATAGATATATCTAAGTTCATTATTTACTTGAGTATTGACGGCTTCATAGATAGGAGAGATGTGTCTATTGGCTGCTCTTCGCATAGTACCTTTTACCATAGTGTCTAAGCTGTCTCGAGACATGCGCAAGTACACCGAGCCATCTGTTCCTTGCCCATTTGATAGAAAGAATTCTGCTGCTGTTTGAGATAGCTGTAATTGTTTTGATCGCAATGCTTTAAACACAATTGACTGAACTTGGGCATAAGGAAAGTTTTTCAATGCGCGCACAATATTGCATTTTACAAGTTCATTTTTTTCTCTTTCGTATAAGTCCATTAGCTCTTGCATCGCAGGAGCTGACTTCGTTTTTCCTAGAGCGATAACCAATGCGGAACGCAAAGCACTAGATTCAGAATTGTTAACTCTTCTAATCAGCGCCTGCAAATTCTTTTCTGATAGTGGACTGTACTTTGCTCGCGATAAATAGTTCGCAGCATACAGCATGACACTTTGCGGAATCTTGGGATTGTCGACAAAGTCAATCATTCGCTGTGTTCCTAAGGCATTAGTCATATTGCGCAATCCAAATCGATAAAGCCCTCTAGCTTGACCCAGTAATAATAGTGTGTCGTTTAGATCATAGGTCGCAATTTTACTGAGATGATCAAGTGCTTTTTCCGTACCGCACTTTCCTACAGCTTCTAGTATAGCACTATTGGATTCTTGCCACTGCTTCAAAGAGTCTGATCTTTCAAAATTGTTGAACAAAAGCGTTTCTCCACTTGGATGTCCTATCTGCCCGATAGCATAAGCTGCAGCAGTTCGCACATCTTGATTGTTGTCTTTAAGTAATGGGTAAATTTTTGATAAGGCGTTACTATCTTGAATAGAGGCAAAGGCCATAGCTGAGCTGTATCTATATGTTGGGTCTGCGTGTCCAAAATATACATATAGACTATCCACCATTCCTTTATCCTGGAAGTCATAAATTTTTTGGAGAATTTTATCTGTATTATCAAGCTCTACGTCTGTGATTACTTCTTCTTGAACAGGTACACAGGAGTAGATCAATATGCTGACTACCAATATTAAAAACGCAGAAAAATATCTATCCATATTTGGGATTTAAACAGCTACAAATATAGCAATTTATTGTCTGATACCATATATAGTAGATGGCCCCGTGTCAGGGATCGATAGGGACCGACGATAGGAGGTGTCCGCAGGACGGGCACCCCGCAAGAGCCCGGCCGCTCAAATATGCGCTGATTGTAGCTAAGGATTTGAGTGGAGACACCCAAATGACAGTAGAGAGATTTGAGCAAGAGGCTTGAGGGAAGAATTTTCTTGATTTACATTTCTTACTCTGCGGCCTCTCTTGCCTTACGTGCTGCGATAAAACTTCGAATGAAAGCAACCATAGCCAAGACGCCACTTAAGACCATGGCGGATACTCTAAATATTTTGAGCGCACCTCCATCTGCCAATGCCGACATCAAAGGTTTTGCAATGATGGCGATTAAAACCAATAGCGTTAGAAGTACCGCAATGTGTGCAATCACTTTATTCTCTCTAGCTACTCCTCTGCTTAGTAGTAGTAACACTACTCCAAATCCAACTGGGATCAATGCCGTAGGTGCTTGGTTGGTATCAAAGTATCCCCATAGTCCCATGCCTATCAATACGATGCTGTTGAGAAGATTTGCGTTGCCTGCTTTCATGATATTTAATTATGAATTATAAATGCTCTTAATGGTTATTCATGTGAATTTATGAATCTCCTTGATAATTTCATATAAAACGAAAAATAATAATGATAAAATTATGGAATCTATGATCTGTATTCGTCTATTATAATAAAAGGTATATGCTGCTTGAAAAGAAACCGAACATAGTAAAAGAGAAGAGCTTTGATTTCGCCCTGAGAATTGTTAATATGTTTAAGTATTTAAAAGAAAAAGGGGAGTACGTTATGAGTAAGCAATTACTAAGATGCGGAACTTCTATCGGTGCTTTGATAAGAGAGGCCGAACACGCTGAAAGCCGCGCAGATTTTATCCATAAAATGGCTATTGCACAAAAAGAAGCCAATGAGACAGCCTATTGGATAGAATTACTTTACAGGTCTAGCTATATTGATAAAGCGGTTTTCGAATCTATTTCGAAAGATATAGTTGAAATCAGAAAAATTTTGGCTTCTATAATCTGCACTACAAAGCAAAATAAAAAAGCAAAAAAATGAAAAATACTTATAATGAGAACGAGAGAATTGCTCTTTATTACGAACACGTCTGAAAAGCCAAATTCATAATTCATCACTCATCCTTCATAATTAGAGTAGCCAATTCATCATTCATAATTCATCACGAACACGTGAGAGGAGCATTCATAATTCATCACTCATCATTCATAATTATATTAAAGATGTCTCTCCGCATGATAAGAACTCC
>CALIEI010000156.1 GCA_938022165.1 uncultured Saprospiraceae bacterium | reverse complement strand
GTCGCACAGGCTTTGTGGTGAAAAAAAACTGCTCTTATTCTGTACCAACCCCTGCGCGAGGCTGTTACGAAATTGGAAAGTTCATTCTTGGAGGCCATTTGTCACGATTTTTAAAAAAGAAAAATCGCGCCAAATGGGATGATTCGCTAAATTCACCCAGGGCTGAAGCCCCGGGCTCTTATATTTAGCCACCTTGTGGCTTTTAAATTTTATATGATATACTCAAACTTATATTTTCGTAACAGCCTCGCGACAAGGATAGTAGTGATGGCTCGCTAGAGCCAGTCCGCAGTGTAACGAAGGACGGAAGTGAACACGGACTCACGAAAAGCCTGGTCCCAGAGCGAAGAAGTATAGCCAGTAGCATAGCCATTCGCACTGGGAGTCGCCCAAAAAATAGCCTACTATAAAATAGAAAACGCCTAATCTACGACCACCAAAACTCGATCCTTGTTAAAGGCCATACGGGTAATTTTTTGTAAGCCATATACACTAAGGTCAGCAACTTCTGTCCAAGACTTGGTGCCATCTAGTGGGCAAGTGAAAAGTTTCGTTCCATTTGCCATCAATATTTTTCCATCAAAAATTATAAAATCTTCTGAGCCCTTTAACGTTTCTATGACTATCGTGGACTTACCACTAGACGAGTCGAGTTTTTTGATATACCATGTAGTATCACTTAGTTTTTGAATAAATAAAAGTTGACCATCTGGCGTACTTGCCATGCCTCTTCCTATATTGGAAGTGATAGTCGAAATGGAATTGTTTCTAGTGTCTCCGATGGCTAGACTATGCGGTTCACCTACCAAAAACAAAGCAGCCCGATCGGAATCCAACCAGTGATAATATCCCACATTCTTGACTTCTGGAAAAAGAGGTTTGCCTTGAGAAGATTGATTGGTAGGGAATTGCCAGAGCCGTTGCGTCTTGCCGTCAGATTCTACTCGGACACAATTGAAGGCAACTGTACCAGGTCTCAGTTGTGGGCTATACTCGGCCTCTGGAGTTTTAGTTACTTGCGACTTGGTCCTGGTGTACAAATTGAGCGAGTATATATCAGTTTGTTGAGTCCCCTTCAATAGACTAGTAAGATATAGTGACTTAGTATTTGTGAAATGAGGTTGATTATTGTAGCCGTCGGTATTGAAGCTGTTCAAAAATTTGGGATTCGATAGGCTTATCTGATCGCCTACATTTTTGATATTGAAGCTATACAAATCATGTGGATCTTGGGCTGAAAGCTGAATAGTAAAAATAAGGCCAAGCAATAATGCCGATAAAAGAGAGTGTTTACGCATTTGGTTATATTCGTTTTGATAATGTACTAATATGCTTTGCAAAAAATGTAATAAAATAGCCAATTGAATTTTTATTACATAATGGCCATGTCTAGCTCAAGGATTATCAAATATTTAGTTGTAATTTTGACTAAACAATCTAAATATACTATGAAAAGCCTATTATTCATATTTTTTCAAGCTATCCTTTGCACTTGTTTATTGAATGCTCAAAATGTAAATGGTAACCTACCATTTGAGATTTCTCTTGACCAGATTGCTTCAGGCTTCAGTAGTCCTATAGATATTGCTAATGCTGGTGATTCAAGACTATTCATAGTAGAAAGAAGTGGCCGTATAAGAATACTAAATGAAGACGGAACTACCAATGGTAATGCCTTTTTGGATATAGATAGTCGTGTTACCAATAGCGGCGGCCAAAGTGAACAAGGCTTACTAGCCCTTGAGTTTCATCCAGATTTTGAAAGCAATGGTTTTTTCTTTGTGCATTATACAGATAATGGCGGGAATACAGTAATATCTAGATTCAGTGTAGATCCAAATGATGGAAATCTTGGATTATCGAATAGTGAAGAAATAATATATACCGCCCTTCAGCCATTTGGAAATCACAATGGAGGTAGTATAAAATTTGGCCCTGATGGAATGCTTTATATTGGTTTGGGTGATGGTGGAGCCGCCAATGATCCTCAAAATTTGGCCCAAAATCCAACGAGCCCAATGGGTAAAATGCTACGTTTAGATGTTGACAACGGACTACCGTACACCATACCTGCTGATAATCCTTTTATAAATGACGCAGATGTTCTCGATGAGATTTGGTCTCTAGGACATAGAAATCCTTGGAAATGGTCTTTCGATAGAGCTACAGGAGATATCTGGATGGCAGATGTTGGTCAAAATCTATGGGAAGAAGTCAATTTTCAACCAGCTGATTCTCCCGGAGGAGAAAACTATGGTTGGAGATGTAGAGAGGGCGCGCACAATGCCATTACCTCTGGTTGCTCTGGGACTTTTGATGAACCAGTGGCGGAGTATAATCACGAGGGTTTTACGCACTGCTCAGTGACAGGAGGCTATGTATATCGAGGAGCGGAGCAAATTTTTAACGACGCACCACCGATATATCTTTATGCAGATTACTGTTCTGGCACCTTTTGGGGAACTTATCCAGAGGCAGCAGCTAATGGCGATTTCAGATCGGCAGAACTGAATAGAGTCAACGGAGTAGCCATTAGTACTTTTGGTGAAGATATGAATGGAGAACTTTACGCCGCTGCGTTAAACAATGGTCGTATATATAGAGTAAATGCAGATTGCAATATTGATGTAGACATATTAATGGCATCAGAAAGTTGTGAATCAGCCAATAATGGGCGCATCTATCTCTCTGAAGATGAAGCGCCATTTTATGAACTAGAGGTAGTCAGTTTGTCTGACCCAACTACTATATTAGATCCAAATGAATTGTCAGCGGGTTCGTATCAGGTCACTGCGTCTCGTTTTGGATGTACATCAGTTTCGAATGTGAATGTAGCAGTTGAACTTGAGCCGATAGATGTAGCAGTAGTAGAATTGAGCGATAATAGTTTTGAAGTTACGGTCAGCACACCAGCACAATCTTATCAATGGTACTTCAATGGTATGCTAATAGAAGGAGAAACTTCATCAACAATAATTGTATCGGAGTCGGGATCCTATAGGGTAGAGATTACTTTAGAAAACGGTTGTGTGAATACAAGTGATTTTGTTATCCAGACTTCCAATACAGATCGAATTGAAAGTATAGAAGCTTGGGAATTGGTTCCTAATCCAGTCAATGACATACTCACAATGAAATTGACAGTAAGCAAAAACGAAGATTTGAGCTTGTCTATAGTTGATGCCTCTGGAAAAGAATTGTCTAAGCGAAAATTTGCCGTAGGAGGGGAGGAGTCCATCTCCATCGATATGTCAAATTACTCCGAAGGTGTTTACTTGCTTATTTTATCTAACGGAGTATCGACCCAAACTCAAAAAGTTGTTAAGCAGTAAGCTCTACTTCTTTTTATTTCTTTCGCTTATTACTATAGACAGCTGCCTGCAAGGGCAGAGTGTCGACTTAGACCTGAGACTCAAAGTAGGGCTTATCGTAGAATATGGTACACATGTCCATCGTCTGGGAGTTCTAGTGTCTACGGCCACTAACATTGCAGCTACCCAGGTCAATGCAGAACTCAAAGGCTATTATAATTTCAAATCGTACGGACCACCACTTAAAGGTCTAGAAACCAGCTGGTCACTAGGAGTGGCACAAGGTTTCGGCAGATCATCCAAATCCGACTTTCCATTAATAGATAGACGCTATTTCAATACGGGTAAGCGATATAGCTTTGGCTTTACTTTTCATAGCTACAAAGATAGGGTAGAAACGAGCCAAAATGTAGGTTCGATTTATTTTGGTGCCGATGCTTTCTTTCTCAATTTTGAGAATGACTTATTTGCTACACGCCATGGTCGAGATCGATTTAGAACAGGCGGTTTTTCTTTAAACTACTTTCACAATCAATGGCTGTATACCATCAAGAATATAATTTGGACGGGGGAGACGAGATGTAAAGAAAAAGTATCTTACACAGATACAGATTATCCATCGAGGTATGGATATCATGATGTGACCAAATGCAAGTATGGCAATTATGCCCATGGTATTGCTGCGCTGAGCGTTAGCTATCTTCCCGTAGATGGGTTTGACCAGTTTTTTAGTTTATCGACTGGCATTGACCATGAAAAAATTAGGCACTTTTTTCAAAACAGGCTGATACATGATATGTACTTTGTACCTGATGGGATCAATCCCTCTCGCAATTTGCATTACCCCATGTTAGATACGGAGGGAAACCCGTATCTCTTTTTAAAAGATCAGCTTCTCAAGAAGGCATCCTACTATTTGCAATTTGGAGCAAATACCCACGAGTTATATTAGACATATTCAGAAGTAAGGAGATTTAAGATTGTCTAAAATCCTAGGCACGATACTTATAGATATAACGTTAGGGTGCAAGATTTAGAATGGAGAATAAATTTCGGCCTTTAAAGATTTAGTGTCGGAAGCGTTAAGAAAAGTCGTCAGCAAGCTTAACTGATCGAGCACCATCAAAGTTTTCATAATAAGCAGTGTTGTGTAGGGGAAAGCACAAGGCATAAA
>CALIEI010000155.1 GCA_938022165.1 uncultured Saprospiraceae bacterium | reverse complement strand
GATGGTGCTACGCTATACTTTAGTTCTGATCGAGCAGATGGATTTGGCGGACAAGATATATATACAAGTGTAAAAGATGGTGCAGCTTGGTCATTTCCTGTGAATGTAGGTTCAGAAGTAAATACACCTGGTAATGAAATTACACCAGTGCCATCTGGGAGTAGCTTGTATTTTTCTTCTAATTGGAATGTAGGCTACGGAGGCTATGATGTATATCGTGCAGTCAAATCAGGAAATACTTACGGCAAAGTCTACCACCAAGGAGCAGATGTGAATTCATCGAGAGATGATTATGGCTTCACACTAAATGAAAAAACGAATACGGCTTATTTTGTATCCAATAGAGCTTCTGGAAAAGGACTTGAAGATATTTACATTGCGAGCAAACCAGATGAAAACTATGTTTTGAATATCAAAGACGCTACCAATAAAAATGGTGTAGATAGAGCGGCTCTAGATTTAAGCGCATGTGGTGGAACGCAAACGTTCACTAATCAAAATGGCCAATTCGTTTTCCAACTTTTATCAGATAGTGGTTGCAGAATAAGAATCGAAAAGCCAGGTTATGAAATCGCTTTTGTAGAGGTATCTAAGGCACGAGGTAGAGAATATACCATTATGTTAGAATCCACCTATCCGACTGTTCTGGGGCAAGTATTAGATCAGGCTACAGGAAAGGGATTATCGGATGTCAAAGTGGCTATCGAAAATATGGCTAGTAAAGATGTTCAGAATTTAGTCACGGATAATAGCGGAACGTTTAGTGCGCAGTTGATATCTGGCTATACCTATAGAATAAATTATTACAAAGATGGATTTCAATCCAACACAAAAATGATCAATACAGGAACAAGGGTGTCAAAAGATGTGATAGGAAGTATCTTAATGAGTAAGCAAAGTGCTCCAAGTATGGGTGCACCCATAGCGAGTGCGCCGAGTACTTCAAGGCCAACTACGTCTACACCTAGTGCTCCTTCAAGTCAGGTTTCCAAACCAAGCCTACCAAGTAGTAATAATTTTGGTGGAGAAATGCGATCTGGATATGCAGTTCAATTAGCAGCGATCAAACCAAACAAACCAGTAAACACAGATAAATACCAAAGCGCAGCTAATTCCTATGGCGAAGTATATATAAAAGAAGGCAGCGACTATAATCGAGTTCGTATTGGCGTATTCAATACCAAAGCAGAAGCAGAACAAGCAAAAGTAAGTATAAGATCAGCAGGATTTGGATCTGCATATGTAGTAGTAGAAGAAGGCGTAACCATAAAGTCAGGAGCCACTGAGGTATATACTTCTCGTAGTTACACACCAGCTGCAAGCGGCCCAGAATACGTTATTCGTCTGGCGGCATTAAGTAGTATGGCGAATGTAGACCAAAATTTGCTCAACCGCTATGGTAAGATGGAAACTACTCAAAGTAATGGTTTAACAATTATCTACCTTTCTGGTTTTGATTCACTTTCTGATGCCAATACGGTAACGGACAATCTTAGAAGCCAAGGGTATCCTGGAGCATTCGTAATGAAAAGAGAAAACGGTACGCTACAAAAAATTAGATAATTTTTGTCGCTTCTATTTTAAGTAGTGTCGCAGAGGAAGTCTTTGGCTCAAAGCGTTGATCTCTGCGATAACCCACGATCCACATGATATCTTGGCCTGCGAAGACAATAGGAATATTCTTCTTTTGATCTAAAGCAATTTTCTCGTCGGTGAAATATTTTTTCACAGATTTGGATTTACCATTCATGCCAGTAGGTTGAAATTGGTCTCCACTTTCCCAATACTTTATTTGTAGTTTAAAAATCTGTTCGGCATCAAAATAGGCTACACTCTTTTGATCCGATTTTTGCTCAAGCTTATTTACAAACGAGAACTTAAAAGCGTAGTCATTAAATGTGATATGCTTTATTTGCTTGGGATCAAAAATAATCTTCGAAGTCCGATTAGACTTTAATTTAGAGAGGACTAAATTTGACCTATCATAAAGTAGACGCCAATCTGCTGAATGAATTTGTGCTCCATTCACCCAGCTGGGGTTATTAAAAAAATCTGTTACTTGCCCAGCACTAAAACCAAACGGACTCAACCAATAGTAGGCAAGATCAGTCGAGTAGGGAGATTGCAAAATGGTATCCGCCTTGAGAACAATTCGTTCATTACTTTCAAAAACCAATCCTTTATGCAAAGTATGAGTCATCGCCACACTTGCAAAATGGTTATTGGCTGTCTGGTGGGCAATACTCTTTTGCACTCCTTTGAGAAAGTTCGGATTCTGTTCTTTTAGTTTCGGTATGACTTGATGGCGAAGAAAATTTCTTGCGTACTTGTCAGTTGCATTAGAGCTGTCTTCTCTATATGCCATTTTATTTTTCTCTACATATTCTATAATCGCAGCTTTTTCAAAACCAATCATAGGCCTTATGATATTTCCATTAACACTCGGTATGCCCAAAAGACCAGCAACTCCGGTGCCGCGTCCAAGATTGAAAAGGTAAGTTTCTGCTACATCATCCAAGTGATGGGCAGTCATTATTTTTTGGTATCCATTAGACTTGACCAAGTCAGCAAAAAAGGAATACCTGCCATTTCTGGCCTCCAGTTGAATGTTGCCTTCAAAGGAAGAAAGGTCCATTTGCTCGACATGAACAAGGACTCCAAGAGAATTACCCAATTGACGGACGAACTTTTCATCGAGCTTGGAGTCTTCTCCTCGTAGGTGATAGTTTACATGGCAGATCGAAAAATCTAAATTCGCTTCATGACATAGATGTGCTAAGAGAACAGAGTCCATACCGCCACTTACTGCCACCAAGTACTTTTGCTCCTCAAAAGAGTCTAACAGAACGGATAATTGATTTTTGAAATGTGATAGCAAACAAGAGGTTTTAACCAAAAAAATAAGATTTTGGTGTTACTATGGTTCAGTAATAAATTTTGAGTCCACTCCGAAAACTCACGAAAGCACAAAATGACTCTTTTGGCGATATTTTTCATTTTCTCAATCCACTGATGCTCAGGCATCACTGAATTTCGAAAATAAAAAATCTCATCCAAAATAGCCTATTTTTTGCATTCCGCTACGTTCCGGAGTGGA
>CALIEI010000154.1 GCA_938022165.1 uncultured Saprospiraceae bacterium | reverse complement strand
AGCGTTTATAATTTATAATTCACCACCTGTCCTGAGCGACTTCAGTCGCCGAAGGATTTATAATTCGTTTTCTCATTGTTCATTGATCATTGATCCATTGTACATTCGTTTGCGACAGGGATATGTAAGGTGAGCACGTATGTGCTCAGACCCGAAGGCTTGACCGACTATTTTCAGTCGGGCAAACGTAGGGGCCGAGGCGAATGCCGAGCCTGGAGGAGCCCGGTCCCGACCTTTTTGTCGGGAGTCGCCCAAATAAAACTGTTTGTAAACCTCACCCAATAATATCAAAGCTGTATTAGGTAACATGGCCCTCAAAAAGTATCTTCGCAACAAAATACTGAGAATATGAACTTAATAGATGGAAAGGCGCTTTCCAATACCATCAAAGAAGAAATCGCAGCCGAGGTATCTAAGATATGTAAGGGGCAAAAAAGACCGCCTCATCTAGCGGCTGTCTTGGTGGGCGAAGATCCTGCCTCTGCTGTTTATGTGCGCAATAAAGTACGGTCTTGTGAAAAGTGTGGATTCGAATCTACCCTGATAAAGAAGAGAGAAAATACGACTGAGGATGAATTGCTAGAGATCGTCAAAGAGCTCAACGAAGATGAGGATATCGATGGCTTTATCGTGCAGCTTCCACTACCTAAACATATAGACGAAAACAAAATAACGCTGGCCATAGATCCAGGGAAGGATGTTGATGGATTTCACCCAACGAATTTTGGTAAGATGGCGCAAGGCTTACCGGCATACTTACCCGCTACGCCATTTGGGATCATGACTATGCTAGATAGATACAACATCGAAGTACAAGGAAAAAATTGTGTAGTGCTCGGAAGATCAAATATAGTCGGTACGCCTATCAGCATACTCTTGTCAAGAAAAGCCAAACCGGGCAACGCTACGGTTACGCTGTGTCATAGTAGAACACAAAATCTAGCAGATTATACTCGTAAAGCAGACATCATAGTCGTAGCGCTTGGCATCCCGAACTATCTCAAAGCAGATATGATCAAAGAAGGCGCTGTGATCATCGACGTTGGGATAAATAGAATAGAAGCTCCGGAAAGAAAGAGTGGCTACCGACTTGTAGGCGATGCTGACTTTGATGAAGTGAGTACGAAATGCTCTCACATCACGCCTGTGCCTGGAGGAGTAGGCCCTATGACGGTAACTTCTCTACTCACGAATACATTGCAAGCCTACAAAAGCAATTTTCTAAATAAATAATGGCAATGTCTTCAGACGAAAATTCCTTTTACTATAAATTCAGCATGACTTGTGATCAGGTTGACATTTTGACGGCCTTGCTCAATGAGCTACCGTTCAATGGTTTTGAAACAGTTGGCAACAAACAGGTGAATGCTTATTTGGAATCGGATAAAGTTGATGACCAATTTATGGATCAATTGGAAGGCTTAAAGCGCATCTTACCTTTTAACTATCAAAAAGAGAAAATCGCAAATCAAAATTGGAATGCAGCGTGGGAGGCTGATTTTGATCCAGTGATCGTTGACGATTTTTGCGTCGTTAGAGCTGATTTTCATCCGCCTTTTACAGATAAGCAATACGAAATAATCATTACGCCCCAAATGTCATTTGGTACTGGCCATCACGAAACCACTAGAGGGATGATCCAACTGATGCGAGATATTGACTTTTGTGATAAAAAAGTGTTGGATTTTGGCTGTGGAACCTGTGTTTTGGCGATTTTAGCAGCGAAAATGGGTGCAAATGATATTTTAGGCGTAGATATTGATAATAATGCTTATACGAATAGTCTTGATAATTGTGCTCTAAATCAGGAGCTTACAATACATGTGAAACAAGGAGGATTGTCTGTGACAGAGCCACATTATGATGTAATTTTGGCGAATATCAACAGGCATGTAATTTTAGACTCCTTGCCATCGTTATCAAGCAAATTGAGCTCTGGTAGTCCACTTTTGATATCTGGTATATTACATTCTGATATTCCGCTATTAGAAAAGCACTTAAAAGAGGCTTCATTTAAAGTAGTCAATACACTTCAATTAAATGAATGGATGTGTATCTTGACTCATAAAGTGTAATAGAATATATGTTCAGTACCTATACTACCGGTTTTAAATCCCCCTTCATCCTTTTTGTTTTGGTGATGGCCTTTTTTCTGCATACGAATAGCTATGCGCAGGCCCCTGCAAGCTTTCCTGAAGATGACAATGGTTTTCTGCAAGGGATAGAGGAGTTTATGACTTCTAGTAAGAACAAAAAATATATAGACGCATTCAAGGAGTTTAAGAAATTCTATACTGCTAGTGGTCTAACCGATGAGGAGAAGACCTTAGTGAAAGAGACATCAAATGAAATGAAAAATTTCAAGATGTCCGTTGGTCCTTATTTTACGGACTACTTTTCTTCTTTGAGTTCCTTGAAAAAACTGGATGCGAGTACGGCAAACTTCAAGCAATATCATCAAGTCTTGAATGATATCTTGGCTGATGTAGAAGGACGTAAATTGACAGCCTATAAAGATGTTCTCAAATTTGCGACTTACTTTTTTGATAACAAAACCCTTAAGTATAGTTCTGCTGGTGTAAATTGGCTGGCGATATCAAAAGATTATGATTTTGAGTATGTAGATGGCAAACCGAAACTGAGTTTTGAGAAATTAGACCTGCTTGCCGTAAGAAAGCAAGATTCGATTGTGATCAATAGTACCTCTGGTGAGTATTTCCCATTGGAAACAAAGTGGATAGGTAAAGGGGGTAAGGTAGATTGGGAGCGAGTAAATTTTCCTGACATATACGCCGAGCTGCCATCTTATGAAATAGAAACCAAAAAGGCATTGTATGAGGTAAAGAATGCCAAGCTCTATTACTCAGAGTATTTTCCGCAGGGACCGATCACAGGGACTTTTCAAGACAAAATTTTAGCCGGCAATACCGCTACAGAAGGGTCATATCCTAGGTTTGAGTCTGATGAAAAAAGACTAAAAATTAAAGACTTGGGTGGCAATCTGAGATATGAAGGTGGATTTCGTATGCAGGGCGCCACTATCTATGGATATGGTACAGAAAACGATCCTGCCAACCTATGGATTTCTCATATCGGCAAAGATGTTTTTGTTGGTGCATCAGAATTGTTTATCGTCAAAAAACAAGAAAAAGTAGTAGCAGAAAAAGTCAATTCAGAATTGATCTTTGATATGGATACCTTGTTTCATCCGAGTATCAACCTGACATACCAGATCCCCGAAAAAGCCTTGAGCCTTAAGCGTGGAAAAAATGGGGCTGATCAGAACCCATTTAGAGATCCTTATCATCAAATAAATCTAGATGCCCCTACTATTGATTGGAAAATAGATACCGATTCTATTGTACTAGGCAATAAGCGACCTAGTTTTGCAAGTAGTATAAAAAAGAAAGTAAGCTTTGAATCTAAGAACTACTTTAATCAAAATGAATTTGAAAAAATTCAAAATATATCTAATTCCAATCCTTTGATCATCATGAAGCTCATTGCCGAAAAAGAAGGAACGAGATTATTAGATGCAGAATTTTTGGCTCAGAAAATCAATCCGAGATTCACAGTTGAAAATGTACAAAGCTTGTACTATGATTTGGTGGCTAAAGGCTTTATTGCTTTTGACAAGAAAAATAATCTAGTCACTTTATTGGATAAGACTTTTCACTATACAGATGCCGATGCAGAAAAAGTAGACTACGACGTATTGAGCGTGATATCTGAAACTAATAATACAAATGCTATACTAAATATTGCTACTAAAGCCTATGAGGTGACTGGTGTAGGAAGCATTGAGTTTAGCACCAAGCAAAAAGTAGCCGCTAAGCCATATAAAGGCTATCTGCAAATGCATAAAAACAGGTCTACCTTTTTTGATGGAAAACTATTTGCTGGCTTCGGTATTTTTGATGGATCTGACTTCACCTTCGAGTATCCGAAGTTTACCATCAAAGCGGATTCTGTTAGATACTTTGACTTATTTGTTCCTACAGGTGTAGAAGACGAGAATGGTGTAGTAGAAGCTATGAGTATTGGATCCAGAATCGAACATGCTTTTGGGTACCTCCAGATAGATGCTCCATCAAATAAATCTGGCTTAGAAGATTTAGAGAATTTTCCTTCTTTTCATACCAAAGGACCGTCCTATGTTTTTTATGATTACAAGGATACCCAAGATGGTGCGTACACCAGAGATTCGTTTTATTTTGAATTGAACAAATTTAATTTTAAAAGTCTAGATAAATTTACGGCAGCAGACGTAGCCTTTAAAGGTTCTTTGATTTCTGCTGAAATATTTCCAGATTTTGAAGAGACTATTGTCATTCAAGAGGATGATTCTTCGCTAGGCTTTACTACCCAAACAGATGGTAATGGATTTCCTACTTATCAAGACAAAGGACTGTACAATGGAGAATTAAACCTTAGCAACAAAGGATTGCTTGGCGTAGGTAATTTGAAGTACCTCAATGCCTCTATCGACTCGGAGGACTTCATATTTATGCCTAAGCAGATGTTGGCCAGTGCAGAAACTTTCCATGCAGATGAGGAGCGCAGCAAAACGCCCAACATACCTCAGGTGGATGGTAATGATGTAACGATAAACTGGCTCCCTTATAGAGACAGTATGTACGTAAATACTACTGAAGAGCCATTTGCTTTTTATAAAGACCCAGGATATGAATTGGACGGAACATTAGTCCTTACTCCAGATGGTATAAAAGGTAAAGGTCAGTTTGAATGGGAACAAGGTTTGATGCAATCGAAATTATTCTCCTACGGTGCTTTCTCTGTCAACTCAGATACCACTACCATAAAAATTAAAGCTTTAGAGCAAGGTAACTTTGCTTTTGACTCCGATAATGTCATGGCGGATATTGATTTTGACGAGCAATTGGGTCACTTTGAAGCCAATGCGGACACCGTACTTACTCGCCTACCCTACAATCAGTACCAAACGACCATGAACAAGTTTGACTGGGATATGAAAGAGCAGACGATCACTTTTCTCTCTGATGACAAAGGAGTATTCACTTCAACACATCCAAATCAAGACAGTCTAAATTTTGAAGGAGAGAATGCTTTTTATGATTTAAAAACCAGCGAGCTGAAAGTAAGTGGTGTGCCTTTTATAGAAACGGCTGATGCATTTGTGTATCCTAAAGGAGAACAAGTAGAGATTCGAGCGAATGCTATTATTACGCAATTGGAAGACGCAATTATTGTGGCCAATACCACTAATAAAAATCACGTTATCAAAAAAGCAACTGTCGATGTAAAAGGAAGACGAGAATATTCAGCAAGCGGATATTATGAATATAATGTAGGGGGTAAAGAACAAGAAATTCTATTCAACAATATCATTGGTCAACCAGTAGGAAAAGGAAAGAAGACCGAGAAAAAAGTAGTGACTAGAGGCCAAGGTGAAATTGCAGAAGGAGTAGATTTTTTCATAGATGACAAGATCAAGTTTAAGGGAGGCATTGGCTTGAATGCAGAGGTGAAGGATTTGCATTTTGATGGATTCGCAAGAATTGAAGCAAATAATTTGCCCAATGCGGAATGGTTCGCTATCAATTGTGATGCTGAAAAAGAAAACTTATTGATTCCATTTGAAGAGCCTAAAAACTTTGAAGGTGTCCCTATGCGGGCTGGTATGTTTTTGAGCAAAGAGTCATCGATCATCTACCCTAGAATGCTCAATCCGCTATACTTTCGCAAAGATCGCCCTATAATCAATACGGACGGATTTCTAAAGTATGAAGACAAAGATGACAATTTCCTATTTGGAGATAGCCTCAAAATTCTTGGTGCCTCACCAAGAGGTAACATGCTAAAATTCTCTGATAGTGATGGCAAAATTTATGCTGAAGGTACAATGAATCTAGGTTCTGCCCTACCGGACAAACTGATACAAATCCAAGCTGCCGGCAATATGGAAACTACGCTTACTGCTTATCAGGATTCACTTGCAGGACAAGGAAATATCAAAATGGATATTGACGTGATGCATAGTATTTCACTGTCTATACCAGATAAATTACGCAAGGTAATGCTCGTAGATTTATTGAATGCAAACTTTACATCTGCTGAACCTAACTATAGAGTGGACAACTTTTATGATCACGCTATTGCTGAATTTATTCCAGATGATGTTTTGTATAAGTCGACTGTTGCCAATATGAAAAATGGGAGGTTAGAATTTCCTGAAGGGTATAATGAGCAGTTGTTCTTATTTGGTAGAACTCCTATGAAATGGGACTGGGACTACCAATCTTTTGTAAGCACAACGGAGAAAAACTACGTGATCAGTTGTGATGGTAATCGTATCGGACAAAACCTGAAGTCGTATATCGAGTACAAAATGCCAAGTAATAATGATGACAGACTCTACATCCTGATTGTAGCGCCCAACGATTATTACTACTTCTTTGGGTACAAGCAAGGTGTACTCAATACGGTGTCAAATAATACTCGGTACAATGAAACATTAAGTGGTCTAAAGGAAAAGGATCTTAAGTTTAAGAAAGGCGACCAAGAGTATGAAATACAGTTGGTTGATCCTGCTTCAGCGACTAGTTTTATCAACCGTATCAAAGCTACGCAACAGTAGATTTATGTGAAACATAAATTGAAAATTTAGCGTAAAATCCTCAAAAAAAAGCATGTCAGATACAGCAACTCAAATATTAGGTATTGGCTCTAGGGTAAAGCACCCTGCACTAGGTGAAGGCGTTGTGATCAAGCTATATAAGATTGCATATGATGTTTGTTTTTTCACATATGGTATTAGACAAGTGGCCAAGGACTACACCGAATGGGAAGTCATAGATGCTATCGAACCCGAAAATTTGGTTACCTATACAGAAGCTGAAAAATCATTACGCAAAATTCTTAAGGAATACGGTGCTATAAACGAGACGGTTGCCTTAGGTGACAAATGGAAAAATGGTACCATGATTCTAAAGCCTGCTGACGACACCCTCAAGTCAAAAGAAATTCCAATTACTACCTTCTTTCACAAGATCGTTATGGTTCGTGACCGTGTTCGTGTCATGGAACAGCGTATCAATAGCAGCAAGCTTATGAGCGACGAGGACAAGGTAAATCTTCAACAATACATCACTAGAATCTATGGTTCTCTGACGAGTTTCAATGTGCTATTTAAGTACAAGGAAGATCATTTTAAAGGGGAGTCGGCGAAATAGCTTTTTTGAGCTATTGGCTTTTAGCTGTTAGATGCATTTTAGCCTGAATATTCGTTCTAAGTTTCATTTTATTTTCATAATTATTTTTTGGGAGTGCCGCCGATTGGCCAACGCAAAAGCTTAATCACTATCGGCGTCGTGCTATCCATGAGTCCACTTCGTTTCCGTGCCAGCTAGGCTACAGGCTTGGTCGCGCACCTCTCCTTACAGTCGAGTCATTCCTATCACTCACTTGGGAAAAGGTACAAGCAGCTAGCAGCTAGGTTCTAGGTGGACTATTCACGCTTGACATAAGTCGCTCTAATTGAAGAAGGAATTTAAGCCCCAAGGCGGGCGTAATAGAATAACTTGGGGCATCGCCCTAAGAGTATTAAACATAAGAGAATCCAAGCCCCAAGGCGCCTGCCCAACTCGTAGAGGTGGGGGCGCAATAAAGAATTCAATTGGTTTGTCCAAATCTTTGAGATTCACCTAGACACCCAGAATCCAAATACCTTGACAGAGTCATCCCCGTGGCAATCACATCACAGGCGTGAAGCTTACACTTATTACCTTGATTCAATCTCTCCCCTCCAAAAACAACCCAATTAGATATTTGATGTTATATTTACATCTCAATCATCTGACTTCTCAAATTATGAAATACAGCACAGTCCTTTGCCTACTTAGCATACTACTTTTCAGCTCATGTCTTGAGGTGAGCAATGAATTTGATGGACCTGCTCCGGGTATATGGAGAGCTGTACTCCAATTGGATCCTGATTTCATTACCAACAATAAGAAAGGAGAGCCACTTCCGGAGAAGATGAATATGAAGTTTAAGGACATCAACACTACCCAGTTGCCCTTCAACTTTGAGGTAGTGTATCATAATGAAACCGATATCAGCATCAAGATTCTTAATGCGGAAGAAGAGATTCTTGTAGAAGACATAGTCATAGGAAGAGACAGAAAGACAGCTAAGGATACCATCTTGATAGACTTCCCGATCTATGAAAGCTCTATCAAGGCGATCTACCAAGGGAATATCATGCAAGGAGATTGGATCGTCCACTCGAAGGAAGACTACCGTATTCCTTTTAAAGCATACTATGGAAAGCAACATAGATTCACAGTGAATACGAAAACACCAGCGGCTGATTTGTCTGGGAAATGGAAAGTTACCTTCACGGATTCTGGAGATCCATATATGGCGATTGGTGAATTCAAGCAAGATGGTAATGACCTAAGTGGAACCTTCATTACGGAAACAGGTGACTACAGATTTCTAGAAGGAACGGTTCAGGATAAGAAGATGTACCTATCGTGTTTTGATGGAAGTCACGCATTTCTCTTTGAAGCCAAGCTCAATGAAGACAATACCCAATTGATCGGTCGATTCAAATCTGGAAAACACTACACCGCTACTTGGGAAGCAGTAAAGGATGAATCGTTCACCTTAAAGGATGCCAACACCTTGACTTATCTAAAAGAAGGATATGACAAACTAGCCTTCAGTTTTGAAGACACAGATGGTAACATGGTCAGTCTCGATGACGCTAAATATGCAGACCGTCCCAAAATTGTGCAGATCTTCGGTACATGGTGTCCCAACTGTAGAGACGAAACGGAGTTTCTCATGGAATATCTGGAGAAAAATCCTAACCCGGGTTTTGATATCATAGCACTTGGCTTCGAAAGATATAAAGATGCGGAGAGATCTAAAAAAGCATTGAAAACATACCAGAAGAAATTCAATTTACCTTACCCATTATTGTTTGCTGGACACTACAATAAGAAGGAAGCGGTAAAGTCTTTGCCTATGCTGAATGCCATTATATCCTATCCAACAATGATCTTCCTCGATAAGGAAAATAAGGTTAAAAAGATACATACTGGCTTTTCGGGGCCGGCTACTAGTCAATATGCCGCATTCAAGAAAGAATTTGAATCTAATATCCAAAATCTATTGATGGATTAATATATTTTTCTTTTCTTTGATTAGTCGATTACAAAGCAGGTTAGGATACCTAATGCCTTGATTATCTTTGCATAGTGTATTCCACTTAACTCAGACTTTACTGAGTTTTTCTATCAAACATACTATACTTACTCAAATGAGGTCAATAAAGACGATTGACTTGGCCTACAGCCAAGCCAATCACATTGCTGCAATAGATATTTCTAAGGAGTTGCAATCCCTTGGATATGATATCAATGCAATAGTTATTGACAGTGAGGATGTACTGAATCCGCTCTCTATCCTTAGCGTTTCTAAGAACCCTATTTTACTGCTGCTAAGCGACAATTTTTTGAAATCTGTCAAGTGCATGTACGGAATCAAAAAATTGCTGAGCTATTTTAGTATTCCGAATGAGTTGCAACCATTGGTTATTGATGGTAATGTGACAAATGACAAACTTGAGGATATTCCAATCACTACCCGCTTTGATCGTATCAGCGATGTTATCTCATATATGAACTATTGGCAAGAGCGATATCTCAACCTTGAAGAAGCGAGAGAAAACGGAGACGAGGTTGATGAAGTTGAAATTGAACAATACAGAGAGATCAGCAATAGCGTAGGAGATGTGCTTAGCCTATTAAAAAATTCTGCTTACCTAAGAATTGAAGAAGAAAGGTTGATTGACTTTGACAACATAAAATCATCTTATGGAAATCCAAAAGCACTATTTGTAAATTCGACCAACGAAAGTGATTTTGATAGAGAAGCACTGCATAATCTAGAAGAAGCTAAAGAGCTACTAGAAAACGGAGACAAACCAGAAGCAGGCGTTAGTGACGATACACTGAATCCTAACTATGACACGCATTTGTATTTGGATGACTTGGAAGAAGATGATCTTGCCCTCTTAGATCGTATTGCTGAACAAAGAAAAGCACAAGAATCTAATTTGACGAATCACCCATTTGCTGACTTGATTCGGATAGATGAAGAAATTGAAGCGAGTAAGAATAATAAGAAGAATGGTGATCCAGTTCATAATTTAGAACCAGACGATATAGAAACGGATTACAATCTTGATCAGACTATATTTAATTCTAGCGATGAAGGCGACCAGCCTTATCAAGATGAAATGCAACACGAGGAAGAAGACTTAGTATTTGGAATAGAAGAAGATTTTCAAAGTACTGAAGAAGAAGACAATGAAGAAGAAGATGTTGTTGATGAATTAGACAATATGTTTGCTAAAGATGGGCGTATTGAATTAGTTACTCATCAATCAGAAGTAGAATCTGTAAGCACTAGCACAGATTTAGAAGATGAAGTAGTACAGCCGCAAGAGTCATATGAGAATGAAGCAGACCCTATTTCTGTTGTTCACCAATTGATGACGGAGGATAAAATTGAAGAGTGCCTTGCCTATCTAGAAAGAGCGATTAAGAAGTACCCTTATAATCTGGATCTACAGTATAGCTACGCCTATATCTTGACTAAAAAGAAGGCCAACTATTTAGTGGCCTCTGACTATCTAGAGAATATTTTAAACTCGGACAAACGTTATACTGCTGCTTACCATTTACTAGGAGAAATAGCTGAGAACCATAAAGATTTTCTGCTAGCGAAGAGCTACTATGAAAAAGTAATCAGTATTGAACCAGACTATCAAAATGTACACTTCAGGGTTGGTAAGATCATCGTTGAGCACTTCTCTGAACAAGATCAGCTGGCATTAAAGTACTTTAAACGCTCGTTCAAACTAGACCCAAAGAATACAGAAGCAAAATTGGAGTATGCCAAGCTGCTATACAAGTTTGGCGATACCAAAAAAAGCATAAAAATATTTAGATCTGTCATGAAGGATATGCCTTTGTCCAGTGATGCTCCTTTTGAATTGGCCAAAATCTACAAACAACAAGGTGATACTCAAAAAAGTGCCTCCTTGTTTGAGCATGCAAAAAAGCTAAACCCAGATCTAGATACCGCAGAGAATACGAATCTTTTCTTTACTGCACCAAGTTTAAATACTGAGAATGAGGATATCTTTTCTCAGTTTGATAGCAGTAGAAAAAGAAAAATGGATTCTAAAAATAGAAGCAAAATAAGTAAGACCGTTCTTATCACTGGTGCCACTTCAGGGATCGGAAAAGCCACTGCTCACCTCTTTGCCAAAGAAGGTTACAGAGTAATCATTACCGGCAGGAGAAAGAAAAGGCTAAAAGAGCTTAGAAAATTTCTAGAGAACAATTTTGATGCAGCAGTTCAACACCTAAAATTTGATGTCCAAGACTTAGATCAAGTACAAGCAAAATTATCTTCTCTTGAAGGCGCTTGGTCTCAAATAGACATCCTTATCAATAACGCAGGATTAGCACTTGGCAAAGATCCAATACACGAAGGAAAAATTGAGCATTGGGACACCATGATTGATACCAATGTAAAAGGGCTCCTCTATATGACTAGGGCTATTTCACCATTCATGGTCAAACGTCAAAAAGGCCACATCATCAATGTCTGCTCCACAGCCGGCAAAGAAGTCTACCCGAATGGAAATGTTTACTGTGCTACTAAGCACGCTGTAGATGCCCTTACCAGAGCCATTAGACTCGACTTGTACGAACACAATATCCGTGTCAGTCAAGTCAGCCCTGCCATGGTAGAAGAAACTGAGTTTTCCAAAGTCAGATTTGAAGGCGATAAAGAAAAAGCCAATATCTATACGGATTTCAATCCACTTACTTCAAGTGATGTAGCTGAAGCTATCTACTTTATGGCTACTCGCCCAGCCCACGTCAATATTCAGGATGTGGTATTGATGGGTACGCAGCAAGCTGGTAGTACCTATGTGAATCGTTCGGGGAGGGTATTTGATTAGGGGTTAGCTGTTGGCTGTTAGCTATTAGCAAAAAGGGTTTCTTATGTGATTTTATGTTCCTTATTTGCCTTATGTGGTTTCTTTTTTTTCCGTATGCGATCGTGCGAGCGAAAGAGAAGTATTTCTGGAATCACTTGATGTATATAGTATCTACTTTCTGATTCTAGGATCAAATTCAAAATCTTGAATTGATTTTATTTTGATCTTTCTAAAATCCTGATGATTAGGATTCAAGATATAATTCTTTTCATTTGTAACAATCGATGAGGGTACTTCTAGCACTGCTGTTTCTTGGTTTCTTACCCACCTATCTCCAATCTCTTGACAAACATTATAATTTTCAACTTTATACCAAAATTTGGGTAAACTTTTTAAACTAACTTTCTTAATCCCTAATGATTTTGGAATTTCAATTGTAATTTGTTTAAAGTTTTTATTCAATCCTTCGCCGTTTCTATGTGCTATATTTTCAAGGATTGCTAAGGCTGTACTTCCTGCAGTATACACAACGTAAATTCCTTTTGAATTCCATCTAGCCGGATAACCAGAACCAGTTAATGAACTAGACCATTTTGATAGAGTAATTCGAAATACTTCCATACTCTAGGCCAATGCACCAAATTCAATTCTTAATAATTCTTCTTCGATTAAATCAATTCCTGTATTGGTGTTTAAGAATGAAATTGGGTTAATATTCCCTAATCCTATTGAAGGCTTTTCTAGCCAATTAACAAAAGATTTACTAGAGCCAAATATTTCAATACCTTTAGAAAATAACTGTAATATCTTAAGAGCAATTTCACTATCTCTCGGATTTAGAGACTTTTTTTCAGCCTTATAACGTTGGACTGTTTTAAAGGAAATATCAAAAATACTTTCTGCTAAAAAGGCTTTGCTAAATCCAGATAATTCAATTAAATCAAAGAATACTTGTGCTTTTACTCCTTTTCTAGCGTTGTGTACAATTTCAAGATCACTTTTAATAGCCTTTTGATATTTTTTTAGAATTCTGGCACTTGTCATATTATTCTTTCCTTTTAAGCAAGATATGGAATTATGTCTAAAAAATCAAGACATATTTCCTGTTTCTAAAACGTGAAATAAGTTATATACAACGGTCTCGTATAACCGTCAGTTACGGGTTAAATTAGCGATTATTTTCGGATTAAGCACAAGCCTTAGCAATTCCGAGTGGATTCGGACGTAGTCGAATTCGCCATAATTGCGGTTATACATTGTTAGCATACGTTTATTTCATAATCAAGAAATCTCCTGACATTGGTCTCAATTCAGCATTATTAAGTTTAACTTCAGTCCAATATTTTTTATCATCAGATTCGTGGTCTTCTATTAATCGATATTCAGAAGATGGTGTTTTCGTAATTTGTTCAGGAATAGTAATTATATTCAAGTTTGGGTCTATTTGGTTTTCCATTCCTTTTTTGAGCCATTTTATTCCATTTTCAATATTCTTTTTTTCATTAACTAATTCCGAAGTGTTATTTATTCGAAGTTTTTCTATGATTTTGTCGGATTCCAGTTTTAGAAGTTGAATTATATTTTCGTAATTAATCTCCACGATGATTTGTTTTAATGTATGCTTACTTAGTATTAACCGCAATTTTTCTATAGTTAAGTTACGTATTATTACCGTTTCACAGTACAGAAAAAAGTAGACTTCTTAATAATCATAACAATTTAATATCCAAGATTAACAATAAGATTAAAGGATGTATTATCTTGTACATCAACAATAACGATTATGAGATACCTATATCTGATTTTACTAAGCCTACTAGCTAGTCCACTGAGCGCACAAATAGTACATCTGCCTTCGCTCAACAAAGTGGTGCTTGGCCCAAATGAGATTCGAGAACCAAGTTACGCGTCTGTTTCTATTTTGAATAATGAATTAATTCAGGCAGAGAATGAATTAGAGATGCTTATAAAAGAAGCATGGCCACTAGACGATGAACAAGAACAAGCATTTAATAAAGAGAAAGAAGATCTAGCGTACATCAAAGAAGAAATAGACTACTACTTGAAAGATCATGCTAATCAAAGGTTCATAGAGGACTATTCCCCTGATAAATGCTATCGTTTAAATGAGGAAACATATAGAGGAGCTGATTTAGAAATCACCGAAGTCTATTGGGCAGATGAATTGGATTTAGAATTTCCAAAAATGAAAATGAAGTTTTCTCCCTCGAAAGCTACGTGGGAGAAGAGGCTGTTAGAGGATCATGATGGAGACGATCCTAAGGATTACGTTCATTGTAGAATCTTAATTCCAGAGCACTATACCATCCCCTCTTATTCTCCAGAAACAAAAATACTTACGATGCCATCCAACATTGAGAAGATTAGTGTCAATGATTATCAATATCTTCCGAATGAGGACAACCCGATAATGCTTGTTAAGTCAAAACTGAGTGGGAAGATATTGGAGGTACTGGAATGGGAGGAAGTGAATTGTGAGGAGTGATTCAATTAACTTCTATTTTTCTTGAGAGTCATTGACTATTCTTATGTGCCCTTATGTTTCTTATGATACTTATCTGGTTCCCTTTTTTTTGAACCACATAAGACACAGAAGCAACACATAAGAATGCTACAAAAACACAAAGAAGACCTACTACTGTTGACTTTGTTTCCTTTGTGTTCTTTGTGTTTCCCCAATGAGCGATGCTTTAACAATAATAAGCAAAACCGATATAATTAAAAATTTATATTTTGTGGAACATGGTACACAGAATCATACATCTCACAATGCTCGCCTGCCTACTCTACTCCTGCCAATCCACTAATCCCCCATCCCAAAGCAAGTTTAGCGAAAAAACAATAGATCATAGTTTTCAAGAACTACTAGATAGTACCTCATTAGCTGGCTGTATACTCTTGTATGATGAAGCGCAAGACCGTTATATTAGCAACAGTTTTCTCGAAGCAGAAAAGTACTACCTGCCTGCTTCCACCTTTAAGATACCAAATTCTATCATTGGATTAGAGACTGGAATCGTGAAAGACAAAGACCACATTTTCAAATGGAATGGTGAAGATCATTTTTTGGACAGCTGGGAAGAGGACATGAATCTTAGAGAAGCTTTTCAAAGGTCATGCGTGCCTTGCTATCAAGAGCTAGCTAGAACAGTTGGCGTGGATACTATGCGGCATTATCTAAAAAAAATGGACTATAAAAGTATGGATGTTCATGAAGATAATATTGATGCATTTTGGTTGGTAGGAGAATCTAAGATTAATGCGATGGAGCAAATCAAATTTCTTAAAAGATTAGCTAATGAAAAACTACCCATTTCAAAACATACCTTCAATACGATGATGGATATCATGATAGCGGAACAAAATGCAAAAGGTACGATCAGAGCAAAGACGGGTCTTAGTGTAGGTGAAAAAGGCGACACTGGCTGGTATGTAGGCTGGTTGGATAACGGCACAAACAATATATACTTTGCTACCCTACTCAAACCAATCGGGCTAGAAGTCACGCGACAAGATCTTATGAAAGCCAGGAAGACCTTGACCTATCAAGCACTTAAAAACCTAGATTATTACTAAGCCAGATTCTTATCAGTGAAAATTGAATTAATTGCATTATTTTCGTGGCAGATGGATATAAAACCACTGCTCATAGAGCTTCACTTTTTACCTTGTCTAGAATACTTTTGCTTACTGCTTCACCATAAAGAAGTATATCTAGAGGTACATGAATCTTATGTAAAGGGATCCTATCGTAACAAGGCAAGAATTGTCACCTCCAATGGTGTGCAAACACTATCCATCCCATTACAAAAAGGAAAGCATCAACAAAAGAATATACAAGAGGTACAGATTGCTGAAACCACGCAGTGGCGAAGACAGCATTGGCGTAGCCTCAAGACAGCTTACCAAAGTGCGGCCTATTGGGATGATTATGCTCCTGAGGTCGAAGCATTGCTACAAGACAAGAGCGACAAACTGTGGGGCTACAATCTACAACTGATCAAAGGATTGATAGACATTTTGCAATTGGACATTGATCTGAAATTGACAGACTCATACGCTCAGGAGACCACGGATAGTCAAGATCTTCGCCAAAAAGTACTCCCTAAGAATAAAGACTGGCATACCCCTAGTATTCAAACTGTAGCTTATGAACAAGTATTTCAGGATAGACAGGCTTTTGTTATGAATACCAGCATATTAGACCTATTATTCTGTAAAGGCCCAGAGAGCAGTTTGATTTTAGAAAATATGATTACTTTCAGCTAAATTGCAGTCTAAATAATAGAACTACTTCTATACAACATGAGTACACTTTTTGATAAGAATATAAACGATCAACGCGCACAGGTAGAGGAATTGGTCAAAGAGCTGCAAAGCATTGCGGGTGCGATCGGGCATAAAGAACTGGAACAAACCATCAGTGATCTACGGAATCGCATCACCGAGCCATTCATGTTTGTTATCGTTGGTGAGGTAAAAGCGGGCAAGAGTAGTTTTATCAATGCTCTACTCGATCCTACTAAAGAGATCTGCAAGGTAGCTCCTCAACCTATGACCGATACTATCCAGCAGATCGTCTATGGAGAGTCAGAAAGTATCACCAATATCAATCCCTACCTTAAGCGTATCCAACAGCCCGTAGAGATTCTCAAGGAAGTAGCTATCGTAGACACACCAGGAACTAACACGATCGCGGAACATCATCAAGAGATTACAGAAAGCTTTATTCCTGCTTCTGATCTGATTGTATTCGTCTTTGAATCTAAAAACCCTTACCGTCAATCCTCTTGGGACTTCTTTGATTTCATACATAAAGAATGGCACCGAAAAGTCATTTTTGTGTTACAGCAAAAAGATTTAGTCCAGCCAGATGATCTAAAGGTAAATTATCAAGGAGTAACAGACTACGCTACTAAGAAAGGTATCCCCGATCCAAAAGTATTTATGGTTTCTGCAAAACAAGAAATCGAAGGACAGACAGAAGAAAGTGGGTTCAAGGTAATCAAACAATACATCGCTGATAATATAACTGGTGGTAAAGCTCCATATCTAAAATTGCAAAACAATATTAATACTTCGCGCAATATAAACGAGCGGATATATAAAGGATTGCAAACTCGAGAAGAACAATGGAAGGCTGATTGTGAATTTAGAGAGGATATCAAGGTTACCCTTACCGCACAAGCACAAAAGTCGAATGGACAGGTTGATATTTTAGTGGAGAATCTATTAGCTGCTTATGATAAGATTACTTTGCAGAAAGAACAAGAACTAGATGCGGGATTGGGCTTAGTTTCTTTAGTCAAGAGAAGTTTCACCTCCATCTACAGCAGTAAGAGCAAAAATGTAAAAAACTGGCTACAAGATTTATCAGGAGAGCTGGAAACAGATCTCAATAATGTACTTAAGCAGCGACTGGATAAAGGTGTTGTTGATATTGCAGAGAGCATCCAGCAGATGGCTAAGATGATTGATCTCAAAATTAAAAGTAGCGACACTATACTTAAAAATGACCACGACCTCTTTAGTGATATTGCAGAGAAACGAATCAACATCCTGCGTGATCTCCAAGATACTTTCCGAGAATTCATGAACAGCAGTGAAAACTTTTCTGGAGAAGGCGTATTTGGTGGCAACAATCAGATCGTAGGTAATGTCACCAAAGGAGCTGGTGTCGCAGCCGTTATAGGTATCATACTTCAAGCCGTAACAAGCATGAGTGTATTCGATATCACAGGTGGTATTTTGACTGGCGTAGGGACGCTATTTGCTGGTGGTTCCATTATGCTCCAAAAGCGAAAGATCTTGGATGGCTATCGTCAAGAGATCGTTAAAGGGCGTATAAATATTGAAGGCGAAGTAAGCGACAAGCTTAAAGACTATATCGCCAATATTAAAGAGAAGATCGACGACAACTTCAACAAATTTGATCAACTGATTCAGGATGAAGAACAACAGATCAAGCACCTCAATGAGAAGCACGATTATATAGAAACGAAGTTAACGGAAATTGAAGGGAGTATAGAAATGCCTAGTTAGAGTAGTTTTTTTGGGCCATCCATCGGTTCGCTAGCTCCCTCAGGACCGCGTCGTCCGCTACTACATCCAAGTCCTTTACTCCAAGCCACTCATCTTGGATATACCGCTACCACCGCTTGTCCATTACGAGCTCGCTTACGCATCGCGATAATTGCTAAGCTAGATTGAATTAATTGGTTTGTCCTAGCTACACTTATCATTTCAAATTATCAGAAATAGACATAAAGCCTTATATTTATAAAGAAAATTAGGCATTAACCTTATATAAAACAAAAACAATGAAAATTACATTAACCGCTCTCCTCTCGCTTTTTTATTTCATCTGTATGTCTCAAACATTCGATATTGTCTTAGAGACTGATTTTGATGGTCAAGTAGTCAAAGGATCAAAAGAAGAATTGATCAAATACATCCGTGAAGGTAAGTCAGTAAGAGTAGGTTGGCAGTTAGACTTTGATGAAGATAAAGTTCCAGATTTCGATCATTGGGTAGAGGCAAGTTTTATCACCATACTGGGAAATGAGGTCTTTACCCAAATTGATCCTATCTATGCACAAGGACCCGACATAGACAAACCGCAAATTCAGATATACGCAGATGAAACAAAATGGACAGCTGTTATTGGAACTAATGGCGTTTTACTAAATCGTTTTGTTCTGGGAGAAAGCCCAGTAGAATTAATCAGGCAAGCACAGAATTAACGGAAGAAGAAAAGCAAGAACAAATAAAGAATGTGGAAGAAGGAAGAAAAGAAATGAAGAAAGTAGACACTTGGAATGTTGCTACATTTTGGAGTGTACAGAAATAAAAACTACACTTACATACAATTTATTATTCTCTTTTAAAAGAGCCCTAAATACATTGACTTTTAGTAACGCTCTTTATGCTCTAGACACGATTTAAATTTAAAATAATTCCTTTAAACGAGATTCATTTGCAATCTGATTGTCTTTTTCTTGAATTCAAATACAAAAAATTAATTCTAGATATGTGGTCAAGTATTTAACTACCTTTGACAAAAAATACTCCTTAAAATGGTAGATCAAATTAGAGTTTCATTAGAAAAATTACTTCAAAAATTAGTCAACTGGTTTGATGCCGCAATACTTAATCTACCAAATTTTGTACTGGCGATATTAGTATTTGTATTAGCTATATATCTATCAAAAAAGATCAGCACAAAGGTTATCTCCTCATTAGATAACCGCGTAAAACAAAGCTCAATAAAAAACCTAATTGGTAGTGGCATTTCCATTGTGATTGTTTTAATTGGAATTGTCCTTGCGCTTGGAATTTTAAACCTTGATCAGGCCTTAAATTCTTTGATAGCCGGAGCTGGAGTAGCTGGATTGGCTATTGGTTTAGCAGTCCAAGGAACATTGTCAAATACATTCTCTGGTATCTCACTTTCCATTAAAAGTGACATTAATGTGGGTGATTTTATAGAAACAAATGGCATTGCTGGTACCGTTGAGTCTATCAATTTGCGTGACACAAAAATCAGAACTATAGATAACAACTTAGTGGTCATTCCGAATAATTCTATCTCAGAAAATCCATATAAAAACTACAGTCTGACTAATGACCTAAAGGTTGTATTAGAATTAGGAGTTGGATACGAGTCGGATCTAGACAAGGTTTTTCAAATAACTAAAGAAATTATTACAAATGCGTTCCCTTATAAAAAGGGGCTATTCGAATTTTATTACACATCATTTGGAGATAGCGCTATCGACATACAAATTAGATTTTGGATAAGTGCAAGGGATGAATATTCATTAACAAGCGCAAAAAGCAGAGCGATTATGTTGATAAAAAAAGGATTTGAAAAGGAATCTATAAACATACCGTTTCCAATTACTACTATTTTATCCTCTTAAGATAGCTATAGAGCTAAGCTAAGGAAATTTTAAAATAAATGATACCACAAGCAAAAATCATCCAATCCCCTCGCCTACTTCTTCGAACAATTGAAGACAGTGATATAGATAATATCTACAGAGGACTTTCTCATCCTCAAATCATCAAACACTATGGGGTAAGTTATGATAGTCTTGAAGCCACAAAAGAACAGATGACCTGGTTTGCGGATGCGAAACAATGCTGGTGGGCCATTTGCTCAGCGGATAAGAAAGAGTTTATGGGGGCTGGAGGATTGAATGATATCTCTACAGAGCACAAGAAAGCTGAGATTGGATTATGGTTATTACCTGAATTTTGGGGGAAAGGTTTTATGCAAGAGGCCATGCCATTGATATGCAACTACGGCTTCGAGACATTGGGCCTGCGTAGAATAGAAGGATTCGTGGATTCTAAAAATGCGAACTGCAAAAGAGCAATGGCGAAATTAGATTTTAACTTTGAAGGAACAATGGTTGATTGTGAGATCAAAGATGGAGAATTTGCCAGTATTGATATTTATGCCAAGCTGAATATCTAAGAGGCGAGCCGAATAGGCGGAAGCCCTACAAGGACAACTGGTAGTAGCGGTATCTCTATCGACTGAAAGAAGATAGAGGTAGTAGCGGATGACAGGGTGTCGTTCTGAGCGTGTAGCTCCGATATTTTTCGGAGCAAAACCGAAGAATCGACATGGCCCAAAATCAAACCATACATCCTAATTTTTGGTATCAATAAACATTACGATTCATATCCATTTAGTTTTGTAAATTGTGGTAGACAAAAAGTCAAAACTATGCTCAGGTCCATCACCATTATTGCGATTCTCGTTACTGCCATAATAGCTAGTTACAATCTGGATCGACCATCGCAAGTAAAACCAAAAGAGTCATCGAATTTTTCAGCGGAAAGAGTGATAACTACGCTGGAGGACTGGGGAGATGAACCGCATCCTATTGGCAGTTTGCAGTTGGAGAAAGTACGAGATAAAATTGTAAGTGAACTCACTGACTTGGGATTAAATGTTCAGATAGAAAATGGATACACTTCCACTAACTGGAGTACCAGCTATAAAAGAATGGCTCAGGTAGAAAACATTGTGGCGATGTTGCCAGGCGAAGGCACTTCAGATAAAACCATAGTCCTCTGCGGACATTATGATAGTGTAGTAGAAGGACCGGGTGCTGGTGATGATGGATACGCCATAGCCAGCATGATAGAGACCGTAAGATTGCTTAAAGAGCAAAATCGAAAGCACCATCTGCTTCTACTCATCACAGATGGTGAAGAGTATGGCTTACTGGGCGCTAAATACCATATGGAAAATAATGGACCGCATGATTATGCCGTCTTGCTCAACTATGAAGCGCGCGGTAATGAAGGTCCGGGTATCGCCTTTGAGTGGTCAGAAGATAATCATTGGTTAGTGAGTCAAGTGGCGGAGGCCTACCAAAAGCCCGTTGCCAATTCGATGTCCTTCGAAGTGTATAAACTGATGCCCAATTCGTCAGACTTCACCGTGTTTCAAAAGTATGGGATCAAGGGGGTGAATCATGCATTTATTGATGGATTCTCATACTATCATCATCCTCAAGATGATGTGCATCATCTATCTCCTGAAAGTGTGCAACACACCGGAGAGAATATGTATCTCGCTGCTAGACATTTTATCAATGCGGATCTGGATGTTGAACATAATGGGAATGCTACTTTTTTCAATTTTTATGGATGGTTCGTGTATTATAGCTCCATTTATGACTTGTTCTTACTTATACTTGGATTGCTGCTTTCGATAATTTATATAGTTAGTTCATCGAAAAAGGGTTTAATGAAAACAAGTTCTTTATTAGCATCTTTCTTCACACTCGTATTGATTACAATAGCTTGCCTAGCAATTGTTTTTGGGCTAAGTACGGTAATAAAAAACATGTATCCGCACTATGCGACTTTTTACGCCTATCAATATTATAATCATGAGTGGTATTTGCTTTCTGGAATTGGATTTATTTTGATAGCTGGCGCGCAAGGTGGTAGCTTTATTGCCAAAAAATGGGGCATAGAAAGTTTACGTTTTTCTGTATTGCTCCTGCTTAGTGTATTTTCAATTGGCTTATTTTTGTTTTTAAAAACTGGAGCCTACTTGATGATTATTCCACTCATTTCTGCTTCAACTGCATACTTAATAATTAGTAACAAAACTAGTCCTTTAGTTTCGAATATTTGTGGAGTTGTGACCTTATTAATTATAGCTGGCATTTGGGTTTTCTTATCGCACACTTTATATCTGGCTTTTAGTATCACTATTTTGGCGGCTGCCGTTTTGCCTTCCTTACTTTTTGTCTACATACTAGTGGGACTATTTTATACAGATGAATTCTCTATGAAGTTATCTATTTCTATACTTGGAATTGGGTTATTTGTAGTGACCATGATCATGGCGCACGTCCAATCAAAACCCAGTAAGCAAAAACCTTTATTGATCGATCTAGAGGTATATCACCATACTGACACTAACAGATCCTACCTTGCTTCCTTTGATGACCGCTTGTATCATGCACATCCTGAAGGAATGAGAAAAACAACCAAACAAGAAGACCAAGACTACATCTCAGCTGATATTTATGTGCAAGATTTGAAGGATGTAGATTTTAGATCTTTGCACTCACAAATCGATACGCTTTATGACGCTACTGGATTATTGTATTATAAACTTACCAATCCGAAAAGAGCTGAATCGGCTAAAATCACTTTAAATGAGATGAGCAATATAGATTCTCTTTTTATTAATGGAGAACTCAATAATGCATTTGAAGCAAGTACAAAAGGGAGCTATGTAACGCACCTATTCGGAGTAGCTCAAGATACAGCAGTTATCCGTGTAGTAAAACGAGACAATTCAAAACCAGTTAATCTAGTATTGCAAAATATCTATTCCGATTTTATTCAAGAAGTCCAGATTCCTGAGAATGCATTGTGGGCACATCCCACTACTAGAATAATTTATAGCTTAGATTACTAGAAAAAAACCATTAAGTTTTTTCAGAGATTAAGAACATACAGCGTGGAAGTCATTATCAAAAAATATGAACACTTAGAACAGTATAATCAGTTAATGGAATTGATAAAATCCGAAGGTGAAGAATGGGAAGCTTATTTGAAGCCAAAATACAAAACGGCTTTACAGAATTCTATCACTTATGTAGCCTATATTGGTAACAAATTGTGTGGATATTCTCGTTCGGTAAATGATAATGATTTATACATTTGGATAGTAGATTTATTAGTTGATAAAAATCATAGAGGAAATGCAATTGGTGAAAAATTAATGCAATGCCTAGTTAAGGATTTTCCAGCTCAAGATATACTAGTTATGTCTGACGTTGACGAATACTATACAAAGCTTGGCTACGATAAAGAAGGTTCAATATTTTTAGTGAAATAACTGAATTAGGATAAGTGTGGTAAGGTCTTATTCTTGCGAATTAATAAAGAAAAAACAATTCGCTCCGCTACTGTATTCTTTGGATATTCTTTTATCTTTCACTGTATAATAGCCTCAATGAAATCATTCGTGATTGCGAAAAATATTTATAAAATAATAAAACCAAAATATGCTCAACCTTTCCGTCTTTTTAGAGAACAGTGCTCGTAGGTATCCCAACAAAGATGCCTTCATTTTTAATGATACTAAAGTAACATATGCACAGGTCAATGGAGCAGCTAATCAGATTGCTAATGGGTTAAAATCAATCGGAATAAAAGCGGGTGATAAAGTAGCTCTGAGTTGCCTCAACCTCCCATACTTTCCTATGATCTATTATGGTATCTTAAAAGCAGGAGCTGTAGTAGTGCCGCTAAGTGTACTACTCAAAAAAGATGAAGTGGCTTATCACCTCAATGATTCGGATGCTAAAGCTTATTTTTGTTTTCTTGGAGCACCGGGTTTACCGATGCTAGAGGAAGGTCACGCAGGATTTCGAATGGCGGAGCAGTGCAAGGATTTATTTGTGATCACAGCCAAGCCCACGGATCCTTCGCCCATCGAAGGACTCAAAACTTTAGGCATGTTGATGTCGGATCAGTCTCCCGTAACAGAAACGGCTAAGACTGGTGCTGATGACACAGCTGTTATTATCTATACTTCTGGTACGACTGGACGTCCCAAAGGCGCAGAATTATCACATAGCAATCTTACACTGAATGCAATGGTGAGTAATGACCTTTTTCATCCGACTTCTGAAGACAATATGCTCATCGTACTCCCCTTGTTTCACATTTTTGCTATGACGGTTTTGATGAATGTAGGCATGTACAAAGGGACGACCAATGTGCTTTTGCCACGCTTTGATGCGGAGGCTGTTTTGGGATTGATGGCCAAGCATAAGATTACCATATTCGCAGGAGTACCTACAATGTATTGGGGACTGCTGAATTATCAAGGGGATCAAGTTGACATGAAAACCATTTCAAAACAATTAAGAATTTGTGTCTCTGGTGGCGCCTCTCTACCGGTGAAAGTATTGGAGGACTTTGAAGCAAAATTCAATATTGAAATCCTCGAAGGCTACGGTATGTCGGAAGGATCACCGGTGGTAACGTTTAACCAGTTCGATTCGGGCCGTAAGCCTGGTTCTATCGGAACGCCTGTCTGGGGCGTAGAGGTGATGATCGTCGACGAAGATGGCGCAGAAGTGCCCATCGGAGAAAAAGGAGAATTGATCTATCGAGGGCACAACGTAATGAAAGGCTACTACAACAAACCTGAAGCCAATGCAAAAACCATTCGCAACGGTTGGTTGCATTCTGGTGACGTGGCGGTCAAGGATGAAGATGGTTTTTTCTACATCGTCGATCGTACAAAGGATATGATCATCCGTGGCGGGCTGAATGTATATCCAAGAGAAGTAGAGGATGTGATCATGAAGCACGAAGCGGTTTCTCTCGTGGCTGTCATCGGCATACCTGACGATCAGTATGGCGAAGAAATTAAGGCTTGTGTAGTATTGAAAGAGGGCATGTCAGTCACTGATATAGAACTGATGGCTTGGACCAAGGAGCACATCGCTGCCTACAAATGTCCACGTGTGATTCAGTTTTTAGATGCGCTACCGCAAAGTGCTACTGGTAAGATACTTAAGAAAGAGTTGAGGAAGTCATAAGGATATTCCTACCCTTATCTAATAATCCAGTCGAACTAGGAATATTCTGATGCGGTGAAAACTATGGATAAATTTTATGAGGGGCGATCAGCTAGCGCAGAAAATTGCGCTGCTGTCAGGCTGTCCGTTCCTTCCACTGTATAGTCGCATTGCCATGCGTCTATACAGCGGAACCACTCCATCCTTTAGCCACTAGGGCTTTGGGCTTACGCCTCGCCCGATAGAACTTTATAGCAAAAACAAATGATTTATACCCGTACGATTTTCTCCCCCTTACCTTTAAACTTACTATCTTTGTTCTATCATGCAAACCAAACCATCTCGATGGAAAATATTTAAAAGGCTTTTAGTATTAAGTATATTGTTACCCTTATTCTTAATTGGGGCTTTAACTTTTATTGTCTACCAAAAGCAAGGTGACCTTATTCAAAAAGAGTTAACCGTTTTGAATCAATCATACGAAGGCCAAATAGCAATAGCCGATTCACATATTGCTCCTTTCAAGAACTTTCCTTATATCTCCATAAAAGTTGATAGTGTTCGCGTTTACGAATCAAAAAAGCAAATCACCACACCTATTTTGGATGTGGCGGACATCTACATTGGTTTTAATATTTGGGATCTAGTAAATGGCATCTATGATGTTCAGAAATTACTCATAGAAGATGGCTATTGCAACCTTATTATCCATGAGAATGGTTTGCTCAATATTGAAAATGCTTTTACTAATCCTAATAAAAATAGTAATGAAGAAGAACCATTCGACATTCATTTAAAAAATATTGAACTCCTCAATCTAGATATTCATACATTGGATGAATCATCTATGACGGATATCGAAACCCTAGTTTACTGGGCAAAAAGTGAACTCAATACAGGTAATAATGAAATCGATGCCCACCTTGACACAGAGTTTGAATTAAACATCATTGAGAATCAAGATACTAGTTTTATAAAGCATAAACATTTTGAGTTTCATACCGATATATTATATAATGAACTGTCTGGCTTACTCGAAATCTCACCCTCCGGGATAAAAATGGAAAACGGCGATTTTGAGATTCAAGGGAATATAGATACAAAAGCAGACTTAGACCTAGATATTCATATCAATGGCACGAAACCAAACTTTGATATGCTGATTGCCTTTGCTCCAGAAAATCTAATACCTACTCTAGAACGATACAATAATGCGGGTGAATTTTACTTTAATGCAGATATAACTGGACCAGTAAGTGGTCAAATGCCATTCATAGATCTGACTTTTGGAGCCAATGAGGCATTTTTGGAAAATGTAGATGTACGTAAAAAAGTAGAAGACATGGGCTTTAAGGGACACTTTACCAATGGTAAGGACAAATCACTTAGAACCATGGAATTCTCCCTTGAAGACTTTACATCAAAACTGGATCGAGGGAAATTTCTAGCTACTATTTTCGTGAAGAATTTTGAAGAACCAGATGTTAAATTGGATCTTAATACGGATTTTGATCTAGAGTTCCTCACACAGTTCTTTAATTTATCCTATATAGAAAATGCTTCTGGCAAAGTAAAGCTAGACATGAAATTCCATGACATCATCGATCTGAAGCATCCAGAGAATGCCCTGAGCCAATTGAATCAATCTTACTTCAGCGAATTAAATATTGAAAACCTTCATGTCGAATCCCCAGATCTAAGAGTGCCTATCGATCAGTTGGATATGCATCTAGCTATGAATGGAAAAAGAGGTGAGATAGATAAGTTTAATTTGAAAATGGGCGCTTCAGATTTATCCCTAACAGGTTTTGTCACTGATCTTCCTGCTATAGTTCATCATACAGACATACCAGTTGAAGCAGAACTTGAAATAAGCGCTAAGCTAATTGATCTGGTTGAATTGACGGGCTTTGTAAAGGGAGACAGCACTGGAATTAATGAACAAATCAAAGATTTAAATCTACTTCTAAAAGCTAAATCTAGTGCCCGTGCCATTACTGAATCTAAATCCTTACCCGAAGGAGAATTCTTTATTGAAAAACTTAATGCTCAATTAAATCGCTTCCCTCATGAGCTGCATGACTTTCATGCTGATGTACTTATAGATAGTGCCGATATCAAAGTTGTTGATTTTACGGGCTATATTGATAAATCCGATTTTCATTTTAGTGGTGAAATGAATAACTACGGTTCCTTGATGGAAGACAGTTTAGATTTTAAACCAAGTATACCAGTAATAGCAGAATTAGAAATGCGCTCAGATCTCATCGACTTAGCAGAATTGACTAGCTATTCCAAAGAAGATAGTACTGGTCTAGATGAGCAAATTAAAGACTTTAATATCCAAGTGAAGTTCAATTCTACTGCAGGTGGATTAATGGATTACAAGCATTTACCCATAGGTGAATTTTTCATAGATGATCTACACGCCCAGCTTAAACACTATCCTCATGAGCTGCACGATTTCAATGCTGATATATTGATAGGTGATGAAGACTTAGAGATTGTAGATTTCACTGGATATATTGATGATTCTGACTTCCATCTCAATGGGGATATTCTCGACTATGGTTTCTGGATGAAAGATACTTTAGCTGGTGATGTAAAATTAGATCTAGACTTAAGCGCTGACAAACTAAGGCTAGAGGATGTTTTTTCTTATAATGGTAAAAACTATGTTCCAGAAGACTATCGTCACGAACAGTTTAACAATCTTAAGTTACATGTAAATGGTGAGATGCATTATAGGGATTCTGGACTACATTCCGTTGATGTTGATCTAGATCAGTTTGAAGCAAAAATGAAGGTGCATCCAATGCGTTTTGAGGATTTTTCAGGAAGAGTTCACTATGAAGATGAACATCTGATACTAGAAAAAATGCATGGAAAAATAGGTCGTACTGTTTTTGACGCAGATGTGAATTACTACCTTGGTGAAGATGAGAGCATAAAATTTCGGGACAATCATGTAGGACTTAAGGCCAATTATATTGACTATGATCAACTGTTTGCTTTTGACACCAAATCATCTAATACTCTTAAGGATACACTTGCCACTACCGCTGATGTAGAAGCACACAGCAAAGCATTTAATTTATACGAGCTACCTTTTACGGATATGACTATTGATGTAGATGTAGATCATTTTATTTATCATCATATCGATATCCAAAATATTCACAGTAGATTGAGAACAACAAAAGACCACTACATATATGTAGACACCATGCGTGCTCAAGCTGCTGACGGGGACTTCTATATGTCTGGTTATTTCAATGGTAGTAATCCTGATAAAATTTATCTCAGCCCAAATCTAAAAGTGGTCCAAGCAGATTTGGATCAGCTGTTGTTCAAATATGAAAACTTTGGAGAGGACGAATTTATGTCCGACTATGTTCATGGTAAAGTATCTGCAGATATTAAAGGCAATATCAGAGTATATCCTGATATGATACCAGATATAGACCAATCTGAAATTCATATGGATATTGAGATCTTAAATGGTCGCCTAGAAAATTACGAGCCCGTACAAATGCTGTCAGACTATATGGGTGACAAGGACTTATCTTTAGTCCAATTTGATACGCTCCAAAATCATATGGATATCACCAACGGAACCATCAACATTCCTAATATGACCATCGAATCCACTTTAGGACACCTTGAATTGTCAGGAGCGCAATCAATGAGTGGTGATCTGGATTATCTGATTCGCATTCCTTGGAAGCTGGTTAAGCAAAGTGCGCGAAACAAGTTGTTCGGAAGCAAAAAAACTAAAGATGGAGATACCGGTGACGATGAAATCATAGAAAAGGATCCTAAGAAAAAAGTGCGATATCTAAACCTTAGAGTTAAAGGCACCTTAGAAGACTATGAAGTCAAGTTGAAAGATAAGAGTACTAAGAACAAATAAGATTCGATTTTATTATAAATACTTGGTTGGAATTTTCAGCTTGCTATCTTTAGTTCGATAGAAAATATATTGGAATCTACTTTTCAAAAAAAATAGAAACTTTTTAAAACTTTCATTTACTATCCACGACGTTTGTTCTTACGTGTTTTCTTTCGATTCTCGTCTAAGCTAAATTTAACAGGAATGTTTATCTGTACCTCTACTGTCCGCCCTCTCTGATAACCTGGTCTCCACTTGGGCATATTTTCAAATATTCGAATAGCCTCTGCTCCACAGCCTCCTCCAATATCACGTACACATGTTATGCCTGATAAAGATCCATCTTTTTCAACTAATGCCCTTATCACTACAGTTCCTTCGATACCTTCAGCTATAGCCTGCTTCGGATAAACTAAGTTTTGCTTAATATATTCATCCATTTTTTGTTTAGCACACTTTTCAATTTTCTTTTCATCTTCAGATTCACAGCCAGGAAATCGAGGCATTTCCGCAACTACTTTAAATATCTCTCTTGCAGGTTGTGTGGAGGGAGTTTGCGCTTGGGTGCTAATACCAAATAGAAACAATAATCCGATTAGCAATAGTTGTGTTCGTTTCATAACTTTAAGTTAGACTTATCTCAGGGAACTACAAAATTTGAATTGAATATTCCGAAGGATTAAAAGTATCCTAAGGTAAAATAGGATAACAATGATCAATAGACACTAGACCATGAATATACAGTTGTCTGCAATTTTTCTGTTGTTGAAGCTTAATCGCATGCGCTATTTGTTTTGTTAAAAGAAATTCAAAGGAGCAAAATAGATGGCAAACTAAGAATGTAGTCTTTGTTGTTGACTAAGATAGACAATTAGATGCAAGCTAACAAATCAAGCCGCTTTAGCCAAACTAGGCTGGCCATCAATTTCCGGCTATAAATTATATGAAGGTTGTCATTAATTATCAATAATTTAAGTACTTTGGTATTGCGTAAAATGAACAAAATAAAATGAAAGCCACAGCTGAAAAATTACAAAATCGAATATCATTATTTGAATCTCTAGCAGAAGAAACACAAGGACAGTGGGGTGTAATGAGTCCTCAGAATGTGATTGAGCATCTTGGCGGAGTATTCTATGCTACGGCAAAAGGATTTACTGGCAAGATGTATCTAGAGCCTGATGTTGCAGCTAAAGCTAAGGCTCGTTTTTTTAGCAGCTACTACCCTTTTCCTAAAGGTGTTCGTATGCCCGGCACACAGGACGAGCCAGTAGCAGCGCCTCATCTAAAATATACTTCCTTGGCTGAGGCTAAGAGCAAACTAAATAATGCCGTACTATATTACTTAGACCAATTAAAGGAAAACCCTAGTAAAACCTCCACACACGGATACTTTGGCGACTTGACTCTAGAAGAATGGTTACCCTTTCACATCAAACATGTAGAGCATCACGCCATGCAATTTGGATTGCTACCAAGAGATGAAAAAATTCCACTTATAGAAAAATTACTTTATAAGGTCAGTACCAAAATTGAAGCGGACACACCTGCGGCATGGGGCAAAATGAATGCGCATCAAATGGTTGAACATTTGGGAGCTACTTTTCTAGTAAGTATGGGAAAAATCAATAGAGCATACGAAGGCACAGAAGAGGATGCCAAACAAAAATGGGAAGCTTTTCAAAAATCAGATGATCCCTGGAATGAGGTGTTAGCTGGTATCAACATAGGAGAACCAAGAACACCCCGTAAGGAGACCATTGAAGAATCAAAAAAGATGTTGCAGCAAGCTTATCAAAAATATCTGCGTTATACCGAAGAAAATGGATCAGCTACTCATGCACACTTAGCCATGGGCGACTTGACAGTAGATCAATGGCGTCAGGTACACGTGAAACATATGCAACATCATTTGAGGCAGTTTGGGATAGCGTTTTAGGTGTCTAGCTATCTAGGTGTCTAGGTGACCGCACGATGCACAGCAAAAAATGTCCAGTGGACATTTTTAGTGAGGGAACCGAGGCCCTGCCGAGGCATGCAGGGTATTTAATAGGTGTCTAGCCTTTAAGAGAAAGTTTAGAATGAATTAATGGAAAGTAGAGTTATTTTTTCTTGAGAGTGAACTCTACGGTGCCTTGAACACCTTAGAAAAGTCTACAGTGACTGCGGTGGTAGAAGAACACGCAAGAGAAGCTAATTAGTAATTGATCATTCAACATTAATAATTAAAAAACACATACTATTATGAAAATTTTAAAGTGGATAGCAGCAATCCTTTTCTTACTTGTCATTGTATTTTTGCTACTTGGTGTATTTACCAAAAGTATCACTTACACCAGTGAAATTGTGGTCGACAAGCCAGCTACGGAGGCATGGTCTGTAATGCAAGATGAATCAAAATTGCCACAATGGCTGACCGGTTTTGTAAAATATGAACCAGTAAGCGGAGTTTCAGGTACTGTCGGTGCTGTCTCAAATGTACATATCGAAAACAACGGTACAGTCACGATCATCAAAGAAACCATTACGGAACAAACACCTAATAAGGTGATGGCAATGGACTTCTCCATGGATCCAATGGACATGAGCTATCGTATGACCTTTGAAGAAAATGGTGGCACAACTAAAATCAAATCAAGCACTACCACTAAAGGAAATGGAATGTTTATGCGTTCCATGGTATCGATTATGAAAGGAGGTATGAAAAGTCAAGAAGATATAAATATGGGAAAACTAAAGAAATTAATAAATGAGAATACAGATGTGTATTGATTTTAACTTATAAATACAAACAAGAATGGCCTCAAAAAGAGACCATTCATTGAAATTGTATATAAGGCACTTTAGGGATATTCAGTAGTAAGTAGAACGCTGGATATTAGATTAATATATTTTGCAATAAATTAAGAAAGGAGAATAAATATCGGCCTTTAAAGATTTAGTGTCGGAAGCGTTAAGAAAAGTCGTCAGCAAGCTTAACTGATCGAGCACCATCAAAGTTTTCATAATAAGCAATATTGTGTAGGGGAAAGCACCAGGCATAAAAAAGTCAGTAAGAGGCGAGTTTTAAGCTTGTAGACTTTTTAGCTTTCGTAAGCGTTAAGAATCTTTACAGCCGAGAGCTTTTTGTTACTTTTTTGCGGGAAAAAAGTAAGAGTAAGAGCAGGCATAAATTTTTAATACCTGAATCATATTCTAGTCCAATAAAAATGTAATGCCTTACCCCGTTTTTTATGCTATTGTAGCAAATATAAGGTGATATTATAAGTAATTTTAGATGGATACCTAACAGAATCAATGATTTGTGCTTCTAATGAACATCCCCACTTTAAATATTCTAAATTTTTAAGTACAAATTACTGCTTCACTAATTGGTGTATCTCGACAACATCATCATTCAAGTTTGTAATTTTTACAAAGTACAATCCAGAATTCAAGTCTGATACATCAATCAATTGACTAGCCTCTATTTCATTAAATACTTTTTGACTGTGGCCTAAGACATTTATAATTTCTATACTATGACCTTTTAAATCCCCGGTAAGCAAAAAATGCGAAGAGGCAGGATTCGGGAACAAGCCAAATGAATGCTCTACATCATGATCCTGCGTAGAACTCAAGATCATGTCACTTATAAACAATAGAAGGGAATTATTGCTAGTAAATTGAACACAGTCATCATCTAAACCTCCAATAAACAAGGATTCAGCACCTTCCAGTATTGTGTCCTGTAAGATTTCTAATGTATCAATAATGCTTGTAGTATTTGATGGTATAATGGCAAATCCTCTCCCTATATCATAATCTAAAGCATACCTAGCGTCACCATCGTATTCAAACGTCAAGGCAATTGGGTAATCTTGAGTTTCACTACTTGAAAACTGATATTGTATAAATACATCTTCTTCTAAGTATTCCAGTTGATTTGCGGTTAAACTGATTTCAGCTTTGGAGATGGACTCAAAATACTCATAAGTAATGTCAACGTTCTCTGGGTTTTGCCCAGTATTAAAACCAGCATCATTTGGATTGAAGATGAAAAAATTGCCCGTGACATTACCTAGTCCTTCGGATGTGGGTGCGTTTTCAATAAGGTTGAAAAAGGGAATATCTTCATCATAAATGATAGCACAGTTTGTAAAATGCAACCCACCGAAGCGAGGTACTGGATCATAATAATTTGTTACTTCTAAAAAGATTGGATTATTCAGCGCGATGGGATTATTAGATACATCTTTGAAAACACAATCCGTAAAGTTCATATCGTAGCTTTCTACTGTTTTCGAAACGTAGACCGCCGTCCACTCACTACTCTCTATAAAGCAATTTTTGAAATTGACATAGCCATCTACCCCATTAGCTCCATTGTCGGTGGCAGCAATCTCTGCAAAAGCAAAAGTATTAGAGGGATCATGGTTGTTGGCCATGTAGGTATTCTCAATATCGATGGAAACGTCAATAGACTTATCATCCAAATTCAGAAGTGCAAATTGAAGTGCGTTTCCAAAGTTGTTAAAGATCCTACAGTCCTTAACTAATATATTCTCTAGTCTCTCTGCTTGATCATCTGGCTCAAAATCTATCCCATCTTCTGGTAAGGTACCCTTTGTGTCCGAAAATTCACAATTGAGAATGGTCAGGTTCTTTGCAGAAGTTATTGACATGCCTTGTCTGTAGTTGTTAGAAAATCTACAGTTTTTGATGAAAACATTTTCGCAATAATTCTTCATACTATTAGGTAGGAAGCTTCTAGTAATAAGGATGCCATCACCACCTGTGTCAAGTATAGTGAGCCCTTCTATTCTGATATTGGTTGCAGACTGCAATAAGATGCCATGCCTAAACTCACTGTCCGCTAAATCAATATACTCTTGCTTATTCATGATCAGGCTTGCTCCATATCCAAGCATGCGGATATTTGATTTTTCAGTTATTCTAAATAGTGATTCAAAAATATCAAAAGCATCAGGTAAGGCACGTACTACAACACCCGCTTCAAATACAATGGTTATATCATTTCTTTCTACTCGTAATGGACCTGTAATCCAATCCATGCCTACATTATCAATGACTATCGTATCTGCCGAAGTTTCTTGTAAGGCAATTTGTAAAAAAGCGGTATTATCTTCTGAGTCAAATCCAATATCTTTAGAGACTACAACTTTACTTGCCTCAAGACTAGCAGTGTAAAATAACAGAATGGATAAAATGTAAATAAATTTGGTTTTCATATTGAGATTGAACTGCTTGTATTATATGAGTGGTGTCTATAGCCTTTAAAAGACTACATACAATATAAACAACAAAATGTTTTCTGGGGTTTTGATGAAATCTAAAAGACTGTAAGCAACAGCGTTTTAGCCTAAGTGTAAACACTTAAATCGTTTTAGCTTTAACATTAATGTTGAACTGCATGACTAAATAATAGCATAGTCATTATTAATAAAGTTAATATAATTAATTGCTTAAAAATAGACGGATAAGTACAAAAGTTATTCCTTCGCTGTATCAGACAGCAAGCTCAACATGGATGTAAGCTCTAAAAGGTAATTATCTACAAACTCAAAAGTATAGTTTTCATCATTGACTTGCATCAAAAAGTGTTCAGCTATAATTAAATGAAATTTTTGGATAAAAGCTCGATTATTTAAAATGCCAAAGTACTCTACCCATTTCTCTTCAATGGTCTTCGCATAATTACTGAATGAAAAATTTAGTACCTCTATAAAATTATTTTTGTCTCGATGCTTATACGATTGTTTATAGAATAATATATCGTATTTGAATTCTAGTACCAATTTTATGTAATCAGGTCTAAGATTTTCAATCATACTAACCTTCTTAATAAAAATTTTATTTCTAGATAAATGAAAAGACAATAATTCTTCTGTATAATTTTCAAAATCCCCAAAGTAATTGTAGAATGAAGACTTACTTTTTTCCATAGCACGTGATATTAATTCTACGCCTACTTTTTCAAAACCTTGTTTTGCGATAAGATTATAGCCCACAATAATCCACTCCTGTTTTCTTTTATTTCCCATAGCTTATTCCTCAAATTAAAAATTGGCAATGCATTATTTTGAGCCTTATACTTGCTTAGGCAACAATTTATAAAAATGGTCTCGATTTTCAATCTATTCTAGGATTTTGTTTTGTAGAAATAATTCTGAGTGAGGGGTAGTAAGTATGCGACCGATAGGGAGCAGTCACAGCAAGAAGGGCTGCTGGTAGTAGAGCACTGCTGGGACCGGAATGAATATGGAGTACTGAATGGCCCGACAGCACAGCTGGGTGGATAGGTGCGTATGGGCTGTGGTGGCACTCCCAAAAAAAACTTACTTTCGTTTATCTAAGATCCTGCTCAACTTCCCTCCTTGACTACGCGGAATAGCACCCGGCGCCATGATCTCTATATCCATCGACAAGCCTATAGTGTCTTTAATTTTGTTCTTAAGAACTGATTCTAAGTTTTCTTCGTGCCTACTCCCAGCAGACTCTACCTCAACTTTAACCGTATCCATATTGCCAGTGCGCTCTACAATCAATCGATAATTGGGGCTCAGCTCCTTCATAGTATGGATCACTTCTTCCACTTGGGTATGAAACAAATTGACTCCACGAATAATCAACATGTCGTCTGCCCTGCCCTTGATCGAGGACATTTTGATATGTGTTCGCTTAGCATTTTGGTCATAGTTGATAGCACATATATCATTCGTCCAATAGCGTAAAATCGGAAAAGCTTCTTTGGTCAGCGTAGTAAAAACAAGTACACCTTCTTCTCCATGTGCTAAAGGTTGACCCGTATCCTTGTCCACTACTTCGGGATAAAAGTGATCTTCCCAAATATAACTTCCTGTACCTTTCTCCTCGTAATCTTCTTGCGAAACACCTGGGCCAATAATTTCACTCAAGCCATAAATATTTGTAGCGGTAACATCGAGACCAACTTCGACTTGACTTCTAATGGCCTCTGTCCAAGGCTCTGCTCCAAGGACGGCATACTTGACAGCTAGATCCTTAGTGTCGATTCCTCGCTTGGCAAATTCGTCAGAAAGAGTCTGTGCATATGAAGGCGTACAGCAGATAACCTCGGGTTTGAAATCTTGTAAAATGGTCAATTGCCTTTCTGTCATACCTCCTGAAACTGGTATCACAGCCATGCCTAATTTTGTAGCGCCACCGTGCATTCCTAACCCGCCGGTAAAGAGCCCATAGCCATATGCATTATGCAATTTCATACCTGGCTTTGCACCTGCACACACTAAAGATCTCGCTACTACTTCATCAAAAATATCCAAGTCATTCTTGGTGTACCCTACCACCGTAGGCTTTCCTGTAGTGCCACTGGAAGCATGGATGCGTGCTATCTCAGACATGGGTTTTGCAAACATACCATAAGGATAATGATCCCGAAGGTCTGTCTTCTTTGTAAATGGAAGCTTTGAGATATCTTCTATAGATTTGAAGTCGCCAGGAGCAAGACCTTTTTCATTCAACTGTTGTTTGTAAAAAGGAACATCATTATAAAGTCGTTCGACCAGAGAAACAAAGCGTTTACTTTGCAGTTCTCGCAATTGCGCCAATGGCATACACTCTATAGACTTATTGTACATTTGATTTTTTTACTAAGATACCCAAGTATAAATCAAATGCAATATAAGTAGACTGTATTTGTCTCCGTACTACTTAACCAACTTAAAGGACTGCTCGTTGATCTGGAGAATATAAATACCCGATGGGATCTGCTGTGTATCGATACTCGCTGACTTGAAGATGTTTTGGTCTAGCAATTGGTATCCACGGAGATCAAAAATTCGAACGCGTGCTTGGCCTTCCGCCTCTACGGTCAATAGATCATCTACAGGGTTGGGATAGTAATTATACTGTCTACTGCTTATCGCTGTAGTCGAACTAATAATAGGAAGATTGGGGCATTCTAAAGAAGCTCCTTGGCAATAGGCTCGTTCTACTAGACTACAATCCAAGACAAAAGGATTGACTTTGCCCTCTTGGTATTCTGCAATCTTGAAGGTACGATCATACTCTCTTTGATCAACAGGATCTAACTCATGCCATTGGCATAGCGTACTCATCTGTGGTGCAAAGAAGTTTGGGTTAGCCGCCATGGCTTCTTGATTATAGATGGTATAGAAATAAAAGACAGCTCGGGCTACATCTCCCTTCTTAGATTCTCGCGGTTCAAAGCGTCCGTCTATGCCTCTTATCCCTTCGCTATAAGCATCAATATTGGAGGATGGGATTTGACTCAGTTCTTGATTATTAAGATACCATGAATCAGTGTCCTGGTCATCGATCTCCGCAAATGGAAAACTCCCTCGATTGGTATTGACCTCTACCCTACATGGAAAAATATTGTGCATATCTGCTAGCGCATTACCAAAATCAGCACCCGCTGAGCGCGGATAAACATGCTCGGCATTGATACCATCTTGATCACCATTATTGAAAACAAAAGTAGTAGGGTCTTGTCCTGGTTGAAGATACACTTGGTGGCCAGAATATACACACTCCAAGGAATCATTGCGCACATCTATGATACCATATAGCGTATCTCTCGCCATACCATAACTCATAGTAGAGCTCGTCTTGTAGTCACTCACCAGCGCTTCTAGTAACTCATCTCCTGTCAAATCGGGATGAATAGGATGTTGGTTTTGTGCCCAAGCGCAAATGGTAACAAACAAAAAAACTACACTAAGTGAAAATCGCATACGGTAAAGTTAGTAATTGCCGTCAACTGATTGGCTAATTTCGCTAAAAATCCCAAATCTCTGCATCCTTGATGACAACGACCAATCGCTCCGGGTCGTCTTTATTGAAGTACAACTTGCCCTTAAATCCATAGGCAGAGTCCATCCTGAAATTGCTTTTTTTGGCATCGTACTCTATCTCTGCCACCGTTTCCATTCCCGCATTCCCGCAGAAATAACAAGAGGTAAATGGAAATTTCGATAGGATCACATTTTCAAATCCATCCGTCTTTGCCGAAGATATGATATACCCTAATAAGACTACTTCTCTCCCTTCTAAGGTCAATAAGCTATCTGTAATTATTGGTTTGAGGTCGTAGGTTCCGATATCTTCATTATAGTATTCCTCAAACTCCATATCTGCAAAAAGGCGCCATTCGTTGCGAGGCTGCGCCGAGCTTGCTTGTAAGCCTACAATCGTTAGAAATAATATTAGCAGAAAATAAAAACGCACCTTTTTTTAATTATGAATTATGAGTTATGAATGATGAATTCTTTTGTGTCGAGTACCTAATGGCTAATGTACTAACAGCTAATCGGCTAATCGGCTAATCGGCTAATCGGCTAATCGGCTAATCAGCTAACAGGCTAACAGGCTAACAGGCTAACAGCAAAAACAAAATTAATCAAACTAACACAAAATAACCGTTAAAGTAAAGTTATCAAGCTACCTGCTACTTCAGCTTTTCCGCAAACTTCGCCTTAAACTTCGCTACTTTAGGATTAATGACGTATGTGCAATACGGATTTTGATTGCCGATGCGCTTGAAGT
>CALIEI010000153.1 GCA_938022165.1 uncultured Saprospiraceae bacterium | reverse complement strand
TGGCTATAGCGAAGGGGATCCACCTCTTCCCATTCCGAACAGAGAAGTTAAGCCCTTCAGCGCTGATGGTACTGCCACTAGGTGGGAGAGTAAGTCGCCGCCCGTTTTTATAAAAGCTCGTCAAGAAATTGACGGGCTTTTACCATTTTAGGACGTATTGTTTTTATAAAGATAAGGGCGGCGACTTACGCAAGCCCACCCGCGTGCAGTTGCTCGCGGTTTCCTCATTATTTTGGTCCAGTGGACCAAAATTGCTTTGCATCATTCGGTCAAGCCCGTTTTTATAAAAGCTCGTCAAGAAATTGACGGGCTTTTGCCATTTTAGGATGACCCGGTAAGAAAGATCTACTTTAATAGCTCGCAGCAATGCGGGCTTTTTTTATGCCCCTACTTATCTAAAATAAACTTTAACAATAGTCGAGTCTGTAACACCTGTTTCTAACGTCTGAATTCGTTTGATTTGGTAGAATGCATCCTTTTCATAAGTAAGATATTCCATAGTCTCCATTAGCATTTTTTGTAACATACATTCGATGCGAATAGACTCCACTTCATTGTTTTTGATGTTAACTTCTAAACTTCTAGTTTTTAATTTCTTGTTTAAGCAAGAACAATTTATACGATCCAAAGTATTATTCGTGAATGTTGAATCACAAGTATACTGATCAGACCATATCACTTTATTTATATCAGTATTGATAAAAGGAATGAACTCCTGATCAAAATTTAGGGAATCTAATTTCATCATTTCCTCTTTACCATTGAAGTTTACATACTTTGTAAAGCCTCTTTTATCGGCAAGTCGATCTTTTTCAGCCGCAAAGTATTTTTCAGTAGAAAATAATTCTGGTTGATCTAGCCTTTTGTTCTGTTCAATATCTAATGAACAATTACTTAATGTAATCACTATGAATATCGATAATCCTAAAATAAGTCTGTTCATCACATTAAAAAGTTTCCAGTCATCTCTTTTGGTGGAGTGATGCCCATAAGTTTTAGAATAGTAGGAGCAATATCAGCAAGTTTGCCATTTTGCAAATCTTCCTTTTTATTATTATTTGAAATATAAAAACAAGGAACAAGGTTAGTAGTATGAGCAGTATTGGGCGATCCATCACTGTTAATCATCGTGTCAGAATTACCATGATCAGCGATTACAATAGCAGCGTATTTATTTTCTAATAATACCTCCATTAATTGCTTAAGGCAGGCGTCTACTGTTTCTGCAGCTTTCATAGCCGCTTGAAAATCTCCTGTATGCCCTACCATATCCGTATTGGCATAGTTCAAGCAAATGAAGTCAGCGGGGTTTTCTTTAGTTCGCTTAATGATAGCGTCAGTTAATTCCTGCGCACTCATCTCAGGTTGTAAGTCATAAGTTGCTACTTTGGGTGATGGGATCAAAATTCTGGATTCATTCGGATATTCTGCTTCCTGACCACCACTAAAGAAAAAAGTTACGTGTGGATATTTTTCTGTCTCCGCTATTCTTATTTGACTCCTGCTTTCTCTCGCTAATACCTCTCCTAGAGTGTTGACAAGATCTTCTTTCTCAAATACAACTTTAATATCCCCAAATGAAGCATCATAGTTTGTCATAGTATAAAATTGCAAAGAAAGCTTTTTCATTTCTTGCTCTACAAAATCTACCTGAGTAAGCGCTTTGGTGATCTGTCTTGGCCTATCAGTACGGTAGTTAAAAAAGAAGACTACATCATCTTCTTTGATTCTTGTTTCTTCAAGATTCTTCTTAGGAAGAATTGGCATTACAAATTCATCTGTAGTACCATTTTGATAGCTTTTATCTAATGTAGCCAATACATTATCACTTGTGTCACCTATTCCCTTAATCAAAGCGTCGTAGGCTACTTTTATTCTTTCCCATCTATTATCTCTATCCATTGCATAATATCTACCAACGATACTTGCTATTTGAACAGGTTTGCCTTGGATGTGATCTATAACTTGCTTTAGATATCTAGCTCCTCCTCTAGGATCAGTATCTCTTCCATCTAGGAAGGCATGTACGCAAATGTTTTTAAGGCCAGCGTCTACCGCATAATCTATTAAAGCTAATAGATGGTTTATGTGAGAGTGTACACCTCCATCAGAAAGTAGCCCCATCAAGTGAAAAGCAACATTATCACTTTTCGCTTTTTCAAATGCTTCTTTTAGAATAGGGTTGTCTTTGAGTTCATTGTCTTTGATGGACTTGTTTATTCGCGCAAGTTCCTGATATACAATTCTTCCAGCGCCTATATTTATGTGACCTACTTCTGAATTGCCCATTTGGCCTTCTGGAAGACCAACTTCTTCACCAAAGGTTACCAACTCCGAATTTGGATAATCTCTGTACAGTGAATCAATATAAGGCGTGTTTGCAAGCCGCAATGCATCTGCCTTTGGGTGTTTTCCATGTCCCCATCCATCTAATATAATAAGCGCAACTTTGTTGTTTTCCATTTGGTAAAGATAGATTTATCTAAAAATAAACGGCTCGTTTTAAGAACAACTAAAAGAGTAATTCCGTTTAGTATAATTGTTGACTTTAGACACATATTTTGCATATATTTGCAATCCGTAAAAAGGTCGCGTGGCCGAGTGGCTAGGCAGAGCTCTGCAAAAGCTTGTACGGCGGTTCGAATCCGTCCGCGACCTCAAGGAAAACCTCGTTTGCTTCTCGCTTACGGGGTTTTTTCCTTTTTAAGGATGGTGCTTATTACCTTATTTTGCCCATTTAGGCGTATTTGGTATCTTCTACATCTAAATTCTTTGAAAAGCATATAAGCTTAGTAGCTTTGCGTTTTTTTAAGAATCCAAATAGAATGAAAGTAATCTGTAATACCCTAATTTTTCTTATTTGTTCATGTACTCTTTTTGGACAAAATACCTTTGAAATAGATACTGTCAATGTAGCTACTACAAGTATTCCTTTAAAATTAAACCAAACGGGTAGAAATATCACCGTACTAGGGCAATCTGATATTAAAAAGCTCACTTTCAATTCATTGGATGAATTGCTACAAACGATAAGTGGTGTGGAGGTCCAAAGTCGTGGCGGGTTTGGGTCTCAAGCAGATATTAGTTTGCGTGGCTCTACGTTTACTCAGGTGCTCATATTATTGGATGGCCAAAGATTGAATGATCCACTCACAGGTCACTTTAATGGATATATACCTGTGACACCTGCTGAAATATTTCGAGTTGAGGTATTAAGAGGACCTGCTTCAGCTATTTATGGCCCAGATGCAGTAGGAGGGGTGATTAATATCATAACCAACACTTTTGCAAAACAGCAAAGAGCGGATATGATTAATAGTGGATCTTTTTCTTATGGCGATAATGATTTGATTAACGCTCAACATGGGTTCTACAGCAACAAAAATAAATTGAAAGTTGGAGGTGGCTTTAATATCATTAAATCAGATGGAGAGCATATTCCAGAAATAGCGACATCTGATTCCACTTCTCTAGAGTCATATAATACATTCTTTGATATCAAGCAAGCTAGTATTTCTCTAGGCTATGATTTTGGAAATGGATTCTCCATTGCTGGTAGGACGGCTTATGATGACCGAAATTATAATGCTAGATATTTTTATACAACAAGTACATTTGACAAATCCGAAGAAACAACACAAGCCTGGTGGAATCAAGTGCGCTTGTCTAAGATTGGTGAAAAGGCAAGTACTAATCTAGACCTGAGTTTTAAGCAAAATAAGGATGAGTTTATTTTTAGCCCGGATTTTCCATCTACTAATAATCATACTACCAGATGGTTCAATGCTAATCTGTCCCAACTGAATAGGTTAAATTCCGCGCTAAGTTTAAGTACTGGACTTCAATTTGATAGAAGAAGCATAGAAAGTAATGATAGAGGAAATCACAGTAATATTCATGCAGGGCTTTATGCTATGCTACATTTCACCAATAGCAGCCTGAATGTTACAGGAGGATTTAGATTGGATTATGACAATAACTATGAATTAGAATTTTCTCCGCAACTGAATATCTCTTATATCTTTAACAATATTGTATTGAGAGGAGCTGCTGGTAGAAGTATTAGAGCAGGTGATTATACTGAAAGATTTGTATCCAATAACCTAGAAAATTTAACACCAGGTAGATCACTTGGTAATCCCGACCTGGCTGCTGAACAAGCATGGACTGAGGAATTGGGAGTAGACATAGATGTTACGCAGGGTATAGAGTTGAAGGCTACAGTATTCTCAAGACAATCATCCAATCTGATTGACTTTGTATCAACCAATGAAGCAGATATTGACGATGTAGGCAGCCTACAAGAAGGGGCAGACTATTTTTTTACTCAAAATATAAGTTCTGTAACTACCAACGGATTTGAAGTGGAAGCCTATTTGGATCGTTCGTTTGGAGATAGAAATAGATTTAAATTAGGGATCGGCTATACTTTTTTGAACACCACTACTGGAGTGGACGAAGAAATAATATCTGTATACATCAGTAGTCACGCTAGACATTTAGTAACCAGTAATTTGCACTTGCAGCTTGATAGATTCTACATAAACCTAAATAGTATATACAAGGACAGACCTATGCAAATAGCATCTGCTATTAATAGCACCTTGAATGGCTCATATTTTTTGCATAATGCTAAAATCGGGGCAAATGTTACCTCAAATTTTGGTCTTTTTGTACAGATTCAAAATCTAGGAGATATTGAATATCAGAATATTCTAGGGGCTAGAATGCCAGGGAGATGGTTTCAAGCTGGAATCAATTGGAATCTGTAAATATTAAAAAAAGCTATTTGAAACTTTTAGTCTTTGGCTTGGTTAATGTAGGAATACAATAGAGATTATACTCTATAATTAACAAATAATCGATCCTTTGAAGTTTAAGCAGATATTCGGAACTGTATTACTTTTCGCCTTTTTAAGCTTTATGGCTTACAAATTCAATACGAATATAGGTGGAGTAGAAGATGGCCTGATGATAACCTTGTTTGCTATCATTATCATCCTATTGATTGTCGTCTTTGTGTTACGAGTACTTCGTAGCTAGCGGTATGTTATAAACTTCTTGTGCTTAGATAGTTTTTATACCTTTGAATAAAACTACAATAGTGCAATCATTTTCAGGTAAAACAGCATGGGTGACAGGGGCCTCTTCAGGAATTGGAGAGCAATTGGTATTTGCATTATCTAATGCTGGGGCCAAAGTAATCATCTCGTCTCGTAAAAAAGTTGACCTAGAAAGAGTCAAAGCTGAGAGTGCTCATCCCGAAAATATATATGTATTACCATTTGACTTAGCAGATGCAGATGCTATCTCAAGGGTAACAGCAGAAGCAATTGCGTTTACTGGTAAAATGGATTACTTATTTAACAATGGCGGTATAAGTCAAAGATCTTATGTACAAGAGACCAATATGGATGTGTATCAAAAATTGATGAATATTAACTTTTTTGGTACCGTTGCAGTCACCAAAGGTGTATTGTCCACAATGATAAATCAGCGATCAGGTAAAATAATCGTAATCAGCAGCCTAATGGGAAAATTCGCCTCCCCACTACGATCAGGATATGCAGCTGCAAAACACGCATTACATGGATTTTTTGATAGTCTTAGGCTTGAGATGAATGACCATAATGTAGACGTATTGATGGTTTGTCCGGGGTTTATTAAAACAAATATCTCAGTTAACTCTGTTACTGCAGATGGGAGCAAACACAATGAGATGGATAATGCTCAAGCCAAAGGTATGCCAGCTGCAGAATGTGCTAATCAAATTTTGAAGGCGATATTAAAGAATAAACATGAAGTTTATATTGGAGGAAAAGAAACCTTTGCTATCTATTTGAAGCGTTTTTTTCCAAAAATACTGCATAAAATCATTCTCAAGTCTAATGTTACTTGATTTTTAGAACCATCCCATTGCTTTGTCTGTTTTCAATAGTAGTATTAATATAAAAATAGTTTTATGAAAAATCTCATTTGGTTATCAGCATTGTTACTTATGACTACTATGTCATGTGCTCAACAAAAGTCAAAATCAGCGACTACAGCACCAGCTGATATGAAAAAGGAAATGGTGAAAGAAACCATGTTGACTGAACTTCCGCCTGTCTTAGATAAAGATAACTATAATGAACTCACCGAATTTGAGAATTATGTAATCGACAAGAAGGGGACTGAAAGATCTTTTTCAGGAGAATATCATGATAGTAAAAAGGAAGGTGTTTATATCTGTCGCAGATGTAATTTGCCACTTTTTTCATCTGCCGATAAATTTGATTCGCGCACTGGATGGCCAAGTTTTGATGACGTTATCAAACCAGGAGCAGTCAAAGAAGAGACTGATGCAGACGGACGTAGGACTGAAATACTTTGTGGGCATTGTGATGGTCACCTTGGACATGTATTCATGAATGAAGGAATGACTAAAAAGCAAACTCGACACTGTGTCAACTCTGCTTCTCTCAATTTTGTAAAAGTAGAGAAACCATAATCAATACATTAAATAAATACACATAATCGCGACGTACCGAAGGTGCCAAAGCGCGTCAAACGGAGTGCGTAGGGCCTAGGGGGAGTAGTGGTTTCTCGACGATGATAATCGGAAGAGAAAGGAACGGATCACCCGGTCCTTACAGGCTCTGCCTGTAACAGGAATGCTCCTCTGCAAAGCAACCCACTTAGAAGCATTTATTTAGTATTTTTGTGGCTTGAGAATACAAGTGAATCAGATATGCTGGATAAGTTAAAAGATATAGCCGAGAAATATTATCATCTAGAGGAGCGGCTCTCTGACCCTGAAGTGGTCACAGATATAAAAAAGTACAAGAAAGTAAGTCAGGAATATAAAGGGCTCCAAGGGATAGTAGAGGCTTATAACGCCTATAAAAATGTCTTGGAAAATTTAGATTCTAGTGCAGAGATGCTCAAAGAAGATGATCCGGAGCTCAAAGAAATGGCAAAAGCAGAGATAGAGTCGCTCAAGGTACAAAAAGTGGATTGGGAGGAAAAAATCAAGGTGCTTTTGATACCCAAGGATCCTGAGGATACCAAGGATGTAATTGTCGAGATACGGTCTGGAACGGGAGGTGATGAAGCTAGTATTTTTGCAGGAGACTTATATAAGATGTACTCCAAATATGTTAGTGCGCAAGGGTGGAAAATGGAGACGGTTAGTGTCACTGAGGGTACAGTTGGTGGCTATAGCAAGCTGGTCTTAGAGGTAAGTGGTGAAGAGGTCTATGGAAAGCTCAAGTTTGAATCTGGTGCTCACCGTGTCCAACGTGTTCCCAAAACGGAGTCTCAAGGAAGATTGCATACCTCAGCGGCGACAGTAGCTATTATCCCAAAATTGGAACTAGAAGATGTAGATGTAAATATGTCTGACGTGCGTGTGGATGTATATCGTGCCAGTGGAGCAGGTGGACAACACGTAAATAAAACGGAATCTGCTGTGCGACTGACGCATAATCCTACAGGAATAGTAGCAGAATCTCAAGACAGTAGGTCTCAATTGAAAAATAGAGAGATCGCATTCCAAAGATTATGTGTCAAGATTTCTGCAAAGCAAAAAGAAGATAGGGCCAAGAATCTTGCCCAAAAGCGTAAATCATTGGTAGGTACTGGAGATAGATCGGATAAGATAAGAACGTATAATTATCCACAAAACAGAGTTACTGATCACCGACTGGAAGGTTCTGTAAAAAATTTCAACCTGCAGTCTGTAGTAGAGGGAGATATCGCCCCGATTATCGAAGCACTTCAGATGTATGAGAATGCCGAGAGGTTAAAATCAGAAGAATAGTGTAATTTTTACATTTATATTCAAGTTTTCTATTGGTATAGCTCTTAAAAGTGAAGATATAATTTTAAATTAAGGGTTTATTTACCAAAAGAAACATCTTGGCAAATCTGAATAATAAATCCAAAGAAGAAAATACCTACGATGCTATTGTAATCGGATCAGGTATTAGTGGTGGCTGGGCCGCTAAAGAACTTACCGAAAAGGGACTAAAGACACTGGTACTGGAACGTGGCAGAATGGTCAAACATGGAGACTATCCAACTGCAAATTTAGATGATTGGGAGTTGCCTAACTATGGTCTTCAATCAGATGAAGAACTTAAGACTCAAGAAAAACAAGCTAGAACAGGGTATGTAACACACCCAGCTAGAAAGCATTTTTTCGTGAATGATCTGGAGAATCCATATTCTGAAACAAAACGTTTTGATTGGATCAGAGGATACCATGTAGGTGGAAGATCTTTGATGTGGGGTAGACACTGCTACAGATGGTCAGATTTAGATTTTGAAGCTAATGCGAAGGAGGGGGTTGCCATAGATTGGCCTATTAGATATAAAGATATTGAGCCTTGGTATGACTACGTAGAAACTTTTGTAGGAATTTCTGGAAAAGCGGAGGGCTTACCACATCTACCAGATGGCAAATTTTTGCCGGCTATGGAGATGAATTGTGTGGAGAAAGATTTTGCTAAGAGTGTTGCAGATAAATTTGGTGGACGAGTTATCACAGTAGGAAGAGTTGCACACTTAACAGAGCCGCAAAAGATACATGGCAATCGTGGCAAATGTCAAAATAGAAATAGATGTATGAGAGGTTGCCCTTATGGGGCATATTTCAGTAGTAACTCTTCTACACTTCCAGCTGCTGAAGCTACAGGCAATCTTTGGATTAGGCCGTTCTCTATCGTCCAAGAAATCATGTACGATGAAGAAACTAAAAAAGCTACTGGAGTACGTATTACGGATGCAGAGACTAACGAGGTATCTGAGTTTTACGCAAAGATTATTTTTTGTAATGCCTCTACTTTAGGAACTACCCAGATTTTGATGAATAGTAAGTCTGACCGGTTTCCAAATGGTATGGGTAATGATAGTGGTGCTTTAGGTCACTACTTGATGGATCATCATTTTAAGGCCGGAGCAGGAGCCAAAGTAGAGGGTTATGAAGATCAATACTACAAAGGAAGAAGACCAAATGGTTTATACATTCCAAGATTTACCAACTTAGATAGAAAGTCAAAGGCTAAGAATTATACTCGTGGCTTTGGATATCAAGGAGGCGCAGGACGTTCTAATTGGAGAAGACTTGTAAGTGAATATAGTTTTGGTGAAAAATTAAAGAATGAAGGTTTTGCACCTGGTGAGTGGGGTATTGGATTTACAGGATTTGGCGAAACACTTCCCTATAAGGAAAATAAGGTGACGCTGAATACAGAACTAAGAGATAAATGGGGTTTGCCGACATTGACTTTTGACTGTGAGTGGAAGGAAAATGAGCTCAATATGCAAGACGATATGATGAATAAATGTGCAGAAATGTTAGAAGCTGCGGGATACAAAAATGTGAACCCTTACAAAGGTGAATCTTATCCTGGCTTGGGTATACATGAGATGGGAACAGCTCGTATGGGTAGAGATCCTAAGACTTCTGTTTTGAATAAGAATAATCAAATACATTCGGTGAAAAATGTTTTTGTTACTGATGGAGCTTGTATGACATCTTCTGGTTGTCAAAATCCATCTATTACCTATATGGCCCTTACTGCGAGAGCTTGTGACTTTGCCGTTAAAGAATTAAAAAGACAAAATCTGTAAGATGAATAGAAGAGATGCACTTAAAAAATCGGCTTTATTATCAGCGTATGCTTTTTCAGCTGGGACTATATCTGCGATACTTTCGGGCTGTAATCCAGACTCGGGAGTAGCTGTTTGGAAACCTGCTTTCTTTTCAGCAGACCAAAATAATATGCTGATCAGCTTAGTAGATACCATTATGCCTAAAACGGATACTCCTGGTGCGAGCGATGTTGGTGTACATAAGTTTATTGATAAACTTATGGTTGACTATTGTACTGATACTGAAAAGGAAGATTTTAAACTAGGTTTAAATAAAGTGCTTGAAGTAAAGCCAGAAGATATCACTGCATACCTTACTGGAATTGCAAAAGAAGCCGAAGCAAATGATGAAATGAAGAGCAAAGGTGTAGATGGCTATAAGAGTAGAGAGTTTTTCACTCAGTTGAGATCATTAACCCTATTAGGATATTATGGATCGGAAGAAATTGGCACCAATGTCCTTGCCTACGATCCAATACCTGGAGAATATATCGGTTGTTATCCACTCGAGAAAACGGAAGGCCGTGCATGGACCATCTAGCACAAAGACTGTATCTTTGTGAATTAAAGACATTTAGACTTAATTTTTATGATTATAGAGCAAATATATACAGGTTGCCTTGCTCAAGGGGCTTACTATATAGAGAGTAATGGTGAAGCGGCAATAATTGATCCGCTTAGAGAGTCAGATCCATATGTTCAAATGGCGGAACAAAGAGGATCGCAAATTAAATATGTTTTTGAGACGCATTTTCATGCAGACTTTGTTTCTGGTCACTTGGATTTAGCAAAAAGGTCAGGCGCTAAGATAGTTTACGGGCCTCTTGCAGAGACCAAGTACGAAAAATACATGGCTCAAGATGGTGAAGAATTTATGCTAGGTGATTTGACGATTAGAGTATTGCATACGCCTGGTCATACCATGGAAAGCACAACTTATCTTTTGCTGGATGAAAATAAAAATCCTCATGCTATTTTTACTGGGGATACCTTGTTCATTGGAGATGTAGGTAGACCTGACCTCTGCCAAAAAGGGGCAGAGCTTACTAAGGAGGATCTAGCTGGCAATCTTTATGATAGCCTTCGTACTAAAATAATGCCTCTGCCGGATGAAGTACTTGTTTATCCAGCACATGGAGCAGGTTCAGCCTGTGGCAAAAGTATGAGTAAAGAAACGTGGGATACCCTTGGAAATCAAAAGAAAACCAATTACGCTTTGGATGCCAATATGAGTAAAGATCAGTTCATCAAGGAATTGACTTCGGGTTTGGCACCGCCTCCACAATACTTTGAAAAGAACGCTTCCATGAATAAACTTGGATATGCAAGTTTGGATGATATCAAAGATCGAGGTACTAGACCGCTTTCCCCAGCAGAATTTGAAGCAGCAGCGAATGAACATGGAGCACTAATATTAGATGTTAGAAAAAAAGAATTATTCGTAGAGGGTTTTATACCTAATTCTATTTTTATTGGCCTAGATGGCAGCTTTGCACCTTGGGTGGGTGCGCTGATAGTAGATATTCAACAACCTATATTATTGGTAACAGATCCTGGAAGAGAAGATGAAGCGGTTACTCGATTAGCTAGAGTAGGTTATGACAATACGATAGGCTACCTCGAAGGCGGCTTTACAGCTTGGCAGCAGACAGGTAATGATCTGGATAAGATAGAGTCTATAAAAGCGGCTGAATTTGCAACAAAATTTGAGAATGATCCTAAAATAGACATATTAGATGTGAGGAAGCCTAGTGAGCATGCAAATAGTAAAGTAGCTAGCGCACAAAATTTTGCACTCGATTTTATCAATCAAAATATGAGTGCAGTGAATAAGGATATTCCATACTTTATACATTGTGCTGGTGGATATAGATCTACTATTGCAAGTTCAATCCTTAAGGCAAGAGGTTTTCATAATATTATCAATGTACAGGATAGCTATACAAATATTGGCAATACTACTATACCCACTGAAACTGGAGATGCACATTGCTCAGTATAGCATCTTTTTCAATCCTAGCTTTTGAGCTTTATACACCGTATACCTTTACTTAGGAGACTTAACTCCTATACTGGAAAGCACTTTAGAACAGATTTTCTAGCGGGCTTGACTATAGCTGTATTGCTGGTTCCACAAGGGATCTCATATGCTTATTTGGCTGGTCTTCCTCCTCAATATGGATTGTACGCAGGATTGGTTCCTTTATTCGTTTATGCATTGTTTGCATCTACACCATATCTACATATCGGTCCAGTTGCGCTAACATCAATACTCATTATTTCTGGTATAAGTCAGATTCCTGGAGTGGAAATAGGCTCAGAGCATTATATAGAGCTCGTCCTACTGACAGGTTTATTGGTCGGGATACTTCAGTTCTTTTTAGGTGTATTCAAACTTGGTATAACAGCCAATTTTTTATCTCGTCCAGTGATAGCAGGGTTTACCTCAGCTGCGGCCATTATCATTACGGTGAGCCAGATGAAAGATGTCATGGGGGTAGAGCTAGGGCAGTTTAAATTTCTACACCAAAAGTGCTTAGGACTTTTATCAGTCTGTATGGAAAGTCAATTAATACCACTCTTGATGGGTATGTCCAGTATCGCAATCATATTTATCTTAAAAAAAATAAATCGTCTTATCCCAAGTGCACTAATTGTGCTTACCATCGGATCTGCGGTTACTTGGTATTTTGGCTTAGATGCCAAAGGGCTAAATATTATTGGACAAGTGAAAGTGGGTTTACCTAGTTTTAGAATGTATCATTTTGATTTAGATATGATACGATCCATATTGCCTACAGTGATTACACTTACCATATTTGGCGCTGTCGAGTGTCTTACGATTTCAAAGGCATTGGCTTCCAAGGACCCAAAGGCCAGTATCAGAGCGAATCAGGAATTCGTGGGTATAGGTATTTCAAAGATCCTTGGTTCATTCTTTCAAGCGATGCCTACATCGGGTAGTTTTAGCAGATCAGCCTTATTGTACAACCTTCAGGCAAAAACTGCTGTAGCCACTATTGTGTCTGCTGTTATTGTCGGTATGGTATTGCTTTTCCTATCCCCAATGCTATATTATGTGCCATTTGCAATTCTTGCAGCCATTATTATTACCTCAGTCTTAAACTTGTTTGAATATCAAGAGGCAAAATTTTTATGGCAGTACCATCGAAGAGATTTCTGGAATATGGCGATTACCTTTTTGGTAACTTTAATTATTGGGATCCAACAAGGAGTGTTGATAGGCGTTATCCTTTCTATCATCAAAGTACTGATGAAGAGTGCGGAACCACATGTAGCCATCTTAGGACAACTGCCTGGCACTAACATATATAAGAATGTGAATCGATTTGAAGAAGCGGTCGTGCCTCCAAATATGTTGATTGTCAGATTTGATGACGAACTGTACTTTGCTAATGCGGCATTTTTTATAGAGACATTCAAGTCTTTTGTGATGCCAAATCCAAAGGGTATCAAAGCAGTAGTGCTCGATGCATCAGGTATGAATGGAATTGATAGCGTAGGTATCCGCGCCTTCGATGAAGTCTTGAATTTTTACAATGATCGCAACATTGAATTTAATATATGCAAAGCGATCGGGCCAGTGAGAGATATTCTTAGTAGTACGGGTATGATGGAGAGGCTTGGCTCACATAATAATTTTCTTGCGATTCAGGATGCAGTCGACGATTTCATGCATGTTTAATATTATTTTTTGGGTGTGCCCTCGCTTTCGCTAAAGCTACATCGAGGTCAGGCTATTCAGCACTTCGCTCCGCTACGGTCCCTGCTATGCTCCAATGCTATGCGCGGACGACCTTCTTTCAGTCGGTCTGCTTACTATCCTTCACACGGGCTAATCCTCAATAAAGAAGTTGGATGTTTAGAAATCTAACATAGTCGAAGAAATGAAAACACAAAATAGTCTTAAACACAAAAAAGGCTTCACAAATGAATGTGAAGCTTGATATTATATTTGCGCTTCTTCTTGGGCTTCCCGCAGCAAGTGCGGGACAGGCAGATTTCAAAAAGAAATCTCCAAGGACCTACGGATTAATCCCGTTGTACGACGGGAGCGCTCTATAAGTCAAATTTATTTTTGATAAAATTTTGAAGATCCAGATCATTTTTGATTCTAGAGATGAAGAGTTTGTTTTTCTTTTTAAGATACTTCTCCATTTTGATGGCAACAGACCGATTAGGAGTTTTAAAAGTAAAATAAATTGTCCAAGGTCGATACTTTGAAGTGAAGGACTTTTCTGAAAGTTGATTATGAAAAAGCATTCTGGTGTCTAAGTTAGGAGTTTGACCGATATAGAATTTATCATGCTTACTGGTATACAGAATATATAGAAAGTGCATATTCCATAAAGTAAACAAAAAAGGCTTCACAAATGAATGTGAAGCTTGATACTATTATGGTTATTAATGTTCCAATAGATTGGATTAGGATTTTTATATATACGAGGAAAAAAGCACAGTAATAGCCTTAGCTATTGCGAGCATTTTTGACGAAGTATATATGAAAATAAAATTCAAGATATGGGACATTAATAGCTATTATAGTATCCAATTGCGCCTCTTCTTGGGCTTCCCGCAACGAGTGCGAGACAGGCAGATTTCAAAAAGAAATCTCCAAGGACCTACGGATTAATCCCGTTGAACAACGGGAGCGCTCTATAGATCAAATTTATTTTTGATCTAATGTTGAAGATCTAGATGTTTTTTGTTTCTGAAAACAAAAAAGGCTTCACAAATGAATGTGAAGCCTAAAATTGCGCCTCTTCTTGGGCTCGAACCAAGGACCTACGGATTAACAGTCCGGCGCTCTAACCAGCTGAGCTAAAGAGGCAATTTATTTTAAATACAATAACGAATAACCTAGCTATTGTACTACTTTCCTTTAAAAGCGTTGCAAAAGTATTACAATAAAAATAAAAGTGCAATCTTTAGGCATAAAAATTTAAAGAAGATTAATATGAGTTTATTATCCATTGGAACTGTTGCTTTTGATAATATCGAGACCCCTTTTGGAAAGGCGGACCGAGTTATAGGTGGCGCTTGTACATATATAAGTATTGCGGCATCATATTTTACTAATGATTTGATGATTTCTTCTATCGTAGGAGGGGATTTTCCAGCTAAAGAGCTAAAATATTTAGAAAAGAGAGGCATCAATTTAGAAGGCCTAGAAATCAAAAAAGAAGGAAAATCTTTCTTTTGGGGAGGAAAATACCATGATAACATGAATAAACGGGACACCCTCTTTACGGAGCTAAACGTTTTGGATGATTTCAATCCTATTCTCCCTGAGTCTTACAAGAAAGCAAAATATCTAATGTTAGGTAACCTGACTCCAGATATTCAAATGCAGGTGATCAAGCAAATGAAGAAAAGACCTAAGCTGATTACGCTTGATACCATGAATTTTTGGATGGATATAGCAATGCCTTCACTAAAGAAAGTGCTAAAGAAGGTAGACGTCTTGACTATCAATGATGAAGAAGCAAGGCAGCTTTCAGGAGAATACTCTTTAGTCAAAGCAGCAAAGAAAATTTTCAAGATGGGACCTACTTATCTGATTATCAAAAAGGGGGAACACGGTGCAATGGTATTTCATAAGGATAAGATGTTTTTTGCTCCTGCATTGCCTCTGGCAGTAGTGAAAGATCCTACTGGTGCAGGGGATACCTTTGCAGGTGGCTTCATGGGCTATTTAGCAAGTGTGGATAAAGTAAATTTTGAAGCTATAAAAACGGCTACCATTTATGGTTCTGTGATGGCATCTTTCTGTGTAGAAGACTTTAGTATCAAACGACTTAAGAAATTGACTAAAGCAGATATTAAAAAAAGAGTGAAAGAGTTTGAACGCATGGTGAAGTTCAAAATATAATCATACTTGTCCTTACCACTACATATAGCGAAGCGGTACCTCTTTAGTAAGAAGTCTACAAATGCGATAAATATAATATCTTATATTTCCATTTTGGGTTTATCTATTGGTACCGCTGCGCTTGTTTTAGTCCTTTCTGTTTTTAATGGTTTCGAAGATTTGTTGTCTGGATTATTTAGCAATTTCAATCCGGATATAAAAGTAGAAATTGCCTTGGGCAAATCCTTCGCACCCAATGAGGATGATATTAAGCAAATAGAATCATTAGATAATGTTGTTGCCTTATCCCAAACCTTAGAAGAAGTAGCCATATTCAAATACAATGGTTCTCAAGACTTTGGAAGTATAAAAGGAGTGGATGATAATTTTCTAAAGGTAACTGCTGTTGACACAACCCTACGAGAAGGTACATTTTTGCTAGCAAAGGACTCCATTGATTATGCAGTACTAGGGTCAGGAATGCGTAATAAATTAAGTGTAAATATAGAAGATGAGTTTTCTTCTCTAACAGTATATTCAGCCAAGAAAAGAAAAAGTAAGACCAGCATTGTTCCGGGGAGTGGCTTGAGTAAAAAATCAATTTATCCAGCTGGTATATTTTCTATACATCAAGACGTGAATAATCAATATATCTTGAGCTCTCTAAGATTTGCGCAAAAGCTGCTAGGGAGTCGAAAAGTATCAGCCTATGAAATCAAGATTCTGGATGAGGCAAATTTAGATGAAACGGTCGATGCAATTCAAGCTATCGTAGGAGAAAGCTTTACTGTAAAAAACCGGTTTCAGCAAGATGAGGCTTTCTTAAAGATTATGAATATTGAAAAGTGGACCAGCTTTGCCATTGTGTCTTTAACCTTACTGCTAGTTGCATTCAATCTTATTGGAGCCTTGTGGATGATAGTATTGGAAAAGAAAAAGGACATATCTATTCTAAAGTCTATGGGTGCTCAAGATCATTCTGTACGAAATATTTTCCTTTGGGAAGGCATTTTATTGTGCATCATAGGGATGGTTTCAGGCTTTATTTTAGCAATTCTTATCTTTATAGCACAGAAAACGATAGGTATTGTTCCTATCCCTGAAGGCTTTATAGTGGATACTTATCCAATAAGTATACGCTTCACGGACTTTTTGGCTGTAGGGATTACAGTCCTATTTATTGGTTTATTGGCCTCAATTCCACCAGCGCTTAGGGCACAAAGGGTGCCTGAAATGGTTCGAGAAGCCTAAGATTTTCAATATATTTGAGCTTAATTGAGGTATGGAAGATTTGCAATATGACTTTGAATGGGGAAGGATACGACACTTTTTGAAAGAAAAATTCAATAAGGAGACTATTCCTGATCTCAACGCAGTACTTTTCCTGATAGGTATCCAGACCCTAGGCAGATGGAAAAAGGAATTTACCAAAGAAGAAAAACAAGATTTGATGCATATTGCCATCTGTGAGATCACACTTGATGATGGACATTATGCCTTCAAAGGACGTGACCATGATGGTTGGCCACATTATGAAATATTACAACCAATTGAGAAAAAAGGCGTAAAAGAGCAAGAAGAATATTTGATAAGAAAGATTATAGCTTATTTCGCTAGAGAAAAATATTTTGACAATGAAGAAAATTCTAATTAAAAATTCAATTTACTGTTTTTCAGTTTTAGTCTTGTTTGTTTTTTTATTACAAAGCTGTGGTGGTAGCGGAAATACTATGGCAGAAATCGAAACAGAATTTGGTGTAATGACTGTGAAATTGTACAACGATACACCAAAGCATAGAGATAACTTTATTAAGCTTGCTAATGAAGGATTTTATGATGGGACACTTTTTCACAGAGTTATTGAAGGATTTATGATCCAGGGTGGTGATCCAGATTCAAAAGGTGCTCCCGCTGGGAAAATGCTAGGTCAAGGTGGTCCAGGATATACCTTAGATGCTGAAATTGGCAGACCTCATATCAAAGGGGCACTTTCCGCTGCTAGGTTGTCAGATGCACAAAATCCAGAGAAGAAATCTTCAGGTTCGCAATTCTATATTGTCCAAGGTAAAAAGCAATCTGGAGTAGACGTTAAAAGTGCAGCCGTTTTTAAAAATTTTACTTACCCAGAAGCTACAGTTAAGTTATACCAAGAAGTTGGAGGTACACCAAATTTGGATATGGATTATACCGTTTTTGGTGAAGTAGTAGAAGGACTAGACATTATTGACAAAATCGCCAAGGTACCTGTTGATGGACCCAAAAGACCATTAAAGGATGTACCAATGAAAGTTAGAATTATCAACTAAATATGAGTTTAAAGAACATATCGATTTTAGCCTTAGGAGCAGCTTTTTTATTAACTAGTTGTGCAAAACCGATTGCTGACTTTTTATTGCCAAGTGCAGAGCCTGAAGCTCCAGCGGAAGTACAATTTCAAAATAAATCCCTCAAGAGTGAAACTTATGAGTGGGATTTTGGAGATGGTAATTCGTCAACTGAAGAATCTCCTTCTCATACCTACAGTACAAGTGGTAATTACTTAGTGATTCTAAAAGCTACAAAGGGTAAGAAGACAAGTACCCAAGAAAAGAGATTGCTTATACAAGCACCTAAAAATTGTTTGGTTGAAATGACAACTCCATTTGGGACAATGACCATTGAGTTGTTTAATAATACACCTTTGCATAGGGATAATTTTATTAAGTTAGTTGAGGAAGGTTTTTATAATGATCTTCTATTTCACAGAGTCATTAATGGATTTATGATTCAAGGAGGAGATCCCAGATCTAAAAATGCAAAACCGAAAGACGCATTAGGCTCTGGTGGACCTGGATATCAAGTGGACGCGGAGATCGGTAATTTTCATACTAAAGGAGCGCTAGCTGCAGCTAGAACAGGGGATAATGTAAATCCTAAAAAAAGGTCGAGTGGGTCCCAGTTTTATATAGTCCAAGGTAGAAAGCAAACAGAGGATTCTTTAAAGAGTATGGAATCAAGTAAAGGTTTAGAGTACCCAGCTGAAGTGAAAGAAGCCTATTTAGAGCTAGGAGGAACCCCACAACTTGATAAGGAATACACGGTATTTGGTCAAGTAATTAATGGGATGGAAGTAATTGACAAAATAGCAAAAGTAAAAACGGAGTCCAGAGATAGACCTGCCGAAAACGTTACCATGACTATTAAAGTGATAAATTAAGTACAATTGGAAAGTAAAATAATTTTAGGAGTAGATATAGGAGGAACAGGAATAAAAGGAGCCTTAGTAGATACTTCTACAGGAAAAGCGGTCACCGATAGAATAAGAATAGAAACACCTCAACCGGCTTCTCCTGAAGCTGTGGCCGATACAGTAAATATTCTTATCAAAGAAATTGGTTATAAAGGTTCCATAATTGGTTGTGGGTTTCCCGCTATTATTCATAATGGTGTGGCAAAGTCTGCATCCAATATCGATGAAAGTTGGATAGGTGTCGATGCTGAAAAACTTTTTAGTAAAAAAACAGGAAAAGAAGTATTTGTACTTAACGATGCTGACGCTGCCGGTATTGCAGAAGTCCATTTTGGACGGCTCAAAGGAGCTAGTGGCGTATCAATTCTATTAACTTTAGGAACAGGAATAGGATCGGCAGTATTCATTAATGGGCAGCTTGTACCCAATACAGAATTTGGCCATTTATATCTTAAGGATCACAAGAAGATTGTGGAAAAATATGCTTCTAACTCAGTTAGAAAAAGAAAAGATTTAGACTACGAAGAATGGATCATGAGGTTGAATGAACTCTTGAATCATCTAGGCCATATATTCAGCCCTTCAAATATTGTTTTAGGAGGAGGAATAAGTAAAAAGTTTGATGACTATGAAAAGTATTTCGACGATTTTGAATTTAAGTTAAAGCCAGCCAAACTTTTAAATCATGCCGGACTTATTGGTGCAGCAATCTACGGAATGGAAAAAAGTAAAAATCTTATAGGTCAAGAAAGTTAAGCAAAAGCTTATGATATCTTTCTACTTCCAAACTAGTTCCTTCGCTACAATCTATAGTACGATCTCGGATACTGCTTTCCCTACTAGCATAAGACGGCCTAGTGATTGTCCACTCAAGTGGAAAAGATGGATCATCTATTTCCATTTCTAATACCGATGCTAATACATCGGGTTGATAATTAAAATTACAAATTATATCTGAGCTATATTGGTCTGCACTTTCAACTTCTGAAGGCAAAAATGGAGTATCTCGTAGAGCTCTTATTATTTGATCCATTTCTTGAACAGGGTTATTAAAAACTATATCTCCTAAAATTAATCCGGAAAAGTGATCCTTCAAAAGCTCCATCGATGCACCATGATCTGCATAGTGCATTTCGTGACTTAATATTGCAATCAATTGAGCTTCATTTTCTATAAAATCTAGAAATCCATCTGTTAAGAATATTACCCCTCCCGGCAATGTGTAAGCGGACATGTTTTTTGCATCTTTTAATACAAAAATATCCCATATGAAGTTATTTCTGTTTTCGACGTTAGGAGTATTAACTGCTTGCCGTAGAACAATATTAAGGTATTCATACATTTCTGGATTGGCCTCTGGTCGATATAGGTCATACATTTCTGGATTTTCTAGCGTATGCTTTGATAAGGCTCGACCGATCTTTACCTGATCATCTGCCGAAAAGTTCTCCTTATTGGCTCTTACCACCATACCCTCGGGTCTGCAAGAAAAAACACTTAATATAAAGCATACCCAAATAAAGTACACAGACAGAATTCTCATCTGATGTCGATTTATGAAATTATCAATAAAATTCGGGGAGGGTTTAAGTGTTGTGCTTATTCTTTGCTAAGAGATATTTCTCCGTATCAATTAGAACAAATTACATGCCATGGCATTTCTCTATATATGTAATCAGTTAACATACTATACACAGGAAATATCATGCCACTAAACAATTTGCTAATAATAGTAAAATAGCAGAGCTAGATAGGGTACGCTTTATATTTTTCCTCTATATTTGCACGCAGTTTACCACCTAAAACTGTAAAATGCCTAAAGACACTTCGATTAAATCCATTCTAATTATTGGTAGTGGGCCTATAGTTATCGGCCAAGCCTGCGAATTTGATTATTCAGGTTCTCAAGCTGCCAGATCCCTCAGAGAAGAAGGGATATCTGTTACGCTGATCAATTCTAACCCTGCAACCATTATGACTGATAAGGTCATAGCAGATCATATCTATCTAAAACCACTTACAGTAGAGAGCTTGGAGGAGATTCTTCAAGAGCAACAGATAGATGCAGTGCTACCTACTATGGGCGGGCAAACAGCTCTGAACCTAGCTATTGAAGCAGGTGAAAGAGGTATTTGGGAAAAATACAATACCAAACTAATAGGAGTAGATCTTGAAGCTATTGAGCTGACTGAAAATCGAGAAGCTTTTAAAGTAAAGATGGTGGACATTGGATTAAGTGTCGCGAAATCTTATATCGCCAACTCTTTCTTAGAAGGTAAAGACGCTGCTCAAAAAATTGGCTTTCCTTTAGTGATACGTCCATCTTATACGCTTGGTGGAACAGGAGGTAGCTTTGTACATCTAGCGGAAGAGTTCGATGAAGCACTTCGTAGAGGACTAAATGCTTCTCCTACACATGAGGTATTGGTTGAGCAAGCTGTATTAGGATGGAAAGAATATGAGCTTGAGTTGCTAAGAGACTCCAACGATAATGTAGTTATTATTTGTACTGTAGAGAATCTTGATCCTATGGGTATTCATACTGGAGATAGTATAACTGTTGCTCCAGCTATGACTCTATCAGATACTTCATACCAAGAAATGAGAAATCAAGCCATTCTTGCCATGAGGTCACTTGGAAACTTTGCAGGTGGATGCAATATCCAGTTTTCTATCAATCCTGAAACGGAGGAATTGATTGTGATTGAAATCAATCCTCGTGTATCGAGATCATCAGCACTTGCTAGTAAAGCAACTGGATATCCAATTGCAAAAATCGCTTCTAAGTTAGCGATCGGCTATACGCTCGATGAACTAAAAAATCAAATTACAAAAACAACTTCTGCATACTTCGAACCATCCTTGGATTATGTAATTGTGAAAATGCCTCGTTGGAATTTTGACAAATTCTACGGTTCAGATCATACGCTTGGTTTACAAATGAAGTCTGTTGGTGAAGTGATGGCTATCGGAAGAAATTTCTTAGAAGCACTTCAGAAAGCATGTCAATCCCAAGAGAATAATAGAATGGGACTAGGTGCAGATAAGAAAGAGTGGATTAAGACCGCCGACATTCTTACTAGAATGAAGATCGCGAGTGATGACCGTATCTACCGTGTCAAAGATGCTTTGCGATTAGGCGTTCCAGAAAAAACTATTTTCAATTTGACTAAAATCGACCCATGGTATATCGGTCAGATCAAAGAATTAGTCAAATATGAAAAGGAGCTTATGAAATATAATGTTCCTGATGATTTAGATAGAGAATTTTTAATGTCTCTCAAAAAAGTAGGATACTCAGATGCTCAGATTGCATGGTTGATGAGAGTAGACGAAAGAGAAATTAAAAAACGTAGAATAGAACTAGATATAAGACGCGTGTACAAGATGGTTGATACTTGTGCTGCGGAGTTTGAAGCCCATACACCATATTTCTATTCGACTTTTGATGAGCAAAACGAGAGCGAGGTTACTGATAAGAAGAAAATTTTGGTTCTCGGTTCAGGACCTAACCGTATCGGACAAGGTATAGAATTTGATTACTGTTGTGTTCATGGACTGATGGCGATCAAAGAAGCTGGATATGAATCTATCATGGTTAATTGTAATCCGGAGACGGTATCTACAGATTTTGATGTAGCGGATAAACTTTACTTTGAACCAGTATTCTGGGAGCATCTAGAAGAAATTTTAGATCACGAAAAACCAGAAGGGGTAATCGTTCAGCTGGGAGGTCAAACCGCACTTAAGCTTGCGGAGAAAATCACCAAGAAAGGAGTACCGATTATTGGGACTTCATACGAATCTCTTGATCTAGCAGAAGACCGTGGTCGTTTTTCAGATATATTAAAAGAGCTGGGAATACCATATCCAAACTACGGTACCGCAGTAGATACAGATGAAGCACTAGAGGTGGCCAACAAGGTAGGTTACCCAGTATTAGTGAGACCATCGTATGTATTGGGAGGTCAAAATATGAGAATCGTAATCAACGATGAAGAACTTGAAAAACACGTTTTAGGTATCTTTAAGCAAGATCCTGATAACAGAGTTTTGGTAGATCAGTTCTTAGATCGTGCTCGAGAAGCTGAGGTAGATGCGATATGTGATGGAGAGGATGTACTGATCATGGGAATCATGGAACATATCGAACCAGCAGGTATACATTCTGGGGATAGCAGTGCTATGTTACCTACCTATAGCTTGTCAGAAGAAGCTGTAAATAAGATGAAAGAATACACCCGCAAACTTGCCTTTGCTTTAAATACGAAAGGACTTATCAATATTCAGTTTGCGATCAAAGACGATAATGTATACGTGATAGAAGCCAATCCAAGAGCTTCTCGAACAACTCCATTTATTGCCAAAGCTTACCAAGTTCCATTTCTGAATATAGCGACCAAGGTTATGATTGGAGCAAATAAATTGAAAGATTTCAAAGTTGAGAAAAAATTAGATGGTTACGCTATCAAGGTGCCCGTCTTTTCATTTTCTAAGTTCCCGAATGTAGATAAGAATCTTGGACCAGAAATGAAATCGACTGGAGAAGCTATTCGTTTCATAAAAGATTTGAATGATCCATACTTTAGAGAATTAGACAAGAAGCGTTCACTTTACTTAAGTAGATAAGCCGTAGATATGAAGTCAAAAAAAGAGATAGTCGACAATTGGTTACCAAGATATACAGGCACTGAACTCAAAGATTTTGGAGAGTATATTTTGATTGTCAATTTCAGTGCTTATCTCAAGACTTTTGCTGAATGGCATAATGTAGAAATCAAGGGCATGGATCGCTCTATGCCAAGTGCTACGGCGGACAATATCACGATTATCAATTTTGGGATGGGCAGTCCCAACGCAGGAACAGTTATTGATTTGCTTACTGCTATTATGCCCAAAGCTGTTTTGTTTCTCGGCAAATGTGGAGGCCTCAAGACTCAGTTAAATAAAGTTGGAGATCTTATACTACCGATAGCAGCTATAAGAGGAGAGGGGACATCCAATGATTATCTTCCTCCAGAGGTGCCAGCATTACCTGCCTTCGCGCTTCAAAAAGCCATCTCCACTACGATTAGAGAATATGGAAAAGACTACTGGACAGGTACGATCTACACCACCAATAAGAGAGTGTGGGAGCATCGCGAAGATTTCAAAGCCTATCTAACTTCACTACGTCCTATCGGTATAGATATGGAGACAGCTACTATTTTCATAGCGGCCTTCAAAAATGAAATTCCTGCGGGTGCCTTACTACTTGTGTCAGATATGCCTATGGTTCCAGATGGAGTCAAAACGGAAAAAAGCGACAAAGTCGTTACCGCTAAGTATGCTGATGAGCACCTCAAGATTGGTATTGATTCGCTCAAGCAATTGATCAACCACTCACTCACCGTCAAGCACCTCCGATTTTAAATGGAGAAGATCTACGATAAAGTCCAAGAAGCAAAAGAGTACATACTCCAAGCCGGTGGATTTCAATGCAATCAGGCAGTTGTATTGGGTACTGGTCTAGGTAACCTAGCCAAGGAAATGCAGGTCAAAACGGCCATCGATTACAAAGATATTCCACACTTCCCAACTTCCACAG
>CALIEI010000152.1 GCA_938022165.1 uncultured Saprospiraceae bacterium | reverse complement strand
GGCAATGATTAATTGCTATTCTTACCTGTTCGATTCAATTAGTCAATATTAATTGCTACCCTTACTTGTCCGGTTCACGCAAAATTCAATTATCAATGTGCAATTAGGCAATGTTCAATTGCTCCTCTTACTTGTTCGGTCCAATTAGTCAATATTCAATTGCACCTCTTACTTGTGCGGTTCACGCAGAGGGCGCAGAGTTTAAAACACGCAGAGGACGCGAAGGAAAAATTTAATTTTCAATGTGCAATTTGGCAATGTTCAATTGCTTCTCTTACTTGTTCGTTTCTCGCAAAGGCCGCAAAGGAAAAATTTAATGATCAATGTGCAATTTGGCAATGATTAATTGCTTCTCTTACCTGTTCAATTCACGAAAAATTCAATTATCAATGTGCAATTAGGCAATGTTCAATTGCCTCTCTTACTATACGGTTCACGCAGAGGACGCAGGGTTGAAAACACGCAGAGGACGCAGAGAAAAAAGAGTTAAAGTAATCTAAGTACAAGCGAGAGAAGCCTCTGCGAACTCTGCGTCGTACACGATAGCTTTGCCTCTGCGTTCTCTGCGTGAAACTGAATTACGGTACACGGCAGCTTAGTTTGCCCCTCTTACTTGCACGGTTCACACAAAGATCGCAAAGGAGGTTTTTAAAAATATTAAAGTGCTTACGAAATAATCACAAGCACTTTAATAAAGTCGGTAAGGGTGTTTATGTCTAAAAGTTGAGACCTAATTTAGTTGAATCGGAAATGACATATTTCTTATCATCTAAAGCAACTACAATATTGCGAACTTCAATACTTGATTTATCAAGATCACTTGGATCGATACTGGAGATGCGTTTCATTAAGAATGGATTAAGCGCATTCCCTTCTATAATTGTGCTTACGGTTTCGACTGCACCACTTTCGGACTTAAATGGTTTACGAATCGTTGCATCAAAGGAAATCACTTTTAAAGCATCTGCATTACCTTTTGCCACAACACCAAGCTTTCCATTCTTAGTAAGTACAATTCTATACTCTTTTTCAAACTCAGGATAATCTATAGAAGGAGGTCTTTCAATATCATTAGGATTCACCTTTTCATCTGCTCTTGTTTCTTTTTTTATAAGAAAGATCTCCTCCTTCTTTAAGTTTTTTGGGCTTCCAGATCTAGCAACCTGTTCAAGAACATAATCCTTAATCATATCGTCGGTTCTTCGTTCACCCTCTGGTGTAATCGAATAATCGTCATCCCCTTCAATATAAACATAATAGGCACTTCCTTTCTTTGCTTTTATATCAGTTTGTGCCGCAGCATCTGTATTTATACCGAATACAAAAATTAGGGCTGCCATAATCGGGAGGCAACCAAGAAGTCTAAGTTTGTTAGACTTCGTGTTAGAATTTCTAATCATAATTAATCGTTTTTTTAATTGATTGTTGAAAAATGTATGTACTACCGGTAGTGTATTATTCTTTTGAATTTTTGCTTCTTTCATCAATAAGTCCACATAACGCAATTGATAATTATACTTATCAAAAACATATTGATCAGCGATGAATTCGTGCGTATCTTTCAAGCTTTTCTTATAGCAATAAATTATGGGATTGAACCACATGAAAATTTGGATAAGCTCAAAGACCAATAGATCTATCGTATGGTGTTGATCTATGTGAATTTGTTCGTGAAGCAGTATTTGTTGTTTTTCTTCCTCAGAGTATGCTAAGTGTGTACTCCAGAAAACAAAATGGAAGAATGAAAAAACGGGATAATTAGACTCCGTTTCTATTAAAGTATATTTCCCTGTTTTTGATATTTTACTTTTGGATTTCAATCGCAAAACTTTAATGATATTTATCAATAGTTTAATGGAGAAAAATAGTAGCCCAGCCATATAGATCACCCATATGTATGGAATTGGTGTAGTCTCCTCAATAACTTCTGAATTTGTTTCAGTTGTAGCAACAGGTAAGCTTTCGCTAATTTGGGTTTCAATATTCACTACAGTTTCTACCACCATGTCTGGAGCATTGTAGATTGAAATTTGCAATTGTGGAATGCTTAGCGAGAATAGGATCGTTGCTATCAGATAAATTCTATTCAGCTGAAAGTAGTTTTCATTTCTCAAAAAGAAATAATAGAATGCATAAAACACTAAAGAGCAAATGCTAGCCTGTAAGATGTAAATACCAAAAGAAGTTACCATTGATTAAGATTTGTGGTTAAGGTGTTACCTAGCTAGGTTCATTCTAGTTTTTGTTGGGATAAAGTACTTTAGGCCATCGTGCTCTACAATTAAGTTTCGTACAACAATATTAGATTGTGCGAATTGTGATTGATCTATTTTGGCTATATAATTTAAGGCATATTCGTCAAGCATATCTCCTTCAAAAGAAGTGTTTAGTGATTCGAAGGTGTTCTTTTTACTTGGTATTGGTTTATTGATGGCAGCATCAAAGGAGAGCACTTCATATTTTTGATTGGTCTCTGTTAGAGTTAATTCAAGCTTGCCCTCTTTTGTCATTCTAGTCCAATAAGGCTCCTTCAGTATTGGATGATGTTTAGGGAGAGGTATACCCTTGGGCACAAGTATCGTTTCGATGGTTTCGCTGTCCCAATCGATGGTTTTGTTGTCCCATCCTCCTGTAAAAATAAGGTGAATATTTTCCTTTTTTCTTTCTATTCCATCCCAGTATTTTGCTCTTTCGATAGCGACTTCTTTCATTTCATCTTCTGATCTTCTTTCGCCTGAGGGCGTGAACTCCATTTCATAATCAACGAATGTATAATAAAGTTGTGTTGAGTCAGATTGAGCAGCAGTTTTTTCACAACAGAAAGAAAAGATAAGTGCAGCTAGTATGGGTAGCGCACCAATTAGTTTGATTTTGTTGGATTGTTTTTTTGAATTCTTAATCATAGTTAGACGTTTTTTTATTTGAGTATTAAAAAATGTGCTCACTGCAGGAAGTGAACCTTGCTGCTGCAGTGTTGCCTCCTTGATCAATAACTCCACATAATTCAAATTGTAATTACTGAAGGTTTTTTGATCGGCAATAAATTCATGCACGTTTTTAAGACTGCGTTTGTATAGATAGATTATTGGGTTGAACCACATGAAAATTTGAATGAGTTCACATAAGATCAAATCCAATGAATGCTTTTCTTGGATATGTATTTTTTCGTGGGCAATGATTTGTTCTTCATCATGCGAAGAGTAGTCACGAAATTTACTCCAAAGTATAATGTTGAAAAAAGAGAATACAGAGTGCTCCGACTCTGTTTCTATCAGTGTATATCCATCTCTATTCGTTTGCATACCACTTGCAATTAATTTTCTGATTTTTATTAGCCCCACTAGCAGTCTTATGCTCAAGAAAAGAACACCCCCTAAATAAATAAACAGCAAAAAAGAACTGAGTGAGAAGGTGCTGGACGTTTCTTCTATACTAGGGGTGAAAATTTCTGTAGCGGTACTTTCAATTTGCTCATCGATGTTTACAATTGTTTCGACAATTAAAGGAGTAGATTCATTTAAAGAAAACTGAAATAGGGGAATGCTTAATGACAAAAGTAGTCCAGACACTAAGTACATTCTATTAAGTTGATGATAGTTTTCATTTTTTAATACTAAAAAATAAAAAGCATAAAAGGCAAATAGGCATAAACTTGATTGCAGTAGATAAATATAGATGGATGTACTCATGACTCTTTTTTGTTAGCTTTTATTTCTTCAAATATTTTTTCTAGTTCTTCGATGTCTGTGTTTTCCTTTTGCATAAAGAAGGATACCATTTCACCAATAGATGAGTTGAAGTAACTTCCAAGGAGATCTTTCAATTCTACATGTTTGTATTGATCCTGTTTTAGCACCGGAAAATATTGATGCGACTTGTTGTAGGTTTTGTGATCTACCAAGCCATTCTGTTCTAGTTTTTTAAGTACAGAAGCAATAGTGGTAGATGGTAATTTCGGTTCTGGAAATTCCGTGACCACTTCCTTTAGAAATGCCTTTTCTAGTTTCCATAGAATGCGCATTACCGTTTCTTCATTCTTGTTCAAATGCTTTTTATTCATCATTGTATTATTTTGGACGACATGTCAAACATATAACGAAATATTCGTTTATACAAATAAATATCGTTTTATAACGAGTTAAATTTCTTGAAAATGCTGATTTTAAACGGGTTTCAGGGTGAAAATAAAAAATAAGTGGTGAGTATTTATGTTGGAAAAGCTTCTTTAACTTGTTCGGATCTCGCAGAAAAAATTCAATTATCAATGTGCAATTAAGTAATGATTAATTGCCTTTTTTAACCAAGACAGTACAAGCCATAGAAGCCTCTGCGCGCTCTGCGTGAAACTGAACACGGCAGCTTAGCTTACCTCTCTTACTTGTCCAGTTCACGCAGAGTGCGCAGAGAAAAGAAGAGTTAACATAATCTAAGTACACGTAAGAGAAGCTCTGCGCTCTCTGCGTAGTACACGATAGCTTTGCCTCTGCGTTCTCTGCGTGAAACTGAATCACGGTACACGGCAGCTCAGTTTGCTTCTCTTACTTGTCCGGTTCACGCAAAGGGCGCAGAGTTGAAAACACGCAGAGAACGCAGAGAAAAAAACACAAGGAGATGGCAGAGTAGGTTCGACTCAAGCTGAAAACTACATCAAATAAACATATCTTCGCAGCCAAGTTTAAATTGATATGTCTACGTCTATATTAACCACAGAATACCAACAGCGCCACAAAGCGTACAGCGAAGAAGCCACTCGCTTACAATCTAAGTATAACACCTTTTCATTAGTGCGTCTTTTGGTTTTTGTATCAGCCGTCATCCTATCTGCCATATTGGGGGCAGTATCCCATGCCTTGTTTGGAGTCTTGTTATTTGCTGTTGCCATGATTGGTTTTTACTTTTTTGTGCAATGGCATCAAGAAATAAAAACCGCTCAAATACATCATGAGCATTTGGCAACGCTCAATCAACAAGAAGCGAACACCATAGCACACGACTACTCCGCATATCACGATGGCAAAAACTTTGAAGACGCTGAGCATCCCTATACAGTAGACATGGATATTTTTGGACCATACTCTCTATTCCAATATATCAATAGAACCAATACCGCAGTAGGCCGAAAAACACTAGCAGACTATTTCAGTCAAACCATCACTGCTGATGAAGTAAAAGATCGACAAGAAGCTATTAAGGAACTCAGTCCACTCTTAAAGTGGCGCCAAGATCTGCAAGCGTTAGGAATGGATACAGAAGATGAGCTACGGTTTTCTCTGGCCTTGCAAGAGTGGCTTAGTCAAGAAGCTGTTATCTATGGTGTATCAAAGTATAAGTTAGCTATGTTCATTGTGCCTATCATTTCTGTGGCAGGAATTATCGCGGCTATATTTTGGTTGCCTTGGCAAATATTGTTTCTTACGTTTTTGCCTGCAATATATTTTCTTAGAAACACTAGAGAAGCCATTGACAAGATCGTACATCAAACTGAGTCAGTGGGTAAGATCCTTTTTGTGTATAGCAAATTGCTGAAGCACATAGAAGGTCACCAGTTTCAAAGTAAAAAACTAGCTAAGCTTACACACGGACTCAGCGGCACTGGTAAAAAGGATGCTGCATCGGATAAGATCAAAAGACTATCTTATCTAGTAGGCCAACTCAATGTGCGCAACAACATTTTTGCTATCATCTTGAATCTAATTGGGCTCTGGGATTTGGTCTGGGCGTACAAATTGGAACAATGGAAACAAGAGCAGCAGTCAGATCTAGGTGCATGGTTTGACAGCATGGCGGAATTAGAGACGCTTTCTAGTTTTGCGAATCTATACTACAACAATCAAGATTGGATTTTTCCTAGCATCGAGACCGATAGTGATTTGGAGTGTACTCAAATTGGTCACCCCTTGCTACATCGAGACAAGCGCATCTGCAATGACTTCACTTGCCCAACCGATGGGCACATAAAGTTAGTGACCGGTTCCAACATGGCAGGGAAGAGTACTTTTCTGCGTACGGTTGGTCTCAATATTATATTGGCTTGTATAGGATCTCCAGTATGTGCACAGCGAATGCGTTTGCCTATGCAACAAGTATACAGCAGCATGCGCACCCAAGACGCCTTGCACGAAAGTACTTCTTCATTTTATGCAGAACTCAAGCGATTGAAATTCATCATCGAAGCAGTAGAAAAAGGAGATCAAATATTTTTCTTGTTGGATGAAATCTTGAAGGGGACCAATTCAAAAGATCGGCACACAGGATCCAAAGCCTTGATCAAACAACTCATCAAAAACAAAGGAGCTGGGATCATTGCTACACACGATTTAGAGCTCGGTTCTCTAGAGGAACAGTATGGAGGTGCTATCGAAAATCTTTGTATGGAAGTGAGGGTAGAAGATGGTAAGCTGTTCTTTGATTACACCTTAGATAAAGGCGTGAGCCAAAGTTTTAATGCCACTATCCTTATGCAGAACATGGGTATCCGCATTGATGATCTAAGTTAAGAATGGTTTGGTAATTTCTGCAAAATTATAAATCAAAGACATTGAGCTAAAACTAACTCTTTTTTAATTTTTTCTGAGAAGCATTTTGTGCAGAGTGACCAAATTGCATATCTGTGCTGGTATAAGACGTTCCAAAATTCTTAGATAGATTTACGACCTGTTGCATCGCATTGACCATTTGCGTTTCATCCAATTCTTTTAATGGATGTGTATAGATACCGATTACAAATCCTTCGTACAAACTATATTTAGCGTCAAGCGCAGAGTGAAAATTAGCCTCTAACATACGTTTCATTTGTCCAACCTTTAGCTCTACTTCTTCGAGTATCGGAGTGAATATACGCATTCGATTTGACGACTCATCCGTCAGTATAAAAAGTGGAAAATCATTATACAACACTTGCCAGTTTCCCGATTCCCCATCTAGCTCTTGCGTCACCTTTTTTAGAGATTTCTCTATTTTCTTATTGTTCATCTTGTCCTGCGCGTACACATTACTAAAGCAGAAAAAACTACAAAAAAGTAAAAAAATAATATTTCGGGAAGCGCTCATAACTCAAAAATTTAGATAAGACTTTAGTCGATCTTACACCTAATAGTTTCAAATATATAGCCAAAGTTATGTCAATGATTTGTTGCTAATTCTTTCGTCAATTGTTGTTTTATTTGGCGGTCTCCCCAGCGCAGTTACGAGAAGCATGCCCTGCACATCTAAGTCATATCTCGTCTCTACGATGGGGATCAGGCTCTTCACTTTACTTCGACACCTGTATCACTATGACCCTAATCTACTCCGTCCGTCTCTTCTCGTTCCTCGTCGAGCCACCCCGAGTAGAGGATCATTAGCGATACATGCGCCTACGTGCTCGCTACGATCCTTGACCGAAAAAATTGAGAGGAAAAATATAAAAAGAGCGGCTAAAGTGGTGAATAGTCGTTCGTTGTAGTAATCAAATAAACAATTCTAAATTCTAATTCCTTAATAATTTCCTTTTTCCCTACATTAGACCACACTTATAAAATAGAAGATGAATACAATCAAAGGACCGGCTATTTTCTTAGCGCAATTCATAGGAGACGAAGCACCATACGATACTCTAGACAATCTTTGTCAGTGGGTTTCCTCATTAGGTTACAAGGCAATCCAAATACCAACTTGGGAATCTCGTTTGATAGATCTCGAAAAAGCATCAACCAGTAAAACCTACTGCGATGAACTAAAGGGAAAGATCGCTTCCTACGGATTAGAAATTTCTGAACTGTCTACGCACTTACAAGGACAGCTCGTAGCGGTGAATCCCGCCTATGATAGCATGTTCGATGGTTTCGCACCAGATGAAGTCAAGGGGAATCCTGCGGCAAGACAAAAGTGGGCCGTCAATCAAGTGGTGATGGCTGCCAAGGCAAGCAAGAATTTAGGCCTTGATGTGCATGTTACCTTTAGTGGCGCGCTCTTATGGCATACGATGTATCCTTGGCCACAACGTCCTTCAGGATTAGTAGAGATGGGCTTTAAAGAACTAGCTGCAAGATGGGTTCCCATCTTAGATATCTTTGATAAAAATGGAGTAGACTTATGCTACGAGATACACCCTGGAGAAGATCTTCATGACGGCGTTACCTTTGAACGCTTTTTAGCAGAAACAAAAAATCATAAGCGAGTAAAAATGCTTTATGACCCAAGTCATTTTATTCTGCAACAGTTAGACTATCTAGCACATATAGATATTTATCACAAGTACATTCGTATGTTTCATGTCAAGGATGCGGAGTTTTTACCCGACGGAAGAAGAGGTGTATATGGTGGATACGAAAACTGGAAAGATCGTGCAGGAAGATTCCGTTCACTTGGGGATGGGCAGGTTGATTTCAAAGGTATCTTTAGCCGTTTGACAAAATATGGTTATGATGGCTGGGCGGTCCTCGAATGGGAATGCTGCTTCAAGTCTCAAGAGCAAGGTGCTCGCGAAGGCGCTCCTTTTATTCAAAAGCACATCATAGAAGTTGCAGGGAAAGCCTTTGATGATTTTGCCGGAATTGATGCTGATGAAGCTTCAAACAAGAAGATACTTGGAATTTAGCGCATTTAATCTTGAATCAACTCAACAAAAGCAACATTTTTTTGATTTCTAATTAGGTGCTTATTATAAAAGCAATTTTAATAACTATAGTTGATTTGACAAAAGTAGCTTACATATTACTCTTTCTCTTTCTTGGCATATCGCTAAGTGCACAATCATTCCAAGATAGTGTACGCCAAGAGCTGTCTGATATCCAAGTCCAACTCTTTACTCCTGCTGAACGAGCTGAGTACGCTATCAAACCAGATAGAAGCGTAGTATTTCCGACAGATTTTATCATTAAGCATACTGATAAAGTCGAAGTAAGGGTAGAATTCTTTTCTTGGGAAAAAGACAGTATTGCGATTTCGAATCCAAACATCAAGAATGGAATTCGACTTGGGCAATTGGTTGATAATTTAGGAGAAAGTAAAATTAGCTTGCATCGCTTAGGTAGCGAAGATCTGGTGCTCTTTGGAGCCGACTGGGCCACCCAAGCCACTTTCAAACCTAAACCCACTTTTTCGGACAAGAAACACTGTCAATTGATCACCTTGTATAAAGAAGAGACAGGCTTGATATTTCTCTACCTGCTTTTTGATAATATGGAAAAGTATAAAGATGAGTGGCGGTATCTAATTGGATTTGGCGATACCGTTCAGGATACCATCAAGTAGTTGACATCTCGATCACCTTCTCTCCGGACACCACAAACACCTGGTCCTTCTTTTTTGTGCGCATAACCGCCGTACCTGTGAATTCACCAAAAGCGGGAAGTATTCCTTGCCGTTCTGTAAAATGAAAGCAGGGCAGCTTCATACCTTGCTTTGCAATACCTCTGAGGTAAACTGCTGGGTGAATATGGCCGCAGAGGTTGGTCTTACCTTCTTCTATGTCTTCTACATCCATTGGGTGATGAGTTAATATAAATGGATCTAGATTGTAGGGCTCAGGATGTACTTTCATCTTGGCATATTCATACTGAGTTTTATCCATAATGTCGTGATTCCCCACAACCAGTTCGAATGCAATATCTGAAAACTGTTTGGTGATGTGCACAAAATCTTCCCAAGCTGTATTGCACTCACTATGAAACAAGTCTCCAAGTATGATGACTCGTTTAGGATTTAGGTCTAAGAGTAGTGCTGTAAATTTATCGAAATTAGATTGGCGAACTTCTTTTGGGACAGGTATTCCTGCTTTACGGAAGTGGGTCGCTTTGCCGAGATGTAGGTCTGCAACAAATAGTATAGATCGTTCTTCCCAGTACATACCTTTGAAGGCATGTAGCGTCATTTTTTGTCCACGGAGTTTGAATTGTTGCATGCCGAAAGATAAGACAAATGCCTGAAGGAGGGTGAGGATCTTGCCAAAAAAGATATGGTAGAGAGGGGACGATTAAATGTCACCCTTGCAGGAATGTGCGTCAACCTAATTTTAACTTATATCTAAACTGATAATAATTTTTCCTATCCTTTCTCTTATCATAACAGCAATATCTCGCAAGCTTATCAAGAATATTTTTACAATTTGTTTTAATCAAAACTGATAAATTATCTATTAAAAACTGGCCATACTTCAAGGGACTTAATATTTTCTTTTTCTTCTCATATATCTTTTTTGAGAAAGCATTATATGTTGGCTGGTATATCATTACAATGT
>CALIEI010000151.1 GCA_938022165.1 uncultured Saprospiraceae bacterium | reverse complement strand
TCTACTATTACTTCTTGTTTTGGTGGGGACGATGGAACAGCTACTGTAAATGTAGCTGGAGGTGTAATGCCTTACATGTATCTGTGGAATGATCCTAATATGCAAACTACCCAAACTGCGGTTGGCCTAACGGCAGGTGATTATGAAGTTATCATTACAGACGGCAGAGGTTGTAGCACTACTAGAATGGAGACGGTTGGTTCTGCTATGGAGATAACAATTGTAACGGACAGTACTTTTGCATCTTGTGTGGAGAATGCTGATGGAAGCGCTACTGCTTTCCCTACTGGCGGGACAGGTACTTATTCGTTTTTATGGAATGATGACCAAGGACAAACTACAAGCACAGCCAATGACCTTGAAGTAGGAATATATACTGTAACTGTTACGGATACAAATAATTGTAGTGTTACCAATTCTGTAGAAGTTATAGCTGGAGATCCAGTTAGAATAGATTCTATTGTTGGAACTATGCCATCTTGCTTTGGAGAAAATGATGGAGAGATTGTTGGCTTTATCAGTGGAGGTGAAGCACCTTATACTTACTTATGGGATGATCCGGTTGCTCAATTTTTCAACCCAGCCACCATGCTTGTGGCAGGTGATTATTCTTTAACCGTTACTGATGTTAATGGTTGTACTGCGGTTGGAGGGATTACATTAGATGAGCCTGACTTATTAGAAATAGAATTATCAGCTCAAGACATAGATTGTTTTGGAGCTAACAGTGGGATCATAACTGCAGAAATTTCTGGTGGAACATATCCATATGACTATCTATTAGATGGCAATATGGTAAGTGATTCTATAATCCAAAATCTCTCTCCAGGAATGTATATGGTAGAGGTGGTAGATCGAAACGATTGTACTGCCGATGCACAAATAGTAATTACAGAGCCCGCAGAAGCATTAAGTTTTGATCTCGTACAAGTAGATACTTCTTGTGTTGGAGCGGGTATGAGCTCTGCTTTGATAACGGCAAGTGGTGGAACTGGGCCAGATTATACTTATAGCTGGAGTGCGCCTAACAGTACAGATAGTCCAACGCTTAATAACCTAGATACTGGGCTGCTGTTTGTAACAGTGACTGATATGAATATGTGTACTTTAGTAGATACCATTCTTATTCAAGAACATGATTCTATAGATATCAACCTAATAAAAAATGATCCATCATGTAGAAGTTTTCCAGATGCAATTGTTGCGGTGAACATAGTTACAGGAGGAGCTGGCTTAGGTATTATCAATAATTATTCATACAGCTGGCAGGGTTATCCGGATGAAGATACTGAAATATTGGAAGGTATTACTGGAGACGCTTCCTACACAGTTACGGTTACAGATGCGCAAGGATGTTCTGGTGTGGCTACAATTGATGTAGGCCAACCACAACAAATAGTGTTGAATATTGATAAAGAAAACCCAACTTGTTTTGGAGATACGGATGGCTTTATTGATATCACTGAGGTGATTGGAGATAATCCAGTAGCTTCATATGAATGGAGTATTCCAACCATAGATGATCAGCAGTCTAGATTAGAAGATTTAGCTGATGATACCTACTTTGTTACGGTTACGGATACAAAGGGCTGTTCGGTAGTAACCTTTGTCAATATCAACGAACCAGATACATTAACCAATAGCCTTGGTGCTATCAATAATATTTGTAATGGGGATTCTGATGGAGAAATTACTTCTTCACCATTGGGAGGTACTGTTCCTTATTCTTTTAACTGGAGCAATACACAAACTTCTCAAACGATTAGTGATCTGTTTGATGGGGATTATATAGTGACAGTTACGGATGATAATGGATGTAGCTTGATAGACAGTGTAAATCTTACAGCCCCACCTGCGATTCGAGTTGATGCGGATGTTACCAATATAACATGTTTTGAAGGTAGCGATGGTTCTATCGTTTTGAACACTTCGGGAGGGCAAGAACCATATGAGTATAATTTTGATGGAGAATTTTTCACGAATTCCAATACAAGGACTGGTTTAGAAACGGGAGCATATCCTGTAATCATTATGGATAGTCAAGGTTGTACTTGGGATTCTATTATTCAGATTGGTACGGTACCTCAGTTTCAGCTTTTTGCTGGTGAAGATCAATTTATAAATATTGGAGATAGTGCTACACTAAGCGTTACTTTATTCAATGCGGTAGGTCAGCCAGAAATTATTTGGTCAAGCATAACTGATATTGATTTAAGTTGTACAGAATGCAATGAAACAATTGTATCGCCGCTCAACACTGCTATTTATGAGGCATACGGTATTGACGAAAATGGATGTGAGGCCAGTGATTTTGTACAAGTCTTTGTGGCGGAGATTGCTCAGATCATGGTGCCGACAGGTTTTACCCCTAATAATGACGGCAACAATGATATTCTAGTAGTGCATGGAAAGTCAAAGAATATTACAGGTATCAATAGTTTTACCATCTACGATCGATGGGGTGAGGCTGTGTATGAAAGAACTAATTTTGACGTCAATGACCGGACTATAGGATGGGATGGGACTTTCCGTGGAGAAGAGATGGAGTCAGGTACTTACATCTGGACTTTACAAGTACAATTCGAAAATGGAGACACTGACAATTTCCAAGGAGCTACAACCTTAATAAGATAATCCACAACATGAGAAAATTACCTTTACATATCACTTTGCTTTGTCTCTGTCTCACTTATGTGTTGCAAAGTCAAACACCTGATCCAAGATTTTCACAATTCTATGCGGCACCATTACAATTGAATCCTGCTATGAATGGTGTTTTTGATGGCGGCATGAGAGCGGTTATCAATTATAGAGACCAGTGGGCAAGTGTGCTCGACAACCAATCTTTCAAAACGGTCGCAGCGAGTTTTGATTATCGTCACAATATTGTTTCTGATGATTATATAGCTTTTGGTTTTGACTTTATGAGAGATCAAGCAGGACCCTCTAGAATGACACAAAATCTAGGACACCTAAATGTATCCTACCTTAAAAAACTATCTGGTAATGGATACTCTACCCAAGGGCAATATCTTATTGCCGGTGGACAAGTAGGTATAGGGCAGCGTAGCTTTGATTTTGGTGACTTATGGTTTAGCAGTCAGTTTGATGATTTTAAAGAAGAGATTGATCTAGCCACATCAAATAATGAATTGCTCAACGGCAATACAAATGCCTTTCTAAATGTTAATGCTGGATTGATGTGGTATGGCGTAATAGATCGTAATTTTTCCGTTTATGCTGGAGCAGCTGTTAATCATGTGAATACTCCAAATGTTACTTTCCTAAATGATCAAACAGAAATAGCGGAACGCAGATGGGTAGGGCACGTAGGCGCCGAGATTCCTTTTAATGATCAGTTAAGCATTTTGCCAGCAATGGTAGCTCAAATACAAGGGCCGTCAAGATCTTATACTTTTGGGTCCAATATCCGATACAGCAATAATGATTGGAGAGAAATCGCAATAAGGGCTGGTTTTTGGGGCCACATTGCTAACGAACTTGAAAGCAATGTTTTGACAGACGCTATCATCTTCAATCTGACATTAGAGTATGATGCGCTTCAAATAGGAATTAGCTATGACGTAAACACATCTTCCTTCGTCACGGCATCCAATTCTAGAGGAGCTTATGAGTTGTCATTAATTTATACAACACCCGCTAAGGCAAGAAGAACTAAAGTTACCTGTCCAAATTTTTGATTTAGGTATACACAGTATATATAATCATAAAGCCCAAGTAGTTTTTTTCTACTTGGGCTTTATGTTTATGTGGGCACTTGTTTTTAACAAGGCTAGGATCCACGCTTTCTTCCCCGTAACTATTTAAAAATATAATTTCGATCTAGTATAATCAATAACCACTTTATCTTGAAATAATTGAGACATACTCAAAATACCATCAAGATGAATATCTGCGGAAGCATTTACATCAGCAAATGATTTTGGAAGATATACTTGATTGCTAAAGTCTAATCTTCCCATAGAGAAATGCTTTATTATTTGCTTGCTTAGTTGTTCATTGGTATTGGCTATACATTTCATAGTGCTCAGCTCTTTAGTTGAAGATACATCTTTTAGTACCTTTACAACTTCTGTATCTATAAAGTGAATAGAAGATCCACTGTCTAGAGCAAAATTATACCATTTCCCTTCAATTTGAATTTTAGCTACTGGTATTTGATTAACTGTATTGATACAAATCTTGTCATCAAAAGCTAAGCGCTCTTGTTTAGCGAGTTTGTCAGACAGTGTAATTATAGAATTTTTGAAGTCTAGAATCACAACCTTAGGTTGAAATAAATATCCACCTATGATTCCTTTTAGATTTATGCCTAAGTGATCTTCTATTTGGCCTAAGTCGAGAACCTGAGCTTCTAGATTGGATTGGATATATTCTCCAACTCTCACCATTTTAAGGGCTTGAGTCGAGCTTTTTGTGCTTCCTCCTAAAGAGAGTATGCTTCCTTGACTATCAGCATCAGCTTGACCATTTAATATGATTCCATCTGAGCCTGTATCTAGTAGATATTTGCCATGGATACCATCTATCTCTGCTTCTATGACAGTAAGGCCATTGATTAATTCAAAAGGAATTTCAATTTTGGCTTTGTCCTTAGCTTGAACGCTTAGGCATAAAAACAACAGCAGGGCAGCTATTGAGAAGAATCGATATGTATAGGATATATTTTTCACAGCAAATGGGCATTAAATCCCTCCTTTGTTAAGTCCAAGGTATATATTTCTTCACACATAAGCAATGTTAAGTTTACATTAAATTAACATTAGACAACACTAATTTATTTAAAATATTGATAATCAATAATATGTACAGTTAACATTGACTTATTATTAGATTGATTAACATTGGATTAAACTTAGTAAAGCTGTGGTTTTGAACTATTTAAGAGTGAGTCCACTCCGGAAAGTAGCGGATTGCAAAAAATAGGCTATTTTGGATGAGATTTTTCATTTTCGAAATTCAGTGATGCTTGTGCGACAACAAGATGGCGTGCCTGAGCATCAGTGGATTGAGAAAAATTAAAAATATCGCCAAAAGAGTCATTTTGTGCTTTCGTGACTTTTCGGATTGGACTCAAGAGTGGATTCCACGATAAATCCATGTCTTTAGGCTCTGATAAGACTTATAAAAAGGCCTCTTGTTAAGCTTAATAGCACATCTCCGACTTGCCGCAAACTTTGTGAGATAAAGAGTTGTTTTTGTTTTATTTTTGCATTCTAAATTGATGATTCATGAGTAAGCACGGTAGAGTTTTGGTAGCTATGAGCGGTGGGATTGACAGCACCGTCACTGCTATGATGTTACATGAACAAGGATATGAGGTGGTCGGGATCACTATGAAGACCTGGGATTATGCAAGCAGCGGAGGTTCAAAAAAAGAGACTGGATGTTGTAGCTTGGATTCCATCAATGATGCTAGGCAGGTTGCTGTAGATATGAATTTTCATCATTTCATAGTAGACATTCGAGAAGATTTTGGAGACTACGTTATCGATAACTTTGTAGACGAATATATTGCAGGCCGTACTCCCAATCCTTGCGTATTGTGCAATACACATATCAAGTGGTCATCCTTGCTAAAAAGAGCGGATGCATTAGATTGTGAATTTATCGCTACCGGACACTATGCAAAAATCAAAAGTAAAGACAATCGCCTTTTCGTTTCCAAAGGAGCAGACTTGCATAAGGATCAGTCCTACGTTCTTTGGGGATTGAGTCAAGAGTGCTTGCAGCGAAGTAAGTTTCCTTTAGGCCCATACCAAAAAGAAGAAGTTAGGCAAATGGCAGCGGATTGGGGTTATACGGATTTGAGTAAAAAAGCCGAAAGCTATGAGATTTGTTTTGTACCTGATAACGACTACCGTGGATTTTTAAAAAGACGCGTTGATGGTCTTGAAGAAAGGGTAGCAGGAGGCACATTTTTGGACACAAAAGGGAATGCGATCGGAAAGCACGATGGCTATCCATTTTATACTATTGGACAACGAAAAGGACTTGGTATGGCCTTTGGTGAACCCATGTTTGTTACTGAAATTCGCCCTACAACCAATGAGGTGGTTTTGGGCCGAGTAGAAGATTTGATCAGAAATGGTATGAAGGTTTCGCAAGTCAATGCTATGAAATATCCCACTATTCCAACCGGTGAATGGGTGACTCAAATTAGATACAATAGTCCAGGCAGTCTAGCTAATATTAGCAGCGTTGAGAAAGACAAAGTAGCGGTTGAGTTCATGTCTAATGTTACCGGTGTCGCACCAGGGCAGTCTGCTGTATTTTATGAAGGTGATGATGTTATTGGAGGTGGCATTATTTGGTCTTCACATTAAGTTGTAACTTTAATTTTTTTGGGACCATACCGATCCTTCGTTTCATGTCGATGAAAAATCGACATTGCACTCTGGACGGTACCGCGTCATTCGCTATATCCCGCTGTTTTTGCTGAAAGCAAAAACAGCGGGATGCCGCTACTACCGCTTGTTCTGACGCTCTCCGAGCTCTATGCTCTTCACCTTCGGTGTTTCGCTTCAAATAAAATATGTATTTTACAGGCTTCAATTGTAGTATTGTCAATGGAATATTTTTATACCAGTATAAACGAATTTGCTTCCTTCTCTTTGGAGCATTTATTTGTCATACTTGCATATAGTTTGTTTGCAATTGGCACTTTTGTTTTTGCTAATAAATATTTAAACGAGCAAGGGAAATATAGATTAGGCTTTGCATTGGCATTGATTCCAATGTTGATGGTTATCCTACGAATGTATGTTATTTACAGAATGGGAGACTTCTCTTATATGAAAGACTTGCCTTTATTTATTTGTCGATTGGTAAGCTTTATTTTGCCGATTATGCTTATCAAAAAAAGTAAATCTCTCTTTGGTATTCTGTATTTCTGGGTCATGGCAGGTACATCTAATGCAGTTATTACACCGGATATAAAATTTGGATTACCGCATTATGAATCTATCTTTTACTGGTTGATTCACATTGGATTGATTGTATCCATTCTTTATTGTGTTTTTGTTTTTAAGTGGAGACCGAGTCGCAAAGATATCTGGCGCGCATTCTGGTGGGCCAATGGATATTTGATCTTGATACATCTAATTAATTTGTTCTTGGGTACCAATTATTCGTACACTATGTTTAAACCCGTAAATGGCTCTATATTGGATTTTTTCGGACCTTGGCCTATCTATTTACTTACCGGTCAATTTTTAGCGCTAGTCCTTTTCGCCCTTTTTTATTTGCCGTTTCTAAAAAATAAAAAAGTTAAATAACAAGAATAAGTCCACTCCGGAAAGTAGCGGATTGCAAAAAATGGGCTATTTTGAGTGAGATTTTTTATTCTCGAAATTCAGTGATGCTTGTGCGACAATAAGATGGCGTGCCTGAGCACGTCAACTAGTTGTCGCACAGGCATCAGTGGATTGAGAAAATGAAAAATATCGCCAAAAGAGTCATTTTGTGGTTTCGTAACTTTTCGGAGTGGACTCAACAATAGGGTTAACGTATGTCAATTGTGTTTAATATATAAATAACTCAATAGGAATAGATAGTCAAAACAACTAAGAATAATAGGATCCGTATTTAATAATAGCATTAAAATTTAAGCTTTTGTTTAGCGTCTAAACAATTGATTTTATTTACTTTAGAACTATAAATCGAAATCATGAAAAAGAAAGAATTAGAAAAGTATGTCCAAGGCTATCTTAAAAGCTGGACTGGAAATAATCCTAAGAAGGTGCTAAAGTATTTTGGCAAGGGAGCTACTTTTGTAGATCCGCTGAATCCTGACGGAATTAGTGGCAAAAAATCAATTGAGTCTTATATAGTTCCATTACTTGGGAAAAATAAAGAGTGGAAGTGGGAGGTTTCGGAATTAATTCCAAATAAAAATGGTTGTATTGTAAAATCGAAGGCCATTATTCCCCTGGCAAAAAAGAAAGCAGAAGTCAATTGCGTAGAAATTATTGAGCTTAAAGGTCAAAAGATAATTAGAAATGAAATCTTTTTTGACCGACCTACAGGGTATAAAGCAAAATAGATTTTCTCTCCCAAGGTAATAGCTACTGTGTTTTATTAGCATCGGTTTAATAATCTCTATAAAAATGAACATATCACAAGAAAGACGAAATTTTCGTCTAACGCTTAAACTATTTTTATTTAGCTTTTTTGTTATTGGTTTATCATGTGATTCTCCAACTGTAAGCAAAGAAAAACAAGATGTAAAGCAAATCTTCACAAAAATTTCGGCGAGCGATTCAGGCGTTGATTTTAAAAATTCTTTGATAGATGACCCATTAGATCCTCGCAAAAATGTAATGGATTTTCCAAATTACTTTAATGGTGGAGGTACAGCTATTGCAGATTTTGACAATGATGGCTTAGCAGATATTTTCTTCGTGGGAAATGAAGTAGAAAACAAAATTTATAAAAATCTAGGAGATCTAAAGTTTGAAAATAAGACCAGTACTGCCAATGTTAATACCAAAAAAGCTTGGAGCAATGGAGTTACTGTTGTTGATATAAACAACGATGGTTTTCAAGATATTTATGTTTGCCAATCCAATACAAAGTTAGAGCACGCAACTGCAGCTCCAAATTTGCTCTATATAAATAACGGAGACTTTACTTTTTCAGAGCAAGCAGAGAAGTATGGTTTAGATAATAGAGATCTCACTCACCAGGCTTCTTTTTTTGATTATGACCAAGACGGAGATTTGGACTGTTTTCTCCTAAACACTTCCATCTATGTAAGAGTTCAGCTTAAAGATGTCTTTGCACATCTTGAGGCGGACAAAAATAATCTAAAGGCTGCATCATGCAAGTTATATGAAAATCAAGGTGGAAAATTTGTTGATATAACTGAAAAGGCGGGTATGCTTAAGTATGGTTATGGCTTAGGTCTTGTCGTTAGTGATTTGAATGAAGACGGTTTGACAGATATTTATGTAGCCAATGATTACTCTACACCAGACCTAATGTATATTAATAATGGTGACGGTACTTTTACAGACAAGATAAAAGAAACAACCAATCAGATTTCTTTCTATGCTATGGGTGCTGATATTGCAGACATTAATAATGATGGGCACCTTGACATTGGCGTTGTAGATATGGCTGCAGATGACCATATACGTGATAAGACTTTGATGGCCTCTATGAATATTCCAGAGTTTAAAACTTATGTGAATTATTTGAAGTACCAGCACCAATATATGTTCAATAGTATGCAGTTGAATAATGGAAATGGCACATATAGTAATATTGCAAACCTTGCAGGTATGGCAAAAACAGATTGGAGTTGGGCTTTACTTTTTGGAGACTTCAATAACGATGGTTACAAGGATTATTTTGTTTCTAATGGCTATAAAAGATATGCAAGAGATAATGACTCCAGAATTAGACTCGCAGAGTATCGGAAAAGTTCTCCCAATAATTCAGTACCAAAAGAATTTAGGAAAGAGCTGTATTCTCAATTGCCAAGTATGAAGTTGAAGAATATAATGCTTATGAATAATAAGGATTTAACTTTTACAAAAGTTACTGATGACTGGGGTTTAGGAGATCCTACTTTTTCGAATGGAGCGTCTTATGGAGACTTAGATAATGATGGTGATCTTGATTTGGTAATTAACAATTTGGAGGATTTTGCTTCTATATATAGAAATAACTCTAATGGTAATTATTTAGGAATAGACCTATCGCCAAGCGCCAAGGTTAAAAATGTAGAAAATACAAAAATTACTATTAAGTATGGAGACGAAATCCAGTTTCTAGAGTATACGCCAACTAGAGGTTTTTTATCTTCTGTAGAAACAAATAGCCTGCATTTTGGATTGGGAGAAGTTGATAAAATAGATTACTTACAAGTTAACTGGCCTAATGGTCAAATTAATTACTTATCTAATGTAGATGCAAATCAAATCTTAAAGCTTTCTCCAAGTATGAAAAACTCGGGTAGCATGAAAGACCTCAAAAATAAAGCCTTGGCATTATTTAAAGAGCAAAATCAAAATAACAAAATTGCCTTTATTCATAAAGAGAATGAGTATGATGATTTTAAAAAGGAAATTTTGTTGCCTCACAAGCAATCATCATTAGGGCCTAAAATATCAGTATCTGATTTAAATGGAGATGGCTTGGATGATTTGTTTATCGGGAATGCTAAAGACCTAGCTGGATCGCTATATATTCAAAATAGTAGTGGAAATTTCAGGCCAGGATCACCTCAAGTATTTTTAAATGACAAGTCTTTTGAAGACTTAAATTCTCACTTTTTTGATTATGATGGCGACGGTGACCAGGACTTGTATGTGTGTAGTGGAGGTGGCGGCGATTTTGGAATTGGTTCTGCTTTATTAGCTGATAGATTGTATGAGAATGATGGATCGGGAAACTTCACAAAGACAATAAATGTGATACCTAATATGCGCTCAGTATCATCAGTAGCTAAATCATACGATTTTGATCAAGATGGAGATTTGGATTTATTTGTTGGTGGTAGGGGCGTACCTGGTAAATACCCATATGCAGAGAGGTCATACCTTTTGAAGAATGAAGGTGGTAAGTTTACAGATGTTACAAAAGAGATCAACGAAGACCTATTAAAACCAGGATTGGTTACTGATGCTTTGTGGGCAGATATGACTGGCGATGGATTGGATGATCTAGTGATAGTAGGAGAGTGGATGAATGTTAGTGTTTACAAGAATGAAAAATCTAAACTTACTGATATCTCAAAATCATTAGGCATAGATGAATATAGAGGTTGGTGGTATAGTGTGGCAGCAGCAGATATAGACAATGATGGTGATCTTGATCTAATATGTGGGAACAATAGCCCAAACACGAAATTTAAAGCAAGCAAGAAAAAGCCTTTTAATGTGTTTGCTGATGATTTTGATAACAATGGCTCTTGTGATATAGTCCTGAGTAAAGAGTATAATGGAAAATTGGTGCCAACTAGAGGTAAACAATGTTCAACAGAGCAAATGCCTTTCATTAAAGAGAAATTCCCAACTTATAATGGATTTGCAAATGCTTCGGTTCAAGATATCTTAGGAGATAAGATTAACGCTGCTTTGCACTTGAAAGTCACTGATTTTCACTCCATGGTTTTCATAAATGATGGAGGATCATTTAAAGCGAAGAAGTTGCCTAATGAAGCACAAGTAGCGCCCATAAATGGCATCATTCCAACTGACCTGAATAAGGATGGAAATATAGATCTAATTATCGCTGGAAATAATTTTGATACAGAGGTAGAAACTGCCAGATATGACGCAGGAACTGGATTAGCTTTGATTGGCGATGGAAAAGGAGACTTTAAGGCGATGGCTTGCTCAGAAAGTGGAATATTTGCCAATAAGAATGTGAAAGATATTAAGATGATTCAAAATGAAAAGGGCGAAAGCTTAATTCTGGTCGCTAATAACAATGGTCCGATGCAAATATTTCAGGCGAATAATGAAGGATCAGAAATGATAGGAAGTTTGCAGTAATTAAACGCTGCAATAGATATAAAATAGAAAAAGCTCGACCGAAGTCGAGCTTTTCTTTTTTGTGCCCCGGGCGGGACTTGAACCCGCACGGCCCAAAGGCCACAGGATTTTAAGTCCTGCGTGTCTACCAATTCCACCACCAGGGCAAGAATAAAGCATAAAAAAAAGGGCTTGAAATATTCTTACCCTTTTTGTTGGAATGTTATTCTAAAATGGAGCGAAAGACGGGATTCGAACCCGCGACCCCGACCTTGGCAAGGTCGTGCTCTACCAGCTGAGCTACTTTCGCATTGTAAAGAATCTGAGGTCTTTTCCTCGGAGTGCAAATATATGACAAAGCATTACAATAAATCAAATTTATCTTATAAATTTTTTCCCTCTCTGTCTGCGATTTTTATCTCTTTTTAAATCTGCCTGAAAAGCTGATTTACAGGCATTTAACAATGTATTGTCCAAAGTTTAAACACTTGGAAATCATACATCGCCCAATCTTCTTTTGAGATAATAGTACATTTCCTCTTGAGAGCGTATAGCCATTTCATTTATTGTGGACTTATACAAGTTTTGCCCTTCTGAATCAATAATTCTAGCTTTGACATTGTCTTGCAATTGAATGTCTATATAATCCAAGATTTGTTGCCTAATATCCTCATCATATAATGGAAAAGTCGTTTCAATTCGATAACTCAAATTTCTTACCATCCAATCTGCAGAGGAGCAATATATATCTTGATTTCCACTGTTGTGAAATATAAAGATTCTAGAATGCTCTAAGAATCGATCTACTATGCTAATTATCTTAGTGTTTTCGCTAAAGCCTTTAATATCTGGAACAAAAGAGCAAATACCTCTAATAATCATGTTAATGCTTACACCTGCTTGATCAGCTTCATAGAGTTTTTCTATCATCTCTTGATCTTGCAAACTATTCATTTTGAGCGTAATCGCTGCAGGCTTACCCTTTAAGGCATTGTCAATTTCTCTATCTATAAATTCTCCTAACTTCTCTCTGAGATTAAATTGGCCCACTAATAGGTGTTTGAAAGTTTGGTTATGGCTTTTCTTTAACTCTAAAACAGAGAATACTTTTGTAGCCTCACCCGTTAGTCTTTCATCAGCAGTGAATAACCCAACATCGCTATACACTTTAGCCGTTCCTTCATTAAAGTTTCCTGTGCTCAGGTAGGCATATGTTTTTGGGATTTGATTTTCTATTCTCCTTACAATTGCCAACTTGGAGTGTACCTTCAAACCGGGAAAACTATAGTACACTTTGATTCCCGCTTTTTCTAATTTTTCTCCCCACTTGAGATTCTCTTCTTCATCAAATCTCGCTTTCACTTCAATAAAAGCACTTACAATTTTGCCTGCTTTCACGGCATTAATAAGCGACTCCATTACTTTGGATTTGCTACCTACTCGATACAGTATGATCTTTATATGGGTAACATCAGGATCTTTCGAAGCAATATCAAAAAACTTCACTACGGAATCATAGGAATGATAAGGAAGATGAATCATGTGATCTTGCCTTCTTATTTCCTTAAAGATATCCGATGCATTTTCTAAAGGAGTATACGCCAATGGTTCAAGAGGAGCATTCTTTAAATGATCATGACCGAAATCTGGAAAACTGAAAAAGTCAAAATTGTTATGATATCGGCCCTCAGGGATCATGTCATATTTTGCCAAATGAAAATTCTTAATCATAACATTAAGTAAATTTTCTGGCATATCTCTATCGTAAACAAACCGAGATGGAGGACCAACATTTCTCTTATTAAGGCTGTTTTTGATCTTAGTAATTAAGTCTCCAGAAAACTCATCATCTATATACAATTCCGCATCTCTAGTAAGCTTTATACTGAAAGAATCTTCAATATCATAACCAGGAAACAACCAATCCAAGCTATGTCTTACTATATCATCCAACATGATAATGTACTGTCGGCCCTCAGGTGAAGGAAGTTGCACAAACCTAGGAAGATGATCTGATGGTATTTTAACAACTGCATACTCGTCTTTGACCCTATGCTTGGTATTGTCTTTGAGCCATACCGCTAGATATAGCGCACCATTGTTCAAAAATGGCCTGATCTTTTGTTTTTTGAGTAATACGGGTTGTACGAAAGGGAGTAGTTTGTCTTGAAAATAATTTTCTACAAAATCTACCTGATTCTTATTCAAATCTGTTCGCCTTAGTAGGTAGATATTATACTTCCTTAGCTCAGGGATAATCCGGTTTTCAAAGATGTTACTGAATTCTTCTTGTTGTTGATTTACGATATCAAGAATCGAATTCATCAATTGCTTTGGTTCAAATTCTAATTGTCTCTTGGTCTTTTTGCCAACTCTAAGAAGATTACGATGATTAGCTACTCTTACTCTAAAGAATTCATTAGAATTGGACGAGTATATGGCTAAGAACTTTATCTGCTCGAATAAGGGGACTGAAGGATCCATTGCTTCTTGCAATACCCTATAGTTGAATGATAACCAACTTATATCTCTATGTAAATAAGGAATTGTATCCTCTTTCATTAGTCTTAAATATGATTGTGCTTACAAAAGCGTCAAAGTAAACAAGAATTATACGATTTATATAGAATCGATAATAATTATATACGTTTCAAAATAGGCTAAGTTGAATATTTGGTTGATATTTTGGACTGAGCGCACAAATAGGGCATTTTAGTCCCATTTCGTTCATTTTCAATATAAAGTGGTTTACCATGTCAGGTATGAGCTCCATCTGCGGTTGATGAAAAAATAGATAAACATCACTAATTTTTGATTTATTGACTGTGATTAAATCTATCCACGAATTCATTCTTAAATTATCTGATGGGTGACCACCGTTTCCGACTAGCCTAAGCATCAGGGTTTCATTAGATAGAATACCATGGCAAACGTCTCTGCGTCCTGCGACATCGGTAATGAGTATGGAGGTATTCAAAGCTGAAAGTTTGTCTCCCAAAGATCTCAAGTTCTTGGCAGCGTCAGTAAACCAATCTTTGTGTCTAAGCTCGATAGCAAATTTGATGGCCTTTGGCTTGCGTTCCAAAAAATATAGAAGTTGATCTGCATTCTGCGGAGAAAAGTATTCGGGCATTTGCATAAAACAAGGGCCAAGATTTTCTTTAAATGACTGAATCGCTCTAAAAAAAGTATTCGTTTGACTGGTTTCACTTGCAAGGTTGCTTCGATGTGAAATGATTTGAGGTACTTTTGGGCAAAAGCGAAATATTCCATCTACCTTACTTTTCCAATCAGCTATTTTATCTTCTGATGGAATATGGTAGTGAGTGGTATTCAGTTCAATGGTATTAAATAACTTGTCGTATTCTGATAAAAACGATTTTGAGTTTGTTCCCTTTGGATAATAATTTCCATTCCATTCTTTATTGCTCCAACCAGTCGTGCCTAAATAGAAATTTATATTACTATTGGGAGAATTCGTTTTCTGTAGAAATTCTAACGGTGGTAGAGTAAAGTCTACATTGCTAATATCCGGTAATTTACCAAACTTCATATCTTAGAATTATGTAGTCAAATATAAAGGAATTCAACTACAATAGTCTGCATCTGTATAGCTTTAAATCGCGACGTGCCGAAGGCGCCAAAGCAAGGCGAACAGCGAGAGCTGGACAAGCGGTAGAAGCGGCATCCCCTTGTTTTTGCTGTAAGCAAAAACAAGGGGATATAGCGTATGACGCGGTACCGATACATAGACAACTAATACAGCTATGTTTTATAGCAAAAGTATGCTAGTCTATGTATACGGTATGGCCCCAAACTATAAAGTAAAATATTATCTTACACTTCTATGGATGAAATCTTTAAAGACTTAGTGGTTATAGAATTGTCTAGTGTGCTTGCTGGGCCTGCAGTAGGTATGTTTTTTGCTGAGCTGGGAGCAAAAGTAATCAAGTTTGAAAATAAAAATACCAATGGGGACATCACGAGAAAATGGAAATTGCGAAATGAAGACCCAGCCATGCCGTATTCGGCCTACTACTGCTCCGTAAATTACGGAAAAGAGGTAATCATGAATGACTTGTCAACTGAAGATGGAAAGTCTGAATTGACAAGATGGTTGAAAAGGGCGGATATTGTAATTGCAAATTTTAAAGAGAAATCTGCCCAACGAATGGGTCTTGGTTTTGAGCAAATCAAAAAAATAAAAGAAGATATTATCTATGCTCAATTAAATGGGTATCCGAAAAAAGAAAAGGTGGCTTTTGATATGGTACTCCAAGCGGAGTCAGGTTTTCTATCTATGTGCGGCACACAAAGTGGGGAGCCCGCCAAATTGCCTGTAGCGCTGATAGACTTAATGGCAGCGCACCAATTAAAGGAAGGGATTTTGATTGCACTCCTAAAAAAGTATAAAACAGGTAAAGGGAGCTATGTAGTAAGTTCACTTTTTGAATCGGCCATTGCTTCCCTCGCAAATCAAGCGACTAATTGGTTGATGAATAATTACATTCCAAAAAGAATGGGAACCTTGCATCCGAATATTGCGCCTTATGGCGAAATATTTGAAACAAAGGATAATGCGAAAATTGTATTGGCAGTTGGTACTGATAATCAATTTCAAAAATTATGTAAAGTTTTAAAGATTGAGGAATACGCTGAAAGCGATATGTACAAAACGAACACCGATAGGGTAGAAAATAGGAAAACGCTATTTGAAAAAATAGAAGCAGAGGTACTTAAACTAAGGGCAAATACATTTTTAGAAATGTGTGATCTAGAAAATATACCTGCTGGAGAAGTGAAAAATATGAAAGCCGTTTTTGATGATCCTATTGCCAGTAATATGATAATTGAAGATCAAGATGAAAATGGAAACACTAGAAAAAGAGTCAAGACTATTGCATTTCGGGTAGATTAACATCTTATTAAATTAACACATAGATTTAGCTTTATATGTGTTAGTATCATCTACTCAGAATGTGATAGTAATTGCATTTTTGTATTGCGACTTTCGATGGTTGTATTTACAGAATTAGTTAACCAAGCTACTATTGAGCTATTGATTAAGAGCTATAATAGACCTATCTTTGACAGAATCCATATACTGGATTTCCCATCATAATACCGATTCCAAAAATAAGTTTACAAGGCAAAACGATAATCAGTTGCGCTCGCTTCATAAGGTGGGCTATTGGTATATTAAAACAAACATCCTATGAACAGGAAATTGCTGCCTTGCATTCTTTTATTCCTATGTGGTTCCATTTTGAGCTATGCTCAAGATGTACATTTCTCCCAGTTTTATAATGCACCAGCAAATATCAACCCCGCACTCACTGGTTCTTTTGTAGGAGATACGAGATATGCTGCTAATTTCAGAAATCAATGGAGAAAGGTACCTGTTAATTATCTAACATTTGCCGGTACGTATGATACCAAACTAAAATCAAACCTCTTAAAATTTGGTGAGCTTTCTGTAGGAGGGCACTTCCATTATGATGTAGCGGGAGACTCAAGACTATATAATACACAGTTGTCCGGAATTGCGTCCCTAGCAAAAACAATAACAGCAAAAGATCGGCTTTCAATTGGCTTAGGCGTCGGGATTACCTTCTTAGGTTTTGACTATACCGATTTGAGATTTAATTCTCAGTTTGATGGCGAAGTGTTTTCGCAAGATTTGGCTAGTGGAGAATTGGCGCTAAATGCAAATGACAACGTTGCCTATGCAGATATGAATGTAGGTCTGAATTGGCATCACAAAGTCAAAAAATCTAGAAACTATTTTAATGTAGGTGTAGCAATGTATCACTTCAATGCGCCTAAGGTAAATTTCTATAATAACGAATCTGAAAACTTGGATGCAAGAGTAAATCTCTTCATCAACGGAGCGATACAAGTCCATAGAAAATTTGATATACGTGCTAGAACCTTGGTGCAGCAGAAAGGGCCAGAAAGAGAATTCTTAGTTGGATTGGCTGGTAGGTTCTTTATCAACCCTCACTTGTCTAAAGAAACTTCAGTGGAAGTTGGGATCAATCATCGATTCTTTGAATTTGCAGACGCATGGTCACCAACCATTGAGCTGAATCATAACGCAATGACAATAGGTTTGAGCTATGATCTGAATGTTTCTGAATTCAATATAGCTACTCAAAACAGAGGAGCTTTTGAGCTGGCATTTATTTATAGAACGGCACGTATACCTGATCCAAAGCCAAAAGATTGTAAAATATTTTAAATCAATATAGTGCAAAAAATAAGCAACATAATTATAATCCTATTTATCGCTAGCGCATCTTATGCTCAGGTGTATCAAGCTTATATTGATGCAGCTGATAAAGCGTATGAGTCTAAGGATTTCAGAACTGCGCTTTCATACTATGGCGAAGCTATTGATTTAGATGACGAAGTTGATCTAGATGTATTAAATCGTTATGCTACATCTGCAATGTCATACCAGTCCTATAATAATGCAAAAGAAGCCTATACAAAAATCTTGGAATCGGATGATAAAGCATACAGAAAAGAAGCATTATATAATCTAGCAGAATTGCATAAAGCCCAAGGGCAATATGAAATCGCTAAAAGTTATCTAGAGAAATTTATAGAAGTAGGGTCCGAGGAAGAAAATGTGCTGGCTCAAAAGAGCTTAGCAGATGTTGAATGGGCTATTGATAATAATACGGAAAGTATTTATTCACTCGAAAAATTGAATGATGAGATAAATACAGAATTTTCGGAGATGAGTCCAATAGCGTATAACGAAACTCTTTATTATTCTTCTAATAACTACTTCGCAAGCAATGAGTCAACACAGGCTCGCAGTAAAATCTACTCCAATTTAGAAGGTAAGTCCTCCCGCTTAGCTTCTTTACTCGAAAATAAGGATGAAAATATTGGTCATTATGCATTGAATACAGACAAGTCAACTGCCTATTTTACAAAGTGCCAATATATTCTAGGAGAGGTAAAGTGTAAAATCTTTAAACAAGATATTGAGACAGAAATCGTAACAGAACTACCACAAAATATAAATTCGCTAAATGCACATACTACTCAACCAAACATAGGGGTAGATGCAAAAACGGGCAAAGAAGTATTATACTTTGTAAGTGATCGTGCAAATGGAGTAGGAGGATTAGATATTTATTATTCGCCTATTGAAAATGGAGTTTTTGAAGGCCCATATTCACTGAAAGAATTGAACACTGCTGGTGACGATGTGAGTCCATTTTATCACTCCAGTACGGACAAATTATACTTCAGCACAAATGGCAGAAGAACCTTTGGTGGCTTTGATGTTTACTCATCTTTATTAAACAATGAGTGGCTAGAGCCAGTCAATCTTGGTTCGGGAATAAACTCTAGCTATGATGACGTTTACTTTAGCCTAAATCCAGATGGAGAAGTAGGTTACTTGTCTTCTAATAGAATAGGGTCTAAATATATAGACGAGGATCTTGAAGCTTGTTGCTATGATATCTATAAAGCCATACTGAGTGTAATTACAAAACCAATAATTGCAAAGGTGTTTGATAAGTCAACTAATGAGCCTTTATTAGGCGCGAAGTTAAATTTAAGCGCACTTCCAGAACTTAAATCAGAAGTGATTTATGATGAATCTGCTTCCGAATATCAATTAGATATTCGTTCTGACCTGAAGTATGATCTCCAAGTTGAAAAATTAGGATATGAATTGACCGATGTTGTAATTGGGGAAGACATTGATGAAGAGTTGAAAGTTTATTTAGAACCAGAAAGAATAGAATTAAACGCCTTTGTAATAGACGAAGAAGCTAAAAAGCTTAATGACTTTTCTTATTCAATTAAATCAAATAAAAATGAAGAAGTAAAGGAAAAATCTGTTGGAAACGATAAGAAAATAAAAGAGCTCCTTAACAAAAATCACGATCACACAATTACAGTTAAAAAAGAAGGGTACTACCCAGAGACTATTGTATTGAGTCATGAGGAATTATTGAAAGAAGATGAACTTGCCCTAGATATTACGCTTAGAAAGATTTCTGCAGCCGTTTTAGCAAAACTTACTTTGGATGGATATCTACCTCTTCCATTGTTCTTTGATAATGATGAACCAGATCAAAATACCATCTCTACAACTACCAAGAAAAATTATCATCAAACATATATGACTTACATTCAACGTAAGATGGAGTATGTCTCAAAAAATATCGAAGGATTAAATACGGAAGAAAAATTAGATGCTGAATTTGGCGTGCTAAACTTTTTTGATAATAAGGTCACCTCAGGAGATCAAGCTCTCGATGCTTTTACAGAGCATTTGCTTTCATTTTTGCAACAAGGTTCTGAAGCAGAAATAATGCTTCGTGGATACGCAAGCCCTAGATCTCAGTCAAAATATAATGATGCATTGACAGCTAGGAGAGTAAGTAGCGTGGAGAACCATTTCTATCAGTGGAGAAGTGGAGTCTTAGTAAATTATATCAACTCTGGACAACTCAAAATTACCGAAAGACCATTAGGAGAATCACAAGCACCTGTTGGAGTTAGTGATGAAATTTCTGATCGAAAAGGATCTATTTATAGTGTAGAAGCTTCAGCCGAAAGAAGAGTTGAGATACTAGAAATTAAATCTAATGTGAACACAAATTAAAACCGATTACATGCACTCTGTATTTAAGAATATAAATAAACTAAAAATGAAATGGGCTTTCGCAGCAGTGATGCTTTACTGCCTGTTTCCAAGTGTAGCAAATGCAACACATATAATAGGAGGAGAGATCAACTACGTTTGCTTAGGAGATGAACAATTTGAAGTAGAACTTACAGTATATAGAGATTGCTTTTTTGGCGCTGATAATGCTTTTTTTGACGACCCAGCCTCGATTGGTATATTCGATTCTAATGGTGTTTTATTGGATGAACTACAATTGCCTTTTCTGAACAATGATACGCTAACGCCGATTCTTTCTGATTCTTGTTTATTTGTGCCAGAAACGGTATGTGTGCATACTGCTTCATATCGAGGAGAAGTAAACCTTCCTTTTTCAGCAGGGGGATATACTATAGTATATCAAAGATGTTGCAGAAATGAGACGATCACAAATATCGTTGATCCTTTAAATACAGGCGCCACTTTTACCGCAACGATCTCAGGTACCTCTTTGCAAGAGTGTAACTCCGGTCCAAAATTCAGAGAATTCCCTCCATTATTTATCTGTGTTAATGAACCTATAAACTGGGATCACTCCGCTGTGGATGCGGAAGGAGATAGCCTCGTATATAGCTTGTGTACTCCGTTTGCGGGAGGCGATATAATAAACAATCAGCCTCAACCACCTAATCCACCGCCGTATGAAACAATTAGCTGGTTGCCTCCATTTGGATTGGATAATATATTGGGAGGTACCGATGTGCTTAGTATAAACCCTAGTACGGGTTTGATAACTGGAACGCCACCAAACCAAGGACAATTTGTCGTAGGCGTATGTATAGAAGAATATAGAAATGGTGAGTTGATCAGTACTTCTAGAAGAGACTTTCAATATAATGTTGGAGAATGCGGAATAGTAGCAGCGAGTATTGGAAATGATACTATACAATGTGAAAATCAAGACTTAACATTTATAAATACCTCTTCAAATGCAAATGACTTTGAGTGGTTCTTTGGAGATAGTACAAACCCTGGACTCAATTCTATTTTAGAGAATCCAACATACATGTTTCCTGACACTGGAGTATTTACAATAACCTTAATTGCAGAACCAAATGGAGAATGTGCAGATACCTTAGTTCAAGATATTCTCTTCAAGAATTCAACACTTGATGTTGATTTTGATTTATTGGTTTTAGAGTGTGTGGATTCCGTTTTACTCACCGTAAACAATATGTCAGTAGATACTTTCCTAGGTATAGAGTCTGTTCTTTGGGAACTCTCAGATGGTCAAACATCTGATATATTTAATCCTACTTTTGTATTGGAAACTTCTCAAGAATATACCTTGTCTTTGACTGCGAATGCTTTTGACGGATGTAGCGATATGCAAGAATTTAATTTCTTTGGTAACGTAATAGAGAGCGGTGTAAGAGACACTTTTGAAATATGCCCAGGAGGTTCTGTTTCATTAAATAATAATCCCTTTTTAGGGCCGAATGTAAGTTATACTTGGTCACCTGCTGTAGGACTAGATGATGTCAATTCCGCTAATCCCATAGCCTCTCCTAATGCAACAACGATGTATACGGTCAGTATAGATGACCCAGATTTAGAATGCTCAGGCTCCTTTAGTGTTTTAGTAGATGTACAAGAAAATAATGCCATCATCCAATTTGATGAGCAAGAAGTAATTTGTACCGATGAATATGAAGTAGCTGCAGCCACTGATGAGATTGTTTCTTATGAATGGTCACAAGACCCTAACTTTAGCAACATAATTAGCACGGCATCTAGTTTTACATTTTCAGAAAGTGGTGTACAAACCTTTTACTTGAACACCCTTGATGAAAGAGGCTGTGCATTTACAGATTTCGTTACTGTTAATGCAGGTGCTATCAATGTTGATATTGAAGTAGATGAACAAGCATGCTTGAATCAAGCGATCACTACATCAGCATCCAATTTTGATCCTATAGATGCAGTGAATATTACTTGGGAGCCTGCTTCAGCAGTACTTTCTGGACAAGGCACATTAAATGCATTACTCAGTCCTCAAACTATTGGCCAAAACACTTACTATGCTACTATTAGTAATCAATTTGGCTGTGAAAGAATCGATACATTCAATGTCAATGTCATCTCAGACCAAGCTATTACAGACTTAGATATTGACATCAATAGAGATAATTGCGACCCCTCCATAGTGACATTCAATAGTGTTCATATTAATATTGAAAACTATCAATACGAATTTGATAATGGAACAGATATTATTCTAGGATCAAATACAGTAACTTATACTTTTCCAACGGCAGGGACATATGAAGTTGTTTTAAGTCCACAAGATTTTGTTCAATGCGATGGATTAGATCCAATAATCCTAATCATAGAAGTACCAACTACTTTCTTTGACACGAATTTTGAAAGTCAATTAGTAAGCTGTGGTGACATTATAGAAGTAAACCTTACTGATCTTAGTAATCCTATTGCTGGAACTATATCCACAATTGATTGGATGTTTAGCGATGGGCAGACCGCTGCAGGTCAGAATATTACGGTAAGTTTTGATGAGTCAGGTATTTACACTTTTGAAGTAAGCTTAAATTCTAGTTTAGGTTGTACAGAAACCTACGAAGGAGAATTAGATTTGACTACCTTAAATATATTAGACTTAACATTTTTAGGTCAAGAAATATTAGCATGTAATGGAGACCCTGTTGATCTCAACCCAAATGGAAACACTCTCTATGAATACATGTGGACTCCAGCCTCAGAATTAGACAATCCTGTTGCTGTGAGCCCACTTACTTCTCCATCTTCAACGACTACATTTAGTGTAGTGGTGACTGATCCAGTGTCGGGATGTGTTGTAGAGCGAGATGTAACCGTAGTGGTCCCTGACCAACCTTTGGAGACAGATTTTGCTTGGGCATTTGAAGATTGCATCGGAGAAGCTAATATACAGTTCACTGATTTATCTGTTTACTCAGAAGGTGATATTGTAGAGTGGGAGTGGACCTTTTCTAATAGTGACGACATACTTACTGTTCAAAATCCAAATATAACGGTAAGCTCTATACAGGATCTCAATGTGACGTTGACTGCAACTACAGAAGATGGATGTCAGGAAAGCATAAGCCAAATAATTGTAGTTGATATCGTAGATCTAAATATTCCAGATGATGAAACCTTTATTTGCTTTGGTGAGTCTATAGGACTCAATCCAAATGGTGCAGACAGATATGATTATGTATGGTCACCGGCTAGTGAGCTTGATGATGCGTTTGGTGCAAATCCAATAGCAACACCTTCTGCTACCACCACTTTTGCTGTTACTATTACAGACGATATTACAGGCTGTATTGTAGAGGAAGAGTTTACTATTCTAGTCGCTAGCGAAGCACCTCAAGCAGCTTTTGAAATTGATATCCTCACATGCAATACATCAGCCCCTTTAGAGGTGCAGTTCAATAATATTTCCAGTTATGCTGATGCAGATATCACTGACTTCATGTGGGATATAACTGTGGGAGGTGAAACATTTTCAAGTGAAGAAGAAAATCCAATATTTGTCTTTGAAGAGGCTGGCATAGTATCTGGAACGCTTAGCATCACTACCGCAGATGGATGCAGTGATGTTGTAAGCATAGATGAGTTTATCAACACTATCGACAATGTCATCGAAGAAACGGATATTATTATTTGCAATAGCATACCTACTATACTTAATGAAAATGGAGATCCAGACTTAAGCTATCAATGGACACCTTCTACAGGACTTAGCGACCCAAACATCCCCAATCCAATAGCTAATCCGGATGAAACCACTATCTATTCTGTCTCTATCTCTGATCCAGAAAATGGCGAATGCGTCGTAGTCCAAGAGGTAACTGTTACTGTGCCAGATTTTGATGTAACAGTAGACTTTTTAGCAGAATTTATCAATTGTGGGACCAGCGCAGAGGTACAATTCACAGATCAAACTATTGTAGAAGGTACAGATATCATAGCTTGGTCTTGGGATTTTGGCAATGGTACGACTAGTACTGAACAAAATCCAGTGATCACCTTAGGAACTTCTGCTATGTTGACAACTACTTTAGTGGTTACTACTTCTGAGGGCTGCGAAGTTGAACTGCTAAGTCCACAGTCTCAAGCTATCGAAGTTATAGTGATAGATGAAACCAGTTTTGGGAACACACTCAATATTTGTATGGGAGAAGATATTTTCCTCAATGAAAATCCAGACGACCAATATACTTATCTATGGTCACCAGCAGAAAATTTGGATGATCCTACCAGTCCCAATCCACAGTTTATAAACGCAGATGAAAGCACAGAATTCACAGTGACGATTAGTAATGAATCATTAGGAACATGCAGCATTGAAAGGACTGTTTTTGTGAATGTTTACGATTCACCTTCGCCAATTATCAATGGTGATGGACAAGAAAATATCTGTACCGCAGAAGGGGAGTTGAGTGTAGACCTAGGTCAGGGAGAATCAGTTGTTTGGTATGACGATCCAGCTCTTATTGATGTGATCTCTACCGAGCCTACTATCATTACTACGCCAGGGCAAGGGACGACTTACTTTGCTATGGTGACCAATGAATTTGGCTGTGGTAGCGAACTAGTTAGCTTTACGAGTACAAGTAGAGAATTACTTTTAGAGCCTGAGATGCAAGATCAAATACTTTGTTTAGATAATCAAACCGAGCTTAATGCTTTGGTGCTAAGTAATGAAATTCCATCTAACTATGTATGGAGTCCATTAGACTTGATTGACGAGTCACTTAGTGAAACTGCTGTCCTGGTTTCACCTACGCAGAATACGACTTACACCCTTACAGCTAGCAACGATTTTGGCTGCGAAACACAGATCTTATTTAATGTAGAGGTTGTCGATTTACTCAGCAGTATAGAGGCAAACATTACGACGACAGAATTGATTCGCGATGAATTAGTTACCTTGAGCGTTACAGAAAATGATTCTTACACTTACCTCTGGTCACCAGCAGATATTTTGGATGATCCTACTAGTCCCAATCCAAGTTTCACCTTGACGGAGGAAGTAGATTTCGAAGTCGAGATCACAGATGAAAACGGCTGTACGGCTATATTGACTATCCGCGCTACGCCACCTGCACGTACTCCATGCGCAGAACCATATGTTTTTGTACCCAACGCATTTAGCCCTAATGGTGATGGGCTCAACGAGGAATTACGTGTCGATGGAAATCAGATTCTAGAGATGCATCTTACAGTGTACAATAGATTTGGGCAGCAAGTTTTTGAAGCAGATGATCAGTCACAGACTTGGGATGGCACCTTCCGAGGCAAGACTTTAGATCCAGATGTATTTGGATATATATTTAATTGTACTTGTACCAATGGAGAGACGTTTACTTCCCAAGGAAATATTTCTTTGTTGAAGTAGTATTATTTGGGGATGCCCTTCAGCTTATTTTCTAGTCAAAAAAATGCCTAGAAAATAAGCTAAAGGTCGGGCTGTTCAGGAGTTCGCTTTGCTACCGTCCTCCGTTACACTGCGGACTGGCTCTTACAGAGCCATCCTTACCATCCCTCATCCATTAGACAATTACCAAGACCTAAAATTAACTTTCCTAATTGCATTTAGGAGCCCCTAGTCTTTAGTCTTATTTCATTGAAAACCATAACCAGTGAATTAAGCTAAAGGCTTTTTTTATTTAAAATGGCAACTTAAAATACATTTAACCACATATCGTTTTAATTTAACATTCAATATGTTATTATTGCCACAATGAATTTTAATGCCATCAAATTAGGCGGCTTCCTATTGCTAATCTGCCTTACTTATATTTCCTCTGCTCAATCTGTCTCTGATGCCATCAAGTCCGTTGAAGATCAACGAAATGCATTAGAGAAACAATTAGATGCGCTCGATACTAAGATTGTCGATTTAAAGCAAAAACAAATCATCGAGCAGATGAAGGAAATAGGACTTCCTTCTGATGACTTTGTGGAGCATTTAGCTATGATCTTGGCTTACTCTGAGACTGATGAGCAAGCAAAGTGGGTAGCCCATATGATCGTTCCAGATATCGCAACGGGAGCGGCATATAGGAGCAACGACTTCAGAGCAGATCCAAAAATTGAAACAGGGACCGCAGTGCAAGAAGACTACTTCTTGACAGATACCTTAGCCAATGGAGAAGTGAAATACGATGGCTTTGGTTATGATAGAGGACACCTCGCACCAAGTGCAGATTTTCGATGGTCTGCTGATGCTTTGTCAGAGAGCTACTACTATTCAAATATGTCTCCTCAGCTTCCAGAATTCAATCGTGAAAAATGGGCAGAGCTAGAAAATCATTTACGTAGATACGTCATCAACAATGAAGTTCCTTTACACATAGTCACCATGCCTATACTAGAAGATGGATTGACCAAAATCGAAAGATCTATCAATGCTGTTTCCATTCCAAAACGTTTTGCGAAAGCGGCATATGATCCAGTGAATAGAAGAGCGATTGGATTCATTATGGAAAATAAACAACTAGATTACCCAATAGAGTCCTATGCAGTAAATATAGACGACTTAGAAAAAGCTACGGGTCTGAATATTTTCTCTAATTTAGAAGAGGAGGTTGAATCCTTACTTCAAAAAGAATTTTGGTTTGAGAATTTGGATGGTGGAGACAAAGAACCACTGTCATCAAAAATTCTTACGGGGAATGCTATCAATACTATTCAGGCACAACATAAAGTTGGTAAGATGGTACAAGTCTGTGGTCATGTGGTAGCCAGCAGATACTCTAGAAAAGGGCATCTGTGGCTAAACCTAGACCGTCAGTTTCCAAATCAAATTTTCTCGATCTTCATCAAGAAAGAA